>NZ_JBMDKB010000003.1:0-358231 GCF_057809495.1 Allobosea sp. FG18
AAAGTTGGACGCCGATCCCCCGCCTCATGGGGTCAAACTTGCACGCCGAAACACAGGTCGAGGAGCGCTCGGGCTTTAGCCAATGGTACATCAGCAGCCTTGAACGCGGTCGGCGAAACCCGACGATCATCTCGCTCTATGAGCTGGCCAATGCCATTGGCGTACGGGTGGCCGATCTGATCGCCGATGAGGCCGCTGCGCTGGACGATTCGGGATCGTCAGGCGTGACTGGTGCAGCGCAAGCAGGCCCAGAAACCAAGAGCAATTGAGCCTCCAGGTTTGTAGCTGCTACGTAGATTGGCGGAAGTCAGCGTTCGATTCTTGCGCCGTAGATTATTGATTTAAAAATGATTTAGCGAGGCATGCGTTCGACGAAAACGCAGCCGTCGAAGCTGAAGACTTCCTCGCCGTCCTGGTTGACGCCGGTGTTGCGGTGGAAGAACAGCCCCCATTGCGGGCGCGAGGCGCTCTCGCGCTTGTCGATGACCTCGGAGCGATAGGTGATGCGGTCCCCGGCGAAGACCGGCTTCGTCCAGCGCAGGTTCTTGAAGCCGGGGGAGGGTCCAAGGCGCGCGGGCCGGTCGGGCGCCACCGCGAGCTGGCGCCTGCGGTGCTGGACCATGCAGGCCATCCAGACGGCGGCCGTATGCCAGCCGGAGGCGGCGAGCCTGCCGAACGAGCTGTTGCGGGCCGCGGCTTCGTCCATGTGGAAGGGCTGCGGATCGAAGCTGCGGGCGAAGGCGACGATCTCCTCGGACGTGAAGACGAAGCTGCCGAGCTCGTGGCTGTCGCCGACCGAAAGCTCCTCGAAGAAGCGCGGCGGGCCGGGCGGATCGGCGGGCGCTTCCACCAGACACACGACGACCGGGCGCTCGTAGACCGGTGCGTGATCGAGCCACGGACCGGCAGGGTGCTTGCCGATGCCGGAGCCCCTGCGGCCGAACATGATCCAGTTGGTCTGCTCCAGAACCGGCTCGTCGCGCTGATTCAGGAGTTCGAGCCTGAAGCGGACGAGGCCCATCTCGGGGCGCGAGCGCGAGGCCTTGCTTTCGAGCACGGTGCGGCGGGCACTGACGCTGTCGCCGGGGAGGAGAGGGCGCAGCCACTTCACCTCCTCGATGCCCGGTGCGCCCATGCTGGCGGCGTCGAGCAGGAAATCTTCCGCCATCAGGCGCATCAGCAGCGCGCAGCTGTGCCAGCCCGAGCCGATCAGGCGGCCGACGAAGCTCGTCTTGGCCGCTTCGGGGTCGACATGGAAATCCTGCGCGTCATAGCGCGAGGCGAAGGCGACGATGTCGTCCTGCGAGACGTCGAGGCTGCGCGAACATGCGCTCTGGCCCGGAACGAAATCCTCGAAAAACGACATCGCCGGCAGGCTCTTCAGTTCGCGAAGCGGAAATGCAGCACGTCGCCATCGGCGACGACATAGTCCTTGCCTTCGAGCCGGAACTTGCCGGCCTCGCGCGCGCCGGACTCGCCCTTGTTGGCGATGTAGTCCTCGTAGGCGATGGTCTCGGCGCGGATATAGCCCTTCTCGAAATCGGTATGGATCACGCCGGCGGCCTGCGGCCCCTTGGTGCCCTTCTCGATCGTCCAGGCGCGGGCCTCCTTCGGGCCGACCGTGAAATAGGTGACGAGATGGAGCAGGGCGTAGCCGGCGCGGATGACGCGGTTCAGGCCCGGCTCCTCCAGGCCGACGGCTTCCAGATAATCCTTCTGGTCGGCGGCCGGGAGCACGGCGATCTCGCTCTCGATCTTGGCGGAGACGACGACGGCGACTGCGCCTTCCTCGGCGGCGCGCTTCTTGACCAGTTCGGAGAAGCTGTTGCCCTTGTCGGCGCTGGCTTCCTCGACATTGCAGACATAGAGCACGGGCTTTGACGAGAGCAGGCCTAGCAATTCGAACGATCGGCGCTCTTCTGCCGAGACCTGGACCAGGCGGGCGGGCTTGCCGTCGCGCAGCAGGGTAAGGCAGCGGTTCATCAGGTCGACCGCTTCCTTGGCCTCCTTATCGCCGGACTTCGCCTTCTTCTCCAGCGGCAGCACGCGCTTCTCGAGGCTGTCGAGATCGGCGAGCATCAGTTCGGTTTCGATCGTCTCGATATCGTCGACCGGCGAGACCTTGCCTTCCACGTGGGTGATGTCGCCATCCTCGAAGCAGCGCACGACATGGGCGATGGCGTCGCATTCGCGGATATTGGCGAGGAACTGATTGCCGAGCCCTTCGCCGCGCGAGGCGCCGCGCACCAGGCCGGCGATGTCGACGAAGGTCAGCCGCGTCGGGATGATCTCCTTGGAGCCGGCGATGGCGGCGAGCTTCTCCAGCCGCTCGTCCGGCACGGCGACGTCACCGACATTCGGCTCGATCGTGCAGAACGGGTAGTTCGCAGCCTGGGCTGCGGCCGTCTGCGTCAGAGCGTTGAAGAGGGTCGACTTGCCGACATTCGGCAGGCCGACGATTCCGCATTTGAAACCCATGATCGCCTGTTCCGTTGCCCGTGGCGGATCGCCGTGGCCGGGCGTGAAGCTTTGAAGTTGCGGCCTTATTGGGGGGCTTGCGCGATAAAGACAAGAGCCGCAGGCCTTATGGCGGCCGTGTGCCTCACGCGAACGTGCATGGCGGCGTGGCAGGCGCGGGCGCTGGATCGGGCGGGATGCCTGCCCGCACCGTTCGGAGCCTCGCCATGAACCGTATCCGCCTCGCGTTCGCCCTGCCGGCCTTTGCCCTTGTCGGTGGCATGGCCGTCGCCCAGGCGCCGGGGACACGGCTACGCGGCACGGTCGAGCGGATGGCGGGGGCGACGCTGGAACTCAAGGCTGCGGACGGGCGGGAGATCAAGGTCGCGCTCGCGCCGGGCTTCTCGGTCGGTGGCATGGTCGCGGCGAAGGCCTCGGATGTCGCCAAGGGCAGCTTCATCGGTGTCGGTGCGAAGCCGCAGGCCGACGGCACGCTGCTCGCCGTGCAGGTCGTGATCTTCCCCGAGACGATGCGCGGCACGGGCGAGGGGCATCGCCCCTGGGGCGTGCTGCCGGACGCGACCATGACCAATGCCACGGTGGCCGAGACCGTCTCCAAGGTCGACGGCGCCAATCTGGTGCTGAGCTATCCCGGCGGAGAGCAGAAGGTCGCGATCACCCCGGAGGCGACGATCCTGATGGCGGCGCCGGCGGAAGCGAGCGAGCTCAAGCCCGGCGCGCAGGTTGCGATGACGGCGAGCCGGCAGGCCGACGGCAGCTACAGCACCAGCCGCGTCACAGTGGCGAAGGCGGGTGCCAAGCTGCCGCTATAACTCCGGAACCACCAGTGTCATCCCGGGCTTGACCCGGGATCCATTCCGGAGCGCTTCCGATCAACGTTCAGGCATGGATCCCGAATCTCCGCTGCGCTCCGTCCGGGATGACCCGTGTTTTCACGCCAGGGGAATCAGCCGTCGCTCTTCTCGCCGAGGCGCTTCACGGCGGCGTGGCCGCGCGCGTCCATGAAGAGATGGACCTTGTTCTGGAAGCCGGTGTCGTCATGGGCTGCGAGCAGGGCGGCATGGTCGGCGCAGGCCGTGCAGAGATCCTCGACCCAAGGCTGCTCGGGCTTGCCGAAATCGTTGAGCACATAAGAATGGACCAGCGCCTTGTCGCCGGGGTGGCCGATGCCCATCCGGACGCGGCGATAGTCGTTGCCGATGGCGGCCGTGGTCGAGCGCAGGCCGTTGTGCCCGGCATTGCCGCCGCCGAGCTTCACGCGCAGCTTGGCGGGCGCGAGATCGAGCTCGTCATGGAAGATGACGACATCGGCCGGCGCGATCTTGAAGAAGCGCGCAGCCTCGCCGATCGCGCGGCCCGACTCGTTCATATAGGTCTGCGGCTTCAGCAGGATGACCTTTTCGCCACCGATCGTCGCCTCGCAGGCCTCGGCCTGGAAGCGGGCGCGCCAAGGTGAAGCGCGATGCAGGCGTGCGATCTCCTCGACGGCCATGAAGCCGATATTGTGCCGGTTGCGGGCATAGCGCGCGCCGGGGTTGCCGAGGCCGGCGAAAATCAGCATGGCGGGACTCCGGCAGGCTTGTCAGTGCAGCATTGGACTGGTCCGATGCCATAGCAAAACGGCCGGGGCTGGCCCGGCCGTCTCGTGATCGTTCCGGATGGAAGCGGCGCCGGCTGGCGCCGTTTCATCAGGCCTTGGCTTCGGGAGCAGCCTCGGCGGCGTCGGCGGCCGGCGCGACCTCTACGGTCGGCGCGGAGACCGTGACGATCGTGGCGTCAGCGCCCACGGAGAGCTTGGCGCCGGCCGGAAGCTTGATCGCGTCGGCATGGACGGAGTCGCCGATGTTCAGACCAGCGACGGACACGTCGATCGACTCCGGAATGCTGTCGGGCTCGACGGTGACTTCGAGGCTGTGCTCGACGATCTGGACCAGGCCGCCGTTCTTGACGCCGGGGCTCTGCTCCTGACCGACGACGTGCACCGGAACCTGGACCGTGACGGTCTGGCCCTTGGCGACGCGCAGGAAGTCGACATGGATCGGGAAATCCTTGACCGGGTCGAGCTGGTAATCGCGCGGAATGACGCGCTGCTTCTTACCAGCGACGCTGATCTCGAAGATCGTGGTCAGGAAGTGGCCGCCGAAAATCAGCTGGCGGGTCTTGTTGGCGTCGAGCGCGATGGCTTCGGGAGCAGCGCCCCCACCATAGATCACGGCAGGCGTCTGGCCCTGGCGGCGAACAGCACGAGCGGCCCCCTTGCCGACCTGTGCGCGCGCCGAAGCCTCGATTTGCTTCACGGCGGTCATGTTGGATGTCCTTGACTTGTAAATGACAAGGCCGCCTCGTGGCGGCCATCGGATTGCGCGTTCAGAGCCTCCAAGGGTGTCAGCCGAACGCTGGGGGGCTCATAGGCGAAAACCGCCGCGATCTCAAGTCCGGCTTCGCTCGCAGGTTTTCCGGAAGCTCTCAGGCTGCGTTCGCGACGCGCCCGGCGGCCGGCGCTGTCGCCTGCCTGGGCTGGGCGAAGCGCAGCAGCCACTCCCGGATGACCGAGGCCGGGACCGGTGGGGAATACAGGTAACCCTGGCCGAGGCGGCAGCCCATTTCGGCGAGGCGTTCGGCTTGAGTCTGCTTCTCGATGCCTTCCGCAACGATGTTCATGCCGAGGCGGCGGGTCATGGTCAGCAGCGCCTCGATGATGATCTCGCTGCGCGCGCCGCTACCGATCGAGCCGACGAAGGAGCGGTCGATCTTGATGATGTCGATCGGAAAATCGAGCAGATGGGTGAGCGAGGCGAAGCCCGTCCCGAAATCATCGAGCGCGACTGGCGATCCGCAGGCGCGCAGCGCTTCCATGGTGCGTGCGACGCCGTCCCTGCGACCGCCCATGAAGACCTGTTCGGTGACCTCGATCACGAGCTGCCGCATCGGCACGGCAGCCCGTTCCAGAATCCGGCTCGCGCGCTGGACCAGGTCGCCCTTCTGGAAATCGGCCGAGGTGACGTTGACCGCGACATGCTGGAAATTCAGGCCGTCGGCTCGCCACTCCGCCATGTCGGCGGCGACCGCGGTCAGCATCTGGGTGGTGGTGCGATGGGCGATCTTCGGATCGCGCAGCGCGTCCTGGAACTCGCCGGCGGTGACGATGCGGCCGTCGTCGAGGCGCATCCGGGCCAGGGCCTCGAGGCCGACGACTTCGCTGGTCTCGAGGCGGATGACCGGCTGGTAATAGGGGATGATGCGCTCGTCGCCGAGCGCGCCGTCGACATCGCGGCGGACCCGGATGCGCTGCATCATCGCGCTGCGCAATTGCCGGCGGAAGCGGACATAGCGACCGCGCCGGGTTTCCTTGGCATGGTAGAGCGCGAGGTCGGCATTCTGACGCAGGATGACGCTGTCCAGCCCATCCTCACCGGCAAGCGCCCCGCCGATGGTGACGCCCGGCACGATGCTGTGGCCGTCATGGTCGAGCGGGACCGCGACCGCTGCCAGCGCGGCCGAGGCGAGGGCGCGCATGTGGGCCGGCCCCTCGCAATCGCGGACGAGGACGGCGAACTCGTCGCCGCCGATCCTGCAGGTCAGGCAATCGGCAAGCGCCGTGCCGAGCCGCATGCCGACCTCGGCGATCAACGCGTCCCCGGCAGCATGGCCGAGCGTATCGTTGACCCGCTTGAGATGGTCGATGTCGATCAGCATCAGCCCGTAGCGGCGGCCGGTGGCGCTCATCTCGGCAATGGCGCCGTTGAATTGGCTGCGGTTCGGCAGTCCGGTCAGCGTGTCGAAATAGGCAAGACGGTGATTGCGGGTGCGGACCTCGTCATGCTCGATCGCGATGGCGCAGAGATGGACGCAGGTCGCGACGATCTGGCGTTCGAGTTCGCGGGCGCGGCGAGGGCGCGTGAAATAGAAGGCGAAGGCGCCGACGACGCGGCCGTCGCGGGCCTTGATCGGTGTCGACCAGCAGGCGCGCAGGCCGAGCGGCAGGGCAAGGCCGGTATAGGGCGCCCAAAGCGGATCGGTGGCGATGTCGGTGACTTCGACGGGCTCACCGCGAAACACCGCGGTTCCGCAGGAGCCGACATTGGGGCCGGCGGGTAATCCCTTGATACAGCTCACATAATGAGCCGGCAGGCTGGGAGAGGCGAGAGGCTGCAGGCAACCCTGGTCGTCGACGGTGACGACGGAGCAGATGACGCCGGGCGAGATCGCCTCGGCACGATGGCAAAGACGCTCCATGCACGCGATCAGAGGCTCGCCGCGCGCGATGTCTTCAAGAATATCGTTCTGAAGAGCCTGCAGGCGGCCCGAAGGTCTGATCACGGATTATCCGACTGAATGCTCGTCGAAGAACCCGTTCCCTATCGCAAATGCCTTAAGGTCAGATTGAGGCGCGGCTGCAAAGTTTATGCGGCGCCGCGCTTTCCGGCTTTCAGGCGGCCACGAGGCCCAACCGTTCGTCGCGACGACGCAGGAGATGCATCAGCGGCAGGGCGAGCAGCACCATCCAGGCCTTGCCGATGATCTGGCCGGCGAGGAAGTCGAGGCTGCCGAAGGCGAGATGCAGGAAGACGAGGCTGTCGACGACGAGGCCGACCACGCTCGACGCGAAGACGGCCGTGACGAAGCGGCGGCGCTGCAACGGCGTATAGACGGCGAAATCGGCGAGTTCGGACAACAGGAAGGCCGCGACCGAGGCCAGCACGATGGCGGGGGGGGCGAGCGTCGCCGAGATCAGCGCGCCGACCGCGATGGCGCCGAGACCGGCGAGCGGGCCGAGGCGGCGCTGGACGATGTCGCGCAGGACGAGGGCGAGACCGACCATCAGGACGCCGCTCGGCGCCATGATGCCCGGCCAGACCGGGACGAGGCAGGGGCCATTGGGCACGCAGACCGCGCCGGCATTGCCGATCAGCCAGTTGGCGGCGGGAATGGTCAGGCCGAACAGGACGAGGGCGATAACGCCTTCCGTCAGGCGCTGGCGATCACGGGTCATGGAATAGGTCCGCTGTCATCGGGGGCTGCGAGATAGGCCGCGAAGCCTTTTGATCGCAAATCGCATGCCGGGCAATGGCCACAGCCGTAACCCCAGTCATGCCGGGTCGTCCTGTCGCCGAGATAGCAGCTATGGCTCTCCTCGATCACGAGGTCGAGCAGGGCCTGCCCTCCGATGGCGCGCGCCAGCGCGAAGGTCTGCGCCTTGTCGCGCCACATCAGCGGCGTGTGCAGCACGAGCCTGCGGTCGAGCCCGAGGCCAAGCGCGACCTGCATCGCCTTGATCGTGTCGTCGCGGCAATCGGGATAGCCGGAATAGTCGGTCTCGCAGACGCCGAGCACGATGTGCTTGAGGTCGCGGCGATAGGCCAGCGCGGCGGCGAAGGTCAGGAAGATCAGGTTGCGGCCCGGCACGAAGGTCGTGGGCAGGCCGGTCTCGGCAAAGGCGATCTCGGTCTCGCGGGTCAGGGCCGTCTCGGAGATCGCGCCGAGCGCCTTGAGATCGACGACATGGTCGGGGCCGAGCCGCTCGGAATAGCGGGCGGAGAGTGCCGGAAGTTTCGCGCGAATGGTCTCGCGGCATTCCATCTCGATGCGATGGCGCTGGCCGTAGTCGAAGCCGATCGTCTCGACCGCGTCGAAGCGGTCGAGAGCCCAGGCCAAGGTCGTGGTCGAATCCTGGCCGCCGGAGAACAGGACGAGGGCGCGGGAATTACCCAAGCCGAACCTCTCAGTCGAACAGGCTCGACACGCTGGTCTCGCTCGCGGTGCGTTCGATCGCCTCGCCCATCAGGCCGGCGATGGAGATGACGCGGATGTTGCGGGCGACCTTCACGGCCTCGGTCGGCATGATCGAGTCGGTGATGACCAGTTCCTTGAGCTTGGACGAGGCGATGCGCGCCACCGCGCCGCCGGAGAGCACGCCATGGGTAATATAGGCGTAGACCTCCTTGGCGCCCTGCTCGAGCAGCGCGTCGGCCGCATTCACCAGCGTGCCGCCGGAATCGACGATGTCGTCGATCAGGATGCAGGAGCGGCCCTCGACCGAGCCGATGATGTTCATGACCTCGGACTCGCCCGGCCGGTCACGGCGCTTGTCGACGATGGCGAGCGGCGCGTCGATGCGTTTGGCGAGCGCACGCGCCCGGACCACGCCGCCGACGTCCGGCGAGACGACCATGGCATTCTTCCATTCCAGCCGGTCCTTGATGTCGCGCGCCATCAGCGGGGCGCCGAACAGGTTGTCGGTCGGGATGTCGAAGAAGCCCTGGATCTGCCCGGCATGGAGATCGAGCGTCAGCACGCGGTCGACGCCGGCATGGGTGATCAGGTTGGAGACGAGCTTGGCCGAGATCGGGGTGCGGCCCGAGGCGCGCCGGTCCTGCCGGGCATAGCCGAAATAGGGGATCACCGCCGTGATGCGGCGCGCCGAGGAGCGGCGCAGCGCATCGGTGATGATCAGGAGCTCCATCAGATGGTCGTTGGTCGGGAACGAGGTCGACTGGATGATGAAGACATCCTGGCCGCGCACGTTCTCCTGGATCTCGACGAAGACCTCCATGTCGGCGAAGCGCCGGACGGAGGCCTTGGCGAGGGGAATGCTGAGATGGCTGCAGATCGCCTCGGCAAGCGGGCGATTGGAGTTGCCGGCGACGACTTTAAAATGGGAGGCCATGCCGTAGCGCACCGTTGCAGTAAGGCTGAGCAGGGAGGGCCGGCGTTGCCGGCTCAATTCGAACGGCTCTTAACAGCGCGGTCGGACGGAGTCGACTGCTGCAGTGCAATATCGACGAGTAAAAAGCGCGGGGCGTCGCGCCGTGACCCGGAAACCACTGCCGTAGCGTCGCCGGCGGGGCGGCGCCGGTCCGTGGCTCAGCTCTTCTTGTCGGCGGTCGCGGCGACGCGGGTACCCGTCCGGGCGGTGGGCTTGTTGGCCTTGTCGTCCACCGTGAGCGTCTCGACGCCCGGCGTGGTGACGAGGAAGCCGGCGATGGCATCCATCGAGTCGGACGCGGCCTTGGCCACGATCGTCTGGTCGATGCCGGCCCAGGGATCGGAACCGCCGCTGCGCTTGCCGATGCTCTCGCCCTGCACGCGCTGGGCGCGCTGCTTGGTCGAATCGTAGACGTCCCAGACGAAGGCGAGCGCGGTCTGGCCGTCCTCGGTCGGCTGGGCGGTGAGATAGCCCTTCACGCGGAAGCGCGCCGGCTTGTTGCCGGGAACGATCTCCATCTTGCGCTCGGCCGCGGCCTCGCCGAGCAGGCCGGCAAAGCTCGTCGTGACGTTTTCCGGCGCGCCGGAGATGCTCTGGACCGAGACCGGGACGCCGGGCGCATCGACGCGCGGCCGCGCGGCGGTCTGGGTGGTTTCCTGGCAGCCGGCGACAGCCAGCGCCAAAACCGGCCCCAGAACGAGGCCGCTAAAACGGTTGATCATGACGCCTCCCGCCCTTTGGGCTGTGGACTGCTTCGAGATTCCCTGCGCGCTTCTTCTAGGCTCAACGGATGACGAGGTCCAGATCGGGCAGGTTGAGCGCCTCGGCGCCGCCCTCGCCGACCAGATAGGTTCGGCCCAGGCACATCGCGGTTTCGCTGGCGGAATCCATCAGGATCATATGGGCGAACATCACCATGCCCGGCACGATCGGCCAGTCATTCGCCTCGTAGAACATCGGCCAATCCATCCATGACGGCGTGAACTTGGCGCCCAGCGAATAGCCGCAGGCATTGAGTCGGTGCTGCGCGAGGCCGTGTTGGTCGAAGATGCGGGCATGGGCGGCGAAGACGTCGCCCGCGGTGCGGCCGGGCTTCAGTTCGGCCTCGCAGGCGAGCAGCGCGTCGCGGGCGGCGGCGTGATAGGGGCGGTGGAGCGGGCGGGGCTCGCCGACGACGACCGTGCGCATCGCGGCGACGTGGTAATGCCGGTCGGTGCCGGCGAATTCGAGAGTGATCTGGTCGTTCGCATCGAGCCGGCGCCGCCCGGATTTGTAGCGGCAGAGCAGGGCGTCGCGGCCGGAGCCGATAATGAACTCGTTGGCGGGGTAGTCGCCGCCGCCCGCGAAGATCGCATTGTGCTGGGCGGCGAGGATTTCGCCCTCGTCGGCGCCGGCCCGGATCGCGGCGAGCGCGGCGCGGTCGGCCGCGTCGGCGAGCACGGCAGCGCGCCGGACATAGGCGATCTCCTCCGCCGATTTCACGGCGCGCAGGCGCGTGACGATCAGCGAAGCGTCGATAAGCTCGGCCTGCCCGGCGAAGCGGGCTTCGAGCTTGCGGTAATTCGAGGCGACGAGACCGTAAGCTTCGAATTCCACCCCGATGCGCTTGCCGGCAAGGCCGAGATCGCGAGTCAGCGCGAGCAGGTCGGCGCTGGGATCGGCGTCACGGCCATCCTTCCAGACGCGGATATCCGTGAGGTTCGAGGTCTGCTGTGCCTGCCGGAGGTCGGCGGAACGGGTCAGCAGCGCCATGGTGCCGTCGGCTTTGACGACGAGACATTGGAAGAAGCAGAAGCCGAAGGTGTCGTAGCCGGTCAGCCAGAACATCGATTCCTGCTGGAACAGGAAGAGGGCATCGAGGCGCCCGTCTTGCATCGCGGCGAGCAGTGTTTCGCGGCGGCGGGCGAATTCGGCGGGCGTGAAATGCAGGGCCATGGCGCAGATCCTCCGGACGGTCGCCCATGTGAGCGCGCCGGTCGCCGAGGGGCAAGCCCGACATCCGGTCGCAATTGCGGCGCCCGCGCGGGCTGCCTATAGGCTGTGTCCAGAGAGTTTCGCGCCTCTGGAGCATCGGACTGAATATCGTATTCAGTCCGATGCTCCAGATCTTTGAATTTGCATCGGCTTTTCCCGAAAAACCGCGTCACACTTTTCGGGCCGATGCTCTAAGGGAGAGAACCATGGTGAACCCCGGCAACCGCATCCTCGACGACATCGCCCGCCTCGCCACCGATGCGGCCGGCGCGGCGCAGGGCGTGCGGCGCGAGGTCGAGACGGTGGTGAAGACCCAGATCGAGCGGCTGCTGCGCGATCTCGACGTCGTCACCCGCGAGGAGTTCGAGGCGGTGCGCGAGATGGCGCTGATCGCCCGCGAAGAGAACGACAAGCTCGCCGCGCGGCTGAAGGCGCTGGAGGAGAAGCTCGGCAAGTCCTGAATACCCTGAGGTCATGTCCACAGCCATGTGCTGTGGACAGCCCTCCGAGGGGATTGAGCCCGCCGGCCGAATCCGCGGAGCTTGGCGCCGTGTTGGGAGCGTCACAGCGCCTGCGCTATCGTCGGTGGAAAGAATTGATTCGTCGGGCGGATTCGTCCTGCCGTGCCGGATGGGAGCATCTCCGTTGAGAGGCTCCGGAGGTGTGTTGCGTTCCTTCGGCTTTCCAGTCGCCGTGTTCCTCTTCTCGAACGCGCCGGATGCGCCAGCATCCGGAAGGTGGACCCTAGGGCATGATAGACCTCGATATGGATGCCGAGCTGGATCGGCCTTCCAACCCGCTCGACCTGTTCGAACGCCTCGCCGCACTCAATGACTGGTCCTTCGATCGCGACAGCGAGGACGAACTCTCCGTCTCCGTCACCGGCGGCTGGTCGGAATATCATGTCGCGATCACCTGGCTTGCCGAGGTGGAGGCCCTGCATATCGCCTGCGCCTTCGACCTCAAGGTGCCGGAGCGGCGGCGCAGCGAGGTGCTGCAGCTCGTCAGTCTCGTCAACGAGCAGCTCTGGCTCGGCCATTTCGACCTCTGGAGCAGCGAAAGCGTGGTCATGTACCGCCATGCCCTGCTGCTTTCCGGTGGCGCCGAGCCGACCGAGGAGCAGGCGATCGCGCTGATCAAGGCCGCGGTCGAGGCTTGCGAACGCTACTATCAAGCCTTCCAGTTCGTCGTCTGGGCCGGCAAGACCGCCAAGGAAGGCATGGAGGGCGCGATCCTGGAGACGGTCGGCGAGGCCTGAGCCGCCGAAACCGCCCGGGCGGACTTGACCGGGGGGCCACGGGTCGGGAAGGCTCCCGGCCGTGAGCGTCCGGGCAGGGGCCCGTGAAACGCCAAGCCTTGAGAGGCCGTCATGTCGAACTCCCTTCCGCAATCGCTCGTCCTCATCGGCGCCGGCAAGATGGGCGGAGCCATGCTGGAGGGCTGGCTGCGCATTGGCATCGATCCCCGGGGAATCAGCCTGATCGATCCCAAGCCGTCGGACGAGATGGTCTCGCTCGCCCAGGAGAAGGGCATGCGGCTCAATCCCTCCGCAAAGGAGATTCCGGCGGCCGAGGTCGTCGTCCTCGCGACCAAGCCGCAGATGCTCGATACGGCGGCGCCTGCCGTGCAGGCCTTCATCCATCCCAGGACGCTGCTGATCTCCATCCTCGCGGGCAAGACGCTGGACGATCTTGCGGCGCGCCTGCCCAACGCCGGTGCGATCATCCGCGCCATGCCGAACCTGCCGGCCGCCGTGCAGCGCGGCGCCACCGCCGCGGCTCCCGGCAAGGGGGTGAGTGCGGCGCAGCGCGCCACCGCCGATGCCCTGCTCGGCAGCATCGGCAAGGTCGAATGGCTCGAGGACGAGGGCCTGATCGATGCGGTGACGGCCGTGTCGGGCTCAGGTCCGGCCTATGTCTTCCATCTCGTCGAATGCCTGGCCGCCGCCGGCAAGGATGCCGGCCTGCCGGCCGATGTCGCGGAGCGCCTGGCGCGGGCGACGATCGAGGGCGCGGGCGAATTGCTGTTCCAGTCGCCGCTGCCTCCGGGGACGCTGCGCCAGAACGTGACCTCGCCGGGCGGGACGACGGCGGCTGCGCTCGAGGTGCTGATGGCCGAGGACGGCATGAAGCCGTTGATGCGCAAGGCCGTGGCTGCTGCCAAACGTCGCGCCGGCGAGCTTTCGGGTTGAATGGTCTTTCACCTGCCACGATAGCGGCCTAACCTTCGCTCATCGCGAAGCGAGAGGAGCTGTCCCATGGCCCGCAAACCCGTTTCCACTCCGTCCGAGGCCTCGCCGCCAGCGGCAAAGCCGGTCGACCCGCGCAAGCGCGCCGTCGATGCCTTGATGAAGCTCGCAGCCGAGCGGCCCTGGGACCAGATCGAACTGCCTGATATCGCCACCGAGGCCGGGCTGTCGCTGGCGCAGTTGCGCGGGCTGTTCCCGTCCAAGCTCGCCATGCTCGGCGGCGTGACCCGCATCGTCGACGATGCCGTGCTGGCCAATGCCTCGGACGACCTCGCGGGCGAGCCCGTCAAGGAGCGGCTGTTCGACCTCGTCATGCGCCGGCTCGATGCGATGGCGCCCTACAAGGCGAGCCTGCGCAAGATCGCCCCGGTCATCCGCCGCGATCCGCTGGCGCTGGCGGCGCTCAATCGCGGGGCGGTCAATTCCTGGCGCTACATGTTGGCCTCGGCCGGCATCCCGACCGAGGACGCGCTCGGGGCTGTGCGCGTGCAGGGCGCGGTGCTGCTGATGGCACGGGTCTCCGAGGCCTGGCTCGACGATGACGAGCCGGAGCTGTCGAAGACGATGGCGCGGCTCGACCGCGAGCTGAAGACGGCCGGGCGCATCATGGCCCGCATCGAGGATGTCCACCGGCTGACGGCGCCGTTCCGTGGGCTGGCGCGCGCGCTGTGCGCGGGGCGGCCACTGAAGGGGCGCCGGCGCGAGCGGGCCTCCGAGCGCGGCGAGGACAACGAGGACTACGCGCCGGCGATCTGAGCGCCGGGCGGCCTCGCAGCCGCCTGCGACAAAATGTGGCAAAACTCGGTCAGCGTTAAGCGCGTTTTAGCCAGTTCCGCGCGAATGAGGGGAATTCTCCCTCGCGCAGGATAGGCGAATGTCGTTCACTAGGAAGCTTGCGACTCTGTCGATCAGCCGTTGCTTTGGCCTGATCGCAGCCTTGGCCGTGCTGATCGCTGTCGGCGCCGTCGGTTATACGCTGAATGCTGCCCGCAACGAGAAGATCACGCTCAAGCGGGCCGAGATCAAGAATTCGGTCGAGGCCGCGGCGACGACGGTCAAGGGCTATCTGGCGCGGGTCCAGAGCGGTGAGCTCAAGGAAGAGGACGCCAGGAAGCTGGCGATGGACGCGATCGGCAGCGCTCGCTTCGACGACGGGAATTACTACTTCCTCGTCAATTACGACGGCATCAGCGTCCTGCACGCGAACAAGAAGATCCAGTCGACCGACATGCGCCCGCTCAAGGACGCGGACGGCAAGTTCTTCGTCCAGGAGATGATCGCGCTGGTGAAGGCGAAGACGCAGGGCTTCGTCGACTATGGCTGGCTCAAGGCCGGCGACAAGGAGCCTTCGCTCAAGATCGCCTATGTCATCGGCATTCCGGAATGGCAGTGGCTGGTCGGCTCGGGCCTGCATGTTCAGGACGTCGACGCAGCCTTCATGGGCATGGTCGGCGGTGTCGCCAAGGTGCTGGTGCCGCTCGGCCTCGTCATGCTCGGCCTCGTGGTCCTGCTCAGCCGGCGCGCCTCCGGCATGCTGCATTCGCTGCGCGGCTCGATGGAGGGACTGGCTGCGGGCCAGCTCGACACCGCGATCGCGCATCAGGAGCGAGCCGACGAGATCGGCGCGATGGCGCGTACGCTCGTCGTCTTCCGCGACGCGGCCCTCGCCAAGGAGGCGATGGAGGCCGACAAGCTCAGGATGGAGGAGGAGGCTGCGGGTCATCGCAGCGCCGCCGATGGCGAACGCCGGCGCAACGAGGCCGACCGCGCCGAGCATGCCCGCGCGCAGGCCGATGCGGTCCATGCGCTCGGCCAGGGCCTGGAGCGTCTTTCGGATGGCGATCTGACCTACCGGATCGAGGCCGACTTCTCGGCCGAATACGTCAAGCTCAAGGACGACTTCAACGGCGCCATCGCCAAGCTGGAAGACGCGATGCGCCAGATCGCGACCAATACGGACAGCATGAAGGCCGGTTCCACCGAGATCAGCCAGGCGGCCGACGATCTCGCAGGCCGTACCGAGCAGCAGGCCTCCTCGGTCGAGGAGACCGCGACGGCGCTCGACGAACTCACCGCCACGGTGCGCCAGACCGCCGAGAGCGCTCGCCTCGCCAACCAGGCGACCGAGCAGGTCAAGTCCGAGGCCGAGCAGTCGACCAGTATCGTCCGCGATGCGGTGACGGCGATGGGTGGCATCGAGAAATCGGCCCAGGAAATCTCGCAGATCGTCGGCGTGATCGACGAGATCGCCTTCCAGACCAACCTGCTCGCGCTCAACGCCTCGGTCGAGGCGGCGCGGGCCGGCGATGCCGGCAAGGGCTTCGCGGTCGTGGCCTCCGAGGTGCGGGCGCTGGCGCAGCGTTCCGCCGCCGCTGCCAAGGAGATCAAGACGCTGATCGACGCCTCGACCATCGAGGTCGAGAAGGGCGTCACGCTCGTCGGCCAGACCGGCGGGGCGCTGCAGCGCATGGCCTCCGAGATCACCCGCGTCACCGCGCTCGTCGCCGAGATCGCCGGCGCCGCGCAGGAGCAGGCCTCAGGTCTCCAGGAGGTCAATTCCGCCGTCGGCGAGATGGACCAGGCCACCCAGCAGAACGCCGCGATGGCCGAGCAGTCGACCGCGGCCGCGCATTCGCTGTCGCAAGAGGCGGACCGGCTCTCGTCGCTGGTCGCCCGCTTCCAGCTTGGCGGCGACGTCGCCCGGCTGAAGGCGATCTCGCAGACCATGCGGGCAGCCGTCGCTGCGCCGCCGCGTCCGGCGGTGCCGCGCGCCAAGGCCCCTGGCGGCGGTGGCGCTGCGGTCCACAAGCCCGCTGCCGACGCGCGCGATAACGGATGGGCGGAGTTTTGAGCGAGCCTTCCGCCCCGGCCATTCCGGTCGGCTTCGACGATTTCCTGAAGGTCGACATCCGTGTCGGCACGATCGTCGAGGCCGAGCCCTATCCGGAGGCACGCAAGCCCTCGATCAAGCTCGTCATCGATTTCGGCGGCACGATCGGCCGCAAGAAATCCTCGGCGCAGATCACCAAGCACTACCGGCCGGAGGATCTCCCCGGCCGGCAGGTCCTCGCGGTGGTGAATTTCCCGCCGCGCCAGATCGGCAAGTTCATGTCGGAAGTGCTGACCCTCGGCATTCCCGATGCCGAGGGCGAGGTCGTCCTGATCGGGCCGGGGCACGCAGTGCCGATCGGCGGGCGGCTCTTCTAGGCCGCCACCGACCACAGGCCAGTCTGCAAGGTGGTCGGCGCGAATTCCGGTGCCGACCAGCGCAGGCTGAGCGCGCGGGGCCGGCGCCAGCCGCGCTTCACATGGAAGCGCCACAGGCGCTCGGCGCCATCGAGCCGCGCCAGCTCCGGTCCTTGCCAGACGATCTCCGCTTCACCCTGCAATTGCAGCAGCGTACCCGTCGCGAAATCGACGAAGAGCAGCGCCGCGCGCGGCTCCTGCAGCAGATTTCCGAACGTGTTGAAGTAGTTGTTGCCGGCGAAATCCGGGATGGTGAGGCTGTCACCGTCGACGCGGACGAAACCGGGACGGCCGCCGCGATGCGAGATGTCGGCGCCGCCAAGCTCGCTGTCCAGGGCGGCTGCGCTGGCGATGAACAGCGTGTCGGTCTGGGCGATCAGCGTACGCGCCTGCGCGTCTAGGCCCGAGAATTCAGTGGGGGATATGGCGGGCTCATTGCCATCCGGCACCCGATTGCGGACCTGGATGTATTTCGCGCAATTGCCGAAGCTTTGCGTGACCGAAATCGAGAAGCCTTTCACACCGATGGTCTCGATCCGGCCATTCGCCCGATTGCGGCGGCGGGTTTCGAATTCGAGCCCGAGCAGGCCAATGGGGCTGTCCGACCGGAACGATCCGAACGCAGGGTCGGCTTCGGCTGGCAGGGCCGCGACGGACAGTGTGGTCGGGGTCGGGCTTTTCACGAAGCCGGGCGCGGCGGCGATGACCGTCGCCAGCGGCCAGCCATCCCGGTCGAGCACGCCGACGAAGAGCCAGGGCAGTTGGCCGAAGAAGATGCGGTGCTGATCCGGCATGAACGGACGGATGCCGGCGCCGCGCGAAGCGACGCCGGCTCGTGCCTGCGCCGCCAGTTCGCCAGGGTGGAAGGGGCCGTCAGGCAGCATCGTCGTCGAGCTCCGATGGCAGGGGCGAAGGCGGGATCGGCTTGAAGAAGGGCAGGGCCTCTATGCGAGCGAGCCAGGTGCGCACCGCCGGATAGGGCTTCAGCGAGATGCCGCCTTCGGGCGCATGGGCGACATAGGAATAGCAGGCGAGATCGGCGATCGTCGGCTGGGCGGCGGCGAGATAGTCGCGTGTCGCGAGATGCTCTTCCATGAAGGCGAGTAGCCGGGCCGCGATCCGCTGGGCGCGAGCTTTGTCGTCGTTCAGGCCGAACTGGGTGATCAGGCGTGCGATGGAAGGACCGTGCATGACTTCGCCGGCGGCGATCGAGAGCCAGCGCTGGACATGGGCTGCGCCGACGGGGTCGAGTGGCAACCAGGCGCTGTCCGGGGCATAGCGCCTGACCAGATAGACCATGATCGCGTTGCTGTCGGCGAAGGCAAGGTCGCCGTCCTCTAGGACGGGTATCTGGCCGAGCGGGTTGAGCCTGCGGAAGGCGGCGCTCTGCCGGACGTCTGCCGGTGCCGGCTCGGTGCGGTAGGGCAGGCCGAGCGCGAGCAGCAGCAGCTCGACGCGATGGGCGTGGCCCGAGAGGGGCGTTCCGTGGAGGACGATCTCTGACGATGGCATGGCAATGCTCCTGCTGATCCCGGAGATCATGATCGTTTCGCAGAAGTGGCGAAATCTGCTATCGATTGAACTCAGAATTTCAATTTTCGGAATGAAGCGATGGACCGGATCGACGAGCTTGCGATCTTCGTCGCGATCGTCGACGCCGGCAGCCTCGCCGGTGCGGCACGGCGGCTGCGCAAATCGCGACCGGCGGTGACGCGGGCGCTCGCCGGGCTGGAGGAGCGGATCGGGACGCAACTGATCGCGCGGACGACGCGGCGCTTGACCCCGAACGATACAGGTCGGGAGCTTGCGACCACGGCCCGGCGCCTGCTCGCAGACTATGAGGCGGCCCTCGGCGTCGCTGCGGGCGAGCCGGTCAGCGGCCTGTTGCGCATTACGGCGCCGCTCTCCTTCGGCCGGCGGCATGTCACGCCGCTGGTGAGCGAGTTCCTCGATCGCTATCCGCAGGTGCAGGTCGAGATCGTGCTCGCGGACCGCAACCTCGACCTGATCGAGGAAGATCTGCAGCTCGCCGTCCGGATCGGGCCGTTGCCGAATTCCGGCCTGCTGATGCGCAAGGTTGGGGAGGTCAGGCGCATTCTCGTCGCCGCGCCGTCATATCTCGCAAACTGTCCGCCCTTGCGGCGGCCTGCCGACATCACGGCGCATGAGACGATCGCAAGCGTCGCCGCCAACCAGACGCTGACCTGGCGCTTCGGCGGGCCGCGCTCAGGCAGCGCCGTCGTGCTGACGCCGCGCCTGATCGTCAACGAGGTGGAGTCGGTGCTGATCGCGGCGCGGGCCGGGCGGGGGCTGGCGCGGGTGCTGTCCTATCAGGCTGCGGACGACCTCGCTGCGGGCACGCTGGTGCGTCTGCTTCCGGAGTTCGAGCCGCCGCCCTTGCCGGTGCAGCTCGTGGTACCGGGGGGCCGGCAGCCGGCGCCGCGCGTGCGGGCCTTCATCGACCACGCGGTGGCACGTTTGCCCGAACTCGCTCCAATCGGCCCCGGTGCTAGCGCAGCGAACCCGCAAAGCTCGTGATGGCGCCGACGACCTGGCCCTCGCGGCCGATGAAGCCGTGATAGGCACGGGCCTGGCAGGGATCGCCGGTCGAGCTGCCGCCGTCGATCCAGACGAGGCGTGCCTTGCCGCCGGTCCATTGCTGGAAAGTGACGGCCGAGTCCGGCAGCGTCAGGCGGCAACTGTCCTGCCGATGGTGGATGATCAGCGTCGGCGGCAGGCGCCCGGGATCGCCGATCATGCCGCGTGCGCCGTCCAGAATGGAGGAGGCGAAGACGACACCATCCGGCCGTGCCGATAGCGTGTCGGCGACCTTGAGGGCGCCGCGGCTCATTGCCACGACGATGACGCGCGGTGCGATTCCGCGCATGTATTCCACTGCCTTGGCCGGATCGGCGCCGCCATCGAGCGTGATGCTGGCAATGCCGCTGCGAGCATAGGCGCCCCGGGTGCGGACGATCCAGTTGCCGCTACGCGCAACGCTGCCATCGGCGCCGATGCCGACATAGCCGTCGCCTCCGGTCAGAAGCACGAGCCCGGCGCGAGCCTTGCCTGCGGGCTTGTTCAGCAGGGCCCGGCCGTTGCCGAGGAAGCTGCCGCCGAGATCGACGACTTCCTCCGCTTGCGCCGCGGATGCCGCCATCAGCAGTGCCGTTGCGAGGAAAGCCAGAGATCGTCTCAGGAACCGCATGCCGGGCCTCCCCTCGCGTCATCGTGAGACTAGCGCTCGATTTTCGCGGCTGTCGAGCGAAACCGCGTGACTCTAGACCGGCAGCCGGACGGTTGCGCGCAGGCCGCCGAGCGGCGAATCGGCGAGCATGATGTCGCCGCCATGGGCGCGGGCGATGTCGCGGGCGATGGCGAGGCCCAGGCCCGTGCCGCCGCCATCGACATTGCGGGCCTCGTCGAGCCGGAAGAAGGGTCGGAAGACGTCCTCGCGCTGGTCCGGCGGGATGCCGGGGCCGTCGTCGTCGACCATCACGATCAGGTAGCGCGCGTCATGGGTCGCGCGGATCGCGATGCGGTCGCCGTAGCGGGCGGCGTTGGAGACGAGATTGGTCAGCAGGCGGCGGAAGGCGTCCGGCCGGATCACGACCAGCGGATCGCCGACCACCGTCAGTTCGGTCTGGTGGCCCTGCCGCTCGGCATCGGATTTCAGTTCCTCGAGCAGCGAGCGGATATCGGTCTCGACCGCGGTCTCCCCGGCATCGCCGCGGGCGAAGGCGAGGTAGTCCTCAAGCATGCGGCTCATCTCGTCGACGTCCTTCTCGAGCGCCTCGATCTCGGAGGTGCGCTCCATCAGGGCGAGCGAGAGCTTGAAGCGGGTGAGAATGGTGCGCAAATCGTGGCTGACGCCATTCAGCATCGTCGTGCGCTCGCCGATCGAGCGTTCGACGCGGCGCTTCATCTCGATGAAGGCATTGCCGGCCCGGCGGACCTCGCGGGCGCCGCGCGGCCTGAAATCGGCGTCGCGCCCCTTGCCGAAGGCCTCCGCCGCGTCGGCGAGCTTGAGGATCGGGCGGATCTGGTTGCGCAGGAACAAAACCGCGATGGTAAGCAGGATCAGCGATGTCCCGATCATCCAGAGCAGGAAGATATGGCTGTTCGAGGCATAGGCAGAATTGCGCCGCGTCAGGATGCGCATCACGTTCTTGCCGAGCTTGATGCGGATCTCGATCAGGCTGGAGCGGCCGACCGTGTCGAGCCAGAACGGACGCGCGACCTGCTGGCTGAGCTCGGTGGAGAGCGCATTGTCGAGCAACGAGAAGAACGGGCGCGGGCCCGGTGCCGGCAGGTCGGAATCGGGGATGATGTCGAGGTCCATGCCGAGCCGCTCGGCCGCGATGCGCGACAGCGTCGCGGTGTCGGCATCCTGCGGGTAGCTCTCATAGACATCGATCAGCATGGCGATGTCGGCGGAAACGGCGGACGAGAGGCGCTGCGTCACCGTCTGCCAGTGCCGCTCCATGAAGACATAGGCGATGACCGATTGCAGCAGCACGACCGGCGCGATGACGATGACGAGTGCGCGTGGATAAAGCCCCTTGGGCATGTAGCGCGCCACGACCTGCAAGGGGCGGCCGATGCGCTTGGCCATCGGCCGCACGACCTTGCCGAGGCTTTCGAGCGCCTGTTCCAGCCCGGCGGAGCCACGCGTTATCGTACGCGCGAGTGAGCGCAGCGCGGAGAGGCCTTTCCTGCCGGTTTGCAGCGGTGTCACGTCCGGTCCGTCACCAGCCTGTAGCCGACGCCGCGCACGGTCTGGAGATAGAGCGGGTCGGCCTGGTCGCGCTCGATCTTGCGGCGCAGGCGATTCATCTGGACATCGACGGTGCGGTCATTGGCGGCGGAGCCCTGCGCGGCCAATTCCTCGCGCGGCACGACCTCGCCGGCGCGTTCGGCCAGCGCGGTCAGGATCTCGCGCTCGCGCTCGGTCAGGCGGATCGTCTCCTCGCCCTTGCGCAATTCGCCGCGCGCCAGCCCGTAGATGAAGGGGCCGAAGCGGACGAAATCCGGCCGCGTGCCGGATTGCGCGGCTTCGACGACCAGGGTGCGCTTCAGGATGTTGCCGAGCCGCAGCAGCAATTCGCGCGGCTCGAAAGGCTTGGAGAGATAGTCGTCGACGCCGATCTCGAGGCCGTTGATGCGGTCCTTGCCGTCGGCGCGCGCGGTCAGCATCAGAATCGGCACGGCGGAGCCGCCGCGAAAGCGCCGCGCGAAGTCGAAGCCGTTCTCGCCAGGCATCATCACGTCGAGCACGATCGCGTCGAAGACGAGATTGCCCAGCCGCGTATCGGCTTCCGCTGCATTGGCAGCCGTCGTGACCCGGTAGCCGTTGTCGCCGAGGAAGCGCCCCAGCAATTCGCGCAGGCGCCGGTCGTCGTCGACGACGAGGATATGCGGAGCCTCGTCGGGCAGGGGCTTGCGGGCCGGCTTCGCCAGGGTCTCGGTTGCGATCATCTCGCGCTTTTCTCCTGCGCCGATCTTAGTCGGCGCGCTCGCGGTGCTGGGCTGCCATAGCATAACCCGCGGGGCCGGTCGCCGCTAAGGAGGTTCTGAGGAGACGGAACCTTCAGCTCCACCGTTTGTCATTCCGGGGCGCGCCGCAGGCGCGAACCCGGAACCCACGACCGGGTTGGGTCTGGGGGCCCGTTACAGTCGGCTCGCCCGGTCGTGGGTTCCGGGTTCTTCGCTTACGCGAAGCCCCGGAATGACAAGGGCGATACAGCCGAGATCACTAAGCCTTGTCGAGAAGGCGCTCTACCTTCGGCCGCTCGGCCGGGTCGATCAGGGCGGCGAGATAGCGCGCGGCGATGGCCGCGGTTTCAGGCGCGGCGCCTTCAAGCGCGCGGTTGATGCGCTTTGCCTGGAGGCGGACGAGGCGCAGCGCGAGGTCCTGCCCCGAAGGCGTGGTGTGGAGATGGCGCTGGCGCTTGTCCTGCCGGCCGGTGCGCTGCTCGATATAGCCCTTCTCGACCAGCTCCTTGAGCACGCGATTCAGGCTCTGCTTGGTGATCTGGAGGATGTCGAGCAATTCGGCGATGGTCAGGCCGGGACGGCGCTGGACGAAGTGCAGCACGCGGTGATGCGCCCGGCCGAAACCGTAATCGGCGAGGATGCGGTCGGGGTCGCCGACGAAGTCGCGATAGGCGAAGAACAGCAGCTCGATCAGGTCATGCGGGACGGCCTCGGAAGAGGGGCTGAGCGGCAGGTCGTCGACGTCGGAAGAGGATGGGGCCAAAACACGCTTCCAAAAATTTGGGTCAGCCTTATTGACATATCTCAGACGCAAGATTACCGGTCAAGGGCGTTGAGCGAACGATTATTTCAAAACGTCTCGCTGCAGCGCAGCTTTAGACTCTCGCTTGCGTTCCGAAAAAGGCTGTGCCCGAGTTCCGGAAACAAGCACCCAGGAGAAGGTCCATGTCAGTCATTCCTTTCGACCAGCGCGACGGCGTCATCTGGTTCGACGGCAAGCTCGTGCCGTGGAAGGACGCCCGGATTCACGTACTGACCCATGGGCTGCACTATGGCTCCTGCATCTTCGAGGGCGAGCGCTCCTATGACGGCGTGATCTACAAGAGCACCGAGCATTCGCAGCGTTTCCACAAGTCGGCCGAGATCATGGATTTCACGATCCCCTATTCGGTCGCCGAGCTCGACGCGGCCAAGTATCTCTGCCTGAAGGAGAACGGCCTGAAGGACGCTTATCTGCGCCCGGTCGCATGGCGCGGCTCGGAGATGATGGCGGTCTCCGGCATGAACAACAAGATCCATACCGCGATCGCCGTGTGGGAATGGCCGAGCATGTTCGACATGGCGGCGAAGCTGAAGGGCATCCGCCTCGACGTCGCCGATTACCGCCGGCCGGACCCGGCCTGTGCGCCGGTTCATGCCAAGGCTGCGGGTCTCTACATGATCTGCTCGCTCTCCAAGCATAAGGCCGAGCGCGCCGGCTATGCCGACGCGATGATGCTCGACTGGGAAGGCAATGTCGCCGAATGCACCGGCGCCAACATCTTCTTCATCAAGGATGGCGTGATCCACACCCCGCTGGCCGACCGCTTCCTGAACGGCATCACCCGCCAGTCGGTCATCGACCTGTGCCGCCAGCGCGGTTTCGAGGTGGTGGAGCGACGCATCCGCCCGGAGGAGCTGGAAAGCTTCAACGAGTGCTTCATCACCGGCTCTGCCGCCGAGGTGACGCTGGTCTCCGAGATCGGCCCGTACAACTTCATCACCGGCAACATGGGCAAGGTGGTGATGGAAGACTATTCGGCCGCGGTGCGCGCGCCGTCGAAGGCGGCGTGAGGCGCGACATCGCGGCTTCAAACTCCACCTCTGTCATTCCGGGGCGCGCCGCAGGCGCGAACCCGGAACCCACGACTGGGTAAATCTCCTAATGCCCGGTTGCAGGCGGGTCACCCGGTCGTGGGTTCCGGGTTCTTCGCTGTGCGAAGCCCCGGAATGACACATCGCGGTTCTGAACGCCCGTTCTCAGTCCTGAGCTTTGCTCCGCCCGGCAATGCCGCTCCCTACTTGATCTCGCTGCGATACAGCGTGATCCAGTCATCGGAGCCGATGCCGCGGCATTCGCCCATCATGCTGAACTCGGTCTGGGCGAAGACACTGCCGGTCCAGGCATAGCCGCCCGAGGCGCCGCAATCGCCGATGCCGCGTCCCTTGGCGAAGAAATTGATGCGGCCGCTCTTCGGATCGAACCCGGCATTCACCAGCGTATTCTTCGCGTCGCCGTCGCCTTGCGGGAAGACCACTGGCTTGGCCGTCTTCGCGTCGCTGCGCTCGATCATCCAGAAGGCGTTCGAGACATTGTAGGCGCCGCGTGAGCAGGCCAGCGAAACGAGGCTGCGTGCGCTGTCGAGCGTCCAGGCTTCGTCGGTGGCAATCAGCGACTCGTCGTCGTCGCAGCCATCGGGGTCGCGCTGCTTGATTTCCTTGCGCAGCGCGGCAGCGAGCGCCTTGCCGTCCTTCTCCGACAGCGTGCCGCTTGCCGGCTTCGCGATGACGACCGGCAGAGCAGGGGCGGCGGGAACGTTCGTGCCGCTGCCCTTGCGGATCAGGGCGGAGGTCGTGTTGAGGCGTCCCTGCTGCTCGTCGATCCAGAGCAGGGCCGCGACGGAGCCCGACAGCGAAATCTCGGCCTTTACCTGCGGAGCGGTGATGGAGAGCTTCGTGGCCTTGCGGGCAGCCTCGACAAGAGCCGTGACCTCGGCCGGTTTGAAGGTCAGGGACAGCATGTCGCCATCGGTCTCCGCCGGCATCGCCTTGCCGCCGGCGGGGAAGGGGGCGCCATCGAGCTTCAGCTGGACCGACCGGGGTGGGGTCTTCCAGTCACCGCGCAGGCGCAAGGTCAGTTCGGCGGGCGTGTCCGGTCCGGCCGAACGCGTCAGGCGCAGATAGGCGACCGGGTCGGCCGCCTCGGCCGGCAGCGATAGCGCGGTGCAGCTTTTGAGATTGTCGCAGCCGGCCATCCAGTCGCGGAAGGTCTTCGGCTCTCGCGTGGCCGCGACGGCGAGGGCCGGGACCAGCGCGAGGCTTGCGCCGAGTGCCGCGCCCTTCAGGTATTCAGGGAGCCTGTTCCCAGCGTTTTGCCGCATCGTCGTCATCCGCCTTGGCTTCGACCCAGCCGCCGAGCGTGCCGTCGGCGCGATGCTCGCGCTTCCAGAACGGCGCACGGGTCTTGAGATAGTCCATCATGAAATCGGCGGCCTCGAAGGCGGCGCGGCGATGGGCGGAAGCCGCCAGCACCAGCACGATCTGCTCGCCCGGCTTGACCAGCCCGTAGCGGTGGATCGCGACGAGGCCGAACAGCGGCCAGCGCGTGGTTGCCTCAGCGGCGACGCGAGCGATCTCGGCCTCGGCCATGCCGGGATAGTGCTCGAGCTCGAGCGCAGCCAGCGTGCCGGCCTCGTCGCGGCAGAGCCCGGTGAAGGAGACGACGGCGCCGATATCGGCGCGGCCGGCCGAGAGCGCGTCGATCTCGTCCTGGAGCGAGAAATCTTCCCGCTGGATGCGGACGAGGGGCGTCATTGGTCCCCCTTGTCATTCCGGGGGGCGCCGCAGGCGCGAACCCGGAACCCACGACGGTGTGAGCGGACTGCAACATACTGCCATTCCCGGCACGCCCAGTCGTGGGTTCCGGGTTCCGCGCGGTGCGCGGCCCCGGAATGACAAGGGTGTCGCAACATGGCCGTCACCCGCCGGTCATCGGCGGAAAGAAGGCGATCTCGCGGGCTGCGCCCAGCCGGGCCTGAGGCTTGGCATGGACCTGATCGAGCGCGGCCCGCACGACAGTCTCATCGGCGAAGGCCATCTCGTAGCCCTCGCCGCGCGCCTTCAGCCAGCGCACGAGATCGGCGATGGTGGCGAGGTCGGCGGGGATATCGAGCGTTTCCTCGGGCAGGCCGACGCGCTCGCGCACCCAGGCGAAATAGACGATGCGGACCGGGCGCGTGCCCGCCGCGGCCATGGCGGATGCGGTGCTCATGGCGCGCGCTCGTCTTCCGCGACGAGATGGCGGATGCCGGCGTTGAAATAGTCCCAGCCGGTATAGATCGTCAGGCCGGCGGCGGCCCAGAGCAGGACGATGCCGATCGTGGTGTTGCCGGGCAGGACCTTGTCTCCGGCCGGTCCGACGACGAGGAAGCCGAGGGCGAAGAGCTGCGCCGTCGTCTTCCACTTGGCGACCTTGCTGACGGGGACGCTGACCTTCAGATCGGCCAGGAACTCGCGCAGTCCCGAGACCAGGATTTCGCGGCAGAGGATCACGATCGCGGCCCAGAGCGTCCAGCCTTCGATCTGGCCGGTATAGACCAGCATCAGCAGCAGGGCGGCGACGAGCAGCTTGTCGGCGATCGGATCGAGCATGCGGCCGATCGCGGATTGCTGGCTCCAGGCGCGAGCGATGTAGCCGTCGAGATAGTCGGTGATGGCGGCGAGCGTATAGATCCCGAGCGCGAGCCAGCGCATCCAATCGTCGCGCGGCCAGAACAGGATCGCCACCAGGGCCGGGATCGCCAGGATCCGCCCGTAGGTGAGGAGGTTCGGCAGCGACCAAGGGCCGCGCCGCCTGATGGCGTCTGGAAGAATCGTCACGGGATGCACCAAAGCAAGGCGGCAGCAGTAGCGTCAACACGCAACAGCGTGAATGTGGCAGAACTTCGCGGCCACGTCACTTTCGGGCGCGAGCGTCCGAGAGCGAAAAAACGTGCTTGCTTTTGAAGCAATCGAGCATTGCTCCCGCGAAACACCGGTTTCCGCTGTGTCGCGCAACGCTCTACGCGTCATGAAAGAAATCATGGACCGCCTTGGCGGTGGCCGCATTGACGCCCGGCGTGCGCATGAGGTCGTCGAGCTTGGCGCGCTGGATCGCCTTCACCGTGCCGAAATGCAGCAGCAGCGCCCGCTTGCGCGAGGGGCCGATGCCCGGGATCTCGTCGAGCGGATTCTTCATCGTCTCGCGTTTGCGTTTGGCGCGGTGGGTGCCGATGGCGAAGCGGTGCGCCTCGTCGCGCAGACGCTGGATGAAATAGAGGGCCGGGTCGCGCGGCTGCAGCTTGAAGGGCTCCTTGCCTTCCATGTGGAAGGTCTCGCGCATGGCGTTGCGATCTTCCCCCTTGGCGATGGCGACGAGCGGAATGTTGGCCGCGCCGAGCTCCTTCATGATCTTGAGCGCGGCGGTGAACTGGCCCTTGCCGCCGTCGACGATGACGAGATCGGGGCGGGAGGGGAAGCCGTCCTCGTCCTTGCGCGGCTTTGGCGCCTTTCGGGTCTTCTTCGGTAAGGCTTCTTCCGCAGGCGCATCCTGGAGAGTGATCTTCCCGGCCTCGCCGCCGACAGCTGTACTTTCCTGAGCGATCGGGGCCAGGTCGGTGCCACTCTCCTTCGCCAGCTTCGCGAACCGTCGCGTCAGCACCTCGCGCATCATGCCGAAATCGTCGCCGGCGATGGTGTCGGTCGAGATGTTGAAGGTGCGGTACTGGTTCTTCACGAAGCCGTCCGGCCCGGCGACGATCATGCCGCCGACGGCGTTGGTGCCCATGATGTGCGAGTTGTCGTAGACCTCGACCCGGCGCGGGGCGGTTTCCATGCCGAAGGCGGCCCCGAGCGCGACGAGCAGTGATTGCTGCCCGGCATTTTCCGCGAGCTTGCGGGAGAGCGCCTCGCGGGCGTTCTTGACTGCATGGGCCATCAGGTCGGCGCGCTCGCCGCGCTTGGGGTGGGCGACCTCGACCTTGCGGCCGGCGCGGGCCGAGAGCGCCTGCCCGATCAGCTCGATCTCCTCGACCGGGTGCGAGAGCAGCACGAGGCGCGGCGGCGGCTTGTCGTCGTAGAACTGGGCGACGACGGAGGCCAGCACCTCGGCCGGCGTCAATGAGCGGTCGGCGCGCGGGAAAAGCGCGCGGTTGCCCCAGTTCTGGTGATTCCGGAAGAAGAAGATCTCGACGCAGAACTGCCCGGCCTGTTCGTCGATGGCGAAGACATCGGCCTCCTCGACGCCTTGCGTGTTGATGTCCTGCCCGGCCTGCACGGCCGAGAGCGCGGCGAGGCGGTCGCGATAGCGCGCCGCCTTCTCGAATTCGAGCTCCTCCGCGGCTTCCTGCATCCGGGCCGAGAGCAGTTGCTTCACCGCCGAGGAGCGGCCGGAGAGGAAGTCGCGGGCCTGGCCTGCGAGTGCCTGATAGTCGAGGATCGAGACTTCGCCGGTGCAGGGGGCGGCGCAGCGCTTGATCTGGAAAAGCAGGCAGGGGCGCGTGCGGTTCTCGTAGAAGGAATCCGAGCAGGTGCGGATCAGGAAGGCCTTCTGCAGCGCGTCGATGGTGCGGGTCACCGCCCAGACCGAGGCGAAGGGCCCGAAGTAATCGCCCTTGCGCTGGCGCGAGCCGCGATGCTTCAGGATCGCGGGCGCGTCATGGTCCCCGGTCAGCAGGATATAGGGGAACGACTTGTCGTCGCGCAGCAGCACATTGTAGCGCGGCCGGAGCTGCTTGATCAGGTTCGATTCGAGCAGCAGCGCCTCGGTCTCGGTGCCGGTGGTGACGAACTCCATGTTCGCCGTCTCGGCGATCATCCGGGCGACGGCGTTGGTATGCGCCATGCCGCGGGCATAGGATGTCACGCGATTCTTCAGGCTCTTGGCCTTGCCGACATAGAGCACCTCGCCGGCGCGATCGAACATCCGGTAGACGCCGGGCCGGTTCGGCAGGTGCTTGGCGAATTGCTGGATGACCTCGATGCCGGCCTTGAGCGCACCGGGCGCGGCTTCGGCGAGGACGAGCGCGGGCTCGGCGCCGGGGAGGGTGTCCTCCTCGTCCTCGAATTCGTCCTGGGGCAGATCGTCCTGGCGTTCGCGACTCATGGCCTGCATGTAGGATGCCGCAGCGGCTTCGTCATGTCAGGAGAGGCACTGATTCAACGCTGAATCAACGGCTGCCTGCTTCTCGACGCGATCGATTTCGAGAAGAATCGGTGGTATTCGTTCAAGGTGTTTTTTCGCTGGCGACGTTGCCCGGTTTCGTTTTTCAGAAATCGTCGGGCTGGTCTCGATTTGACATCGGCCTTGTCATGGCCTATTTGTTAATTTCGATTTAGGCCTGATGATTTGGCCATTCGCGCCGCTTGAGCGCGACATGCTGATGATTTTCTTCCTCTGATCGAATTCACCGCCGCATGTTTTCCATGGGGCTTGGATAAACATGTTTGCGGGAGGCTTTCATGGCTTCTGGTTCGGTTAAGTGGTTCAACGCCACCAAGGGTTTCGGCTTCATTCAGCCTGACGATGGCGGCCAGGACGTTTTCGTCCACATCAGCGCTGTCGAGCGCGCCGGCCTGCGCGATCTGCGCGACGGCCAGAAGATCTCGTACGAGATCGTTCAGGACAAGCGTTCGGGCAAGAGCTCGGCCGACAACCTGCGCGCTGAGTAATCGTTCCGGAGCGGAACGACGCCGCCTTGAGGCCGCCGCGGATGTACCGGCGCCACGACACGACGTTTCGCACCAACGGTTAAGTGAAGGGTCGGGACTACAAGCCCGGCCCTTTGTGCTTTCTGGAAAGGATGACCATGCAAGTTCTCGTTCGGGACAACAATGTCGAGCAGGCGCTGCGCGTCCTGAAGAAGAAGCTGCAGCGCGAAGGCGTGTTTCGCGAGATGAAGCAGCGCCGCGAATTCGAGAAGCCGTCCGAGCGCCGCGCCCGCGAGAAGGCCGAGGCGGTCCGTCGTGCCAAGAAGGCTGCCCGCAAGCAGGCGCAGCGCGAAGGCCTGCTGCCGGCGCCGAAGCGCAAGCTGCCCGTCGGCAAGGGCCGTCCCGGAGCCGGCCCTGGAGCCGGAGCGCCTCGTCCGGCCGCCGTCTGAGCGGCAACGGCCGACCCGCGTCAGTCGAGTAGGAGTTTCGCATGTCGAGCCGCAACATGAAGCTGGACGAGATCAAAGCCCGGGCGCAGGCGGCTTTCGAGACGACCGAGCAGCGTCGCCAGGATGCGCTCGACGCGTGGCAGGCGCTTGAGGACGAGGCCGGCCAGGCCCGCCTCAAGACGGAGAAGCTGCGCGCCCTGCGATTGGCCAGGGACGCCGAGGAGGCTGCTGCCAAGGCGGCGGCCCCGGTTCGCAAGGTGGCCGCAAAGCGCCCGAGCCGCGCTGCCGCGAAGGCGCTTTGATTCTGCGCTGACGAATCTGCCGGGGCTGGGCGCCCATGCGCCGCGCCCCGCGTTTTTCCCACGACCGCGCAGGCCTTGAGGCCAGGTGGAGCCTGCCATCGCCAGCGCATCGGTCCGCCCAGCCGCCGTCGACGCTCAGGCCGCGGCTTCGTCCTCGACCCAATCCTGAACGATAGCCGTGTTGGCATGGATGCAGATGAGCTCCAGCCGCCCGGGCCCGATATTGGCGAATTTATGGGGGATGCCGGCCGGGCCCACCACGATCGCTCCGGCGCTGGCGCGCAGCGTCTCGCGGCCCACCGTGAATTCCGCCTCGCCCGATCGGATCACCCAGGTTTCCGAGTAGGGGTGGACATGCAGGCCCGGCCCTTGTCCCGGCTCGTTGTCGACCAGGAAAAACGAGACCTGCGAGCCGTACCCGCCGCCTTCGAACCGTGCCGTCCGGCTTGCGCCGCTGCGCAGGATGTCGCTGTCGATCGCTATCGCCGCCATGATGTCCTCCAGTTATCTTTGTGCAAAGATAGTTCCCGAGAAATATCTTTGTGTCAAGATATCTCTTGGCGCGAGGCTCGCTCTGGGGCAGAGGAGAGGCCGGGGAAGGGCAGGCTATGACGAAGATGGACCATGTCGAGCGGGTCAGGGCGCAATGGGCCCGCGAATTGCCGGATCTCGACACGACGCCGACTGCGATCCTGGGGCGGGCCTATCGCCTGTCCAATCTCGTGCGGCCGAGCATCGAGGAGACCTTCGCCGGGTTCGGGCTCGATCGCGGTGAGTTCGACGTCATCAGCACCTTGCGCCGCAGCGGGCCGCCTTATCGATTGGCGCCGACGGCGCTCTATCGCGCGCTGATGATCACCTCCGGCGGGTTGACGCACCGGCTGGGGCGGCTCGAGAAGGCCGGGTTGGTGCGCCGCGAGAAATCGGCGGAGGATGGGCGCAGCCTGCTCGTCGTCCTGACGGAGCTGGGCTGCCAGCGGGCCGAGGACGCGCTCCGCGCCGACATGGCGAGCGAGGCGCAGTTCCTCGCAAGCCTGGACCCGGCCAAGCGAGTGGCCCTGGCGGAGCTTCTGAGGGAGCTTCTGGCGACGCTCGAAAGCGAAGCCCGGCCGGAGCAGGAGGGATGACCCCCGCCGGGCCCGGCCGCACCATCCTGCTCAACGGCGCGTCGAGCAGCGGCAAGTCTTCGTTGGCGCGTGCCATCCAGGCGCGGATCGACGCGCCGTTCTGGCGTATCTCGATCGATCACCTGCGCGATGCCGGCGTGCTGCCGACGGCCCGGATCAGGAGCGGCGAGTTCGACTGGCGGACCATGCGGGAAGCCTTTTTCCTCGGCTTCGAGCGCTCGCTCCTCGCCTATGTCGAGGCCGGCAATGACCTCATCGTCGAGCACATCATGGAGAGCGAGGCCTGGTTGCTGCGTCTCGCGGACACGCTTGCGGGCCATGACGTGTTCTTCGTCGGGGTGCATTGCGCGCTGGAGGAGCTGGAGCGACGCGAGCGCGAGCGTGGGGACAGGCCGATCGGTGACGCCCGGCGCGACTTCCACCGCATCCATTCCTATTGCCTCTACGATGTCGAGGTGGATGCGATGCAGGAGCGGGATGCCAATGCCGACGCCGTCATCGCGGTATGGCGAGCGCGCTCGCGACCGTCCGCTTTCGAAAGGTTGCGCGAGCGGCGTGCTCGCGGCTGAACGCGGCCGGATGATCGCCTTGCCATGTCATCCTTGCGTTTGCGCGGGCTTTGCGAGCGGCGAGTTTCAGGGGCCGGACCGTTTGCCGGGATGGTGAGGCAGGCTGCCACGGGCCAGCCTTTTTCCTTGACCATTCAGCGGAGGCGCGGCCATCTCGCCGCGCCCGCCACCGGATTTTGCCATGCCCGTCTTCGCCATTCCCTTTCCGATGATCGACCCCGTCGCGGTGCAGCTCGGGCCGCTCTCGATCAAATGGTACGGGTTGGCTTATGTCGTCGGCCTGCTTGGCGGCTGGTGGTATGCGCGCAAGCTCGTCGCTGCCGATGAGCTTTGGGGCGGGCGAGCCCGGCCTCAAGCCATCGAGCTCGACGACATGCTGCTTTTCGTCGCCTTCGGCGTGGTGCTCGGCGGGCGCATCGGCTTCGTGCTGTTCTACGATCTCGCGCGCTATCTCGAGCGCCCGCAGGACATCTTCGCGATCTGGCAGGGCGGCATGTCCTTCCATGGCGGGTTGCTCGGCGCGACGCTGGGCCTGTGGCTCTTCGCGAAGCGTCGCGGCTATCCGGCGCTGTCGGTGTTCGATCTCGCCGCCGCGGTGGTGCCGATCGGGCTCCTGCTCGGGCGCATCGCCAATTTCATCAATGGCGAGCTCTGGGGCCGGCCGGCGCCTGATTTCCCCTATGCCATGGTGTTCCCGAATGGCGGGCCGCTGCCGCGCCATCCGAGCCAGCTCTACGAAGCCTTTGGCGAAGGGCTGTTGCTCTTCATTCTCGTGAATCTGCTGGTCCGGGCCGGCGGCTTCCGGCGGCCGGGCTACGTCGCCGGCGTCTTCGGCATGGGTTATGCGGTCGCGCGGATCGTCTGCGAGTTCTTCCGCGAGCCCGACCCGCAGCTCGGCTTCCTGTTCGGGACCTCGGTCGATGCGCTCTCGGGCGGTATCACCATGGGCATGCTGCTCTCGCTGCCGGTGTTCTTCGCCGGCCTGTGGCTGGTGCTGCGCAGCAAGCACGAGGCGCCCGGCGAGGCGCGGGCGTGACCACGCTCAAGGCCGAGATCATCGAGCTGATCCGGCTGGAAGGGCCGATCGGCATCGGCCGCTACATGGCGCTGGCGCTCGGCCATCCCCGCCACGGCTATTACATGACGCGCGATCCTCTCGGGGCCGGGGGCGACTTCACCACGGCGCCCGAAATCAGCCAGATGTTCGGTGAGCTGATCGGGCTCTGGGCGGCCCATGCCTGGCAGGCGATGGGCGCGCCGGCACGGTTCCGCCTCGTCGAGTTCGGGCCGGGGCGCGGCACGCTGATGGCCGATATGCTGAGGGCGACGCGGATCGTGCCGGGCTTCCATGCGGCGCTGTCCGTTCATCTCGTCGAGACCAGCCCCGTCCTGCGTGGCCGGCAGGCGACGGCGCTGAAAGGGTTCGAACCGGTCTGGCACGATACGGTGGCCGGCGCGCTCGACGGCCCGGTCATCGCGGTCGCCAACGAGTTCCTCGACGCCCTGCCGCTCGACCAGTTCGTGATGACGCCCGAAGGCTGGCGCGAGCGGCTGGTCGGGCTCGACGATGACGGCGACCTCGCCTTCGGCGTGTCGGCTGCGGGAGGGGGCACGCTGAAGATCACCGCACCTGTCGGCACTGTGCTCGAGCAGCCTTCGATCGCGCTCGATATCGTCGCGCAGCTTGCCGGCCATCTCGCTTCGGCAGGCGGGGCGGCGCTGCTCATCGATTACGGCTCGGCGCGTTCCGGCTTCGGCGATACGCTGCAGGCGATGAAGCGGCATGAGTTCGTCGCTCCGCTGGCGGAACCGGGCGAGGCGGATCTCACCGTCCATGTCGATTTCGAGCGGATGGGGCAGGCCGCGCTCAAGGCCGGCGCCGCGCTGCACGGGCCGGCGACGCAACGCGATTTCCTGTTGGCGCTGGGGCTGCCGCAGCGGGCGCAGGCGCTGTCGCTCAAGGCAGACGCGACCCAGCGGACTGCGATCTCCGCCGCCTTCGACCGCCTGATCGAAACGGGCGAGACCGGCATGGGGGATTTGTTCAAGGTTCTCGCGCTATCGCAGCGGAACCTGCCGCCCCTGCCCGGATTTGACCTTCATCGGCTGCCAGATCGGGGCTGAACCCAGCGGGGCCGGTTGCGGCCTTGCGCCAACCGGATCACGCCCATGTTCATCACCGCCCGCGAACTCGCCGGAGAAGCCGGCATCCGTCACGCCTTCTTCACGCGCGAGGGTGGTGTCTCGACCGGAATCTACGCGTCGCTGAACGGCGGGCTGGGCTCCTCAGACGATCCGGCGGCGATCGCGGAGAACCGGGCGCGGATGGCGCGCCATCTCTCCGTTGCTCCCGAGAACCTGATCAGCCTCTACCAGGTCCATTCCGCCGATGTGGAAGTGGTGACGGGTCCCTGGCCGGGCGATCGCCCCAAAGCCGATGCGATGGTGACGACTGCCTCGCATGTCGCGCTCGGTGTCTCCACCGCCGATTGCGGGCCGATTCTTTTCGCCGATGGCGAGGCGCGGGTGATTGGCGCCGCCCATGCCGGCTGGAAGGGCGCGTTCACCGGCATCGTCGGCGCGACGGTGACCGCAATGGAGAAGCTCGGCGCCCGCCGCGAGCGCATCACCGCCGTGCTCGGCCCCATGATCAGCGCCAGGGCCTATGAAGTGGGGCCGGAATTCATCGAGCGCTTCAAGGCCGAGAACCGGACCTATTCGCGTTTCTTCACACCGTCCGAGCGTGCCGCGCACGCGATGTTCGACCTGCCGGCCTTCATCGGGCTCAAGGCGCAGGAGGCTGGCATCGGCCGCTTCGTCGATATGGGCCTGTGCACCTATGGCGACGAAAAGCGCTTCTTCAGCTACCGGCGCACGACCCATCGCGGCGAGCGGGATTACGGCCGCCTGATCGCGGCGATCGCGCTCGACTGAGCCGATAGCGGTTGATGAAGCGGTGCGACGGCTTGTCGCATCGCTCGAGCAGGAGCATCGTTCCGGCTGCCGCGGGGAACGCATCGCTTCCTTCAGGCGCGTGTCCTTCAGGCGATGCATTCAGATGCAGGGGGCCGAGATGGAACAGATCCTGATGAACCTGATCGCGGGTGCGATCGGCGGCAATGCGGCTGGCAAGGCCAGTCCGAGCTTCGATCTCGGGACGCTCGGCAACACGATTTCCGGTCTCGTCGGCGGCGGCGTGCTCGGGCAACTGATCCCGATCCTGCTGCCCGCGATCAGCGCAGCGGCGCAGGGCGGCAATCTCAGCATCGGTGGCATTCTCACCAATCTGATCGCGGGCGGCGCCGGCGGGGCGGTCCTGACCGCGATCATCGGCGCGCTGAAGAACAAGGCGGCCTGACAGGCCCCTGCATGGTCTTATGAGCTCCCGGCTTCTGGCGGGGCCGGGCTGCGCAGGATGCACGGCCATGGCCTTGCACGAAGGGCCGGGCGGCGGCGATGCTTGCGCTGTCTGCAAAAGCCCGCGAGGCGATCTTGTCCCGTTCGATCACCTATTACTTCTCGCTGCATTCCCCCTGGACCTATCTCGGCAATGCGGCCTTTCACGCCATCGCCCGCCGGCATGACTGCACGATCGACTATCGGCCGATGCCGCTGCGCTCGGTGTTCGACGAGACGGGCGGCCTGCCGCTGCCGAAGCGACATCCGGTCAGGCAGCGTTATCGGCTGCTCGATCTCCAGCGCTGGCGCGAGGCGCGTCACCTGCCGCTCGTGCTGCAGCCGAAGCATTTTCCCTTCGACCCGTCGCTTGCCGATCGCATGACCATCGCAATCCTGGCCGAGCGCGGCGATCCGTTCGCCTTCATCAGCGACGTGATGGCCGGCTTGTGGGCGCGGGACGAGGACATGAGCCGCTCCGAGGCGCTGCTGGCCTGCGCGGTGCGGGCCGGTTTCGACGAGGCGGCGCTGCTCGACGCAGCCGAGGGGGCTTCGGTCAAGCTTCGCTATGAGGAGACACTGGGCCAGGCTGTCGAAGCCGGCGTCTTCGGCGCGCCGAGCTATGTTCTCGGAGGCGAGGTGTTCTGGGGGCAGGACCGGTTCGACCTGCTGGATTCGGCGCTGGCCAGCGGCCGCGCGCCCTATCGGGCGGACGGCGCTGTCTAAGGATCAGCCGATGATGTCGGGGGTGCGCCAGCCGAGATGCTGGCCGGCATCGACCGCGATCATCTGGCCGGTCACGGAACTGGCCCGCGCGAGATAGAGTACCGCCTCTGCGATCTCCTCGGGCGCGATCCTGCGCCCGAGCAGGGTGCCCGCGGCTTCCTGCTCCAGCCGGTCGGCGCCGTCATAGCTGTTCGGAAAGGTCGGGCCGGGACCGACCGCGTTGACGCGGATGCGCGGAGCCAGCGCCTGCGCCATGGTCCGGGTCGCAGTGAGCAAGGCAGCTTTGGTCAGGGTGTAGGAGTAATATTGCGGCGTCAGCTTCCAGACGCGCTGGTCGACGATATTGACGACCGCGCCCTTGGCATCGGCGGGCAGGCGCTCCGCCATAATCCCGACCAATTGGGAGGGGGCGCGCAGGTTGATCGAGAACTGACGGTTCCAGGTGGCGATGTCGAGCGAGCGGACATCGTCGGCGACAAAGCTCGCGGCATTGTTGACCAGCAGCGTGACCGGGCCGAGCGCCTTCTCGGCCGCGGGAATCAGCGTTGCCACGGCTGCCGGGTCGACGAGATCGGCGCTGAGCAGGCAGGTCTTCGCACCGCTCGCTTCGAGCTTCGCAGCCAGCGTCTCCGCTTCCTCACTGCTGTCGCCGTGATGGATCGCGACCGCATAACCGGCGTCGGCGAGTTTCTCGACGATGGCGCGGCCGATTCGGCGGGCGCCGCCCGTAACCAGAGCGACCTCAGTCATTGCGGCCATCGCGATCCGTCGGAAGCAGTGGGGCCTCGGCCGAGGCGCGCCGCTGCAGGCGACGCTCCCAATGCTTGGCGACGCGCAGATAGCGATAGAAGGCGTAGTTCATCGCGGTCATGAAACCATAGATGCCGCGAAGCGCGTGGCGGCGCCCGATATAGGCCTTGAGGAAGTTGGCGGGGAATTCGGCGACCAGCCGGAAGACGGAGAGCGTCCCGCCGCGCGCGTCGAGATCATCGGCCTGCGCATCGCTATAGGCGTTGAGCTTGTCCATCTGTTCGCCGAGAGAGCGGACCGAGAAATGATGCACCGTCCCGCGCAGGCGCCCGATTCGGGCATCCGGCAGAAGGTCGACCCGGTCATGCACGGGTGAGGTCGAGTAGCGGCCCTTGCTCTTCCGATAGAGGCGCACCGGCGCGAGCGCGTAGGCGAATCGATGGGGCGCGCCTTCGCCCGGGAAGATCTCGGCGATTCTCACCTTGTAAGCGTCCTTCGGCGGCGTGCCGGCTGCGAACAGGGCGGAGATCTCCGCGGCAAGATCGGGCGGGACGACCTCATCGGCGTCGAGATTCAGCAGCCAGTCGTGGCGGCACTGCTCTTCGGCGAAGCGCTTCTGCTGGCCATAGCCGGGCCAGGCATTGAAGATGACGCGGGCGCCGAGCGCCTCGGCCAAGGCCTGGGTGCCGTCGGTCGACCCGGAATCGACGAGGACGATGTCGTCGCTCAGTCCGCGCGCGGCTTCGATCGTACGGCCGATCCGGTCTGCCTCATTCTGGGCGATGATAAAAATCGAGAGGGGCGGCACGGTTCTTCTTCGGTTCCTGTCGTCTCAAGGCTTAAGCACGCGCGGGACGGAGCGGCAAGACAAGCGAAAAAAGCCATGCCCGCGGCGGGAACCTTCAGAAAGCAGCGGCGTTTTTAGGCCGGGCCATGTTCCTAGGTCGGCATGGGGTCGAAATACTGTTAGTATTCGATTTACCATGGTGGCTAGTCGCTGGTTGGTTAACCTGGCTTTACCTATTTGAGTTCAGTTATCGCATTCGTGCCGCATTTCTGCCGTGGTCTGCAAGGCAGATGTGCTTCCGATGCAACAGACAAAGCCGGCTCCCCGTCTTATAACGAGTTCATCGAAATCAACCGCCGGGTTTTCCGGCGACAGCGACGACTAAGGAGTTTGTCATGAAGAAGTATCTGCTTGCGAGCGTTGCCGCGCTCGGCCTCGTCGCCGCTGGCGCCGCCTCGGCTGCTGACCTGCCGTCGCGCAAGGGCCCGGTTGCCGCTCCCGTCTACATGCCGCCGGCGTTCTCCTGGACCGGCTTCTACGTCGGCGCCAACGCCGGCTACGGCTGGGGCAACGTGAATGCCAACGGCTGGGCCAATGTCGGCGATCTCGACGGCTTCGTCGGCGGTGGCCAGATCGGCTACAACTACCAGATGGGCCAGTTCGTTCTCGGCCTCGAGGCTGACCTGCAGGGCGCTGACCTCAGCAGCGGCAACAACCTCGGTCTCCTGAACGTCAAGACCGACTACTTCGGCACGGTCCGCGCTCGCGTCGGCGTCGCCTTCGACCGGTTCATGCCCTACATCACCGGTGGTTGGGCCTACGGCAACGTGAAGTCCTCGATCCCGGCGATCGGCTTCTCGTCCGACCGCAGCCACACCGGCGGCTTCGCCGTCGGCGGCGGCCTCGAGTACGCCGTCACCAACAACATCATCGCTGGCGTCGAGTACCTCTACGTCGACCTCGGCGAGAAGAACATCCTTGGCGCCAACACCAAGGTCGGCACCGACTTCTCGGTCGTTCGCGCCCGCCTCAGCTACAAGTTCTGATCCTCTCCTCCCGGAGACAGAACGGACCCGGTGGCCTCGGCCACCGGGTTTTTTGTTGCCTGAACGCAGTGCCTCCGCGGCAGCGGGCATGAAAAAGCCGGCGACCAAGGCCGCCGGCTCCAGAATGTTCTTCGCTGTCTGCGGCGCGATCGGTGCCGCCGCGCGGATCAACCCTTGAAGCGGGTCGCCTCGAAAGCGGGAACGCGGGCGGCGAAATCGTCGAGCCAGGCGACGAGCTTGGGATGGCCCGCGCGCCATTGTCCCTCGAAACGCAGGTCGAGATAGCCGAGCGCGCAGGCGACCGCGATCTCGCCGATGCGCGGGCGGTCCGGGAAGGCGGGCGGCGCAGCTTCGAGTGCTTCCAGCCCACGCGAAACCTTGCCGTCCTGATGCGCGACCCAGTTGGCGTTGCGGGCTTCCTCCGGGCGGAAGCGTCCTTCATAGACCTTGAGCAAAGCGGCATCGCAGATGCCGTCGGCCAAAGCCTGCAGGCGCAGCTGGGCGAAGCGCGCTTCGCCGGCCGGGATCAGCTTCCCGCCACTGAGATGGTCGAGATAGTCGACGATCACGCGCGAATCGAACAGCGTCGTGCCGTCCTCCAGCACTAGCGTCGGGATCTTGCCGAGCGGGTTCTGCTGGCGCAGGACCTCCGACGGATCGGTCGTGTCGGCCGCGACGATCTCGATCCTGTCCATCAGTCCGAGTTCGAGAGCCGCCATCTTGACCTTGCGGCCGAACGGGGAGGCGGGGGAAGAGCGCAGGACGAGCATCGGCGGTATCCTCGGGGCGGAGCAGAGAGATCGATCAGCCGTCGGGGCGGATCGCCTCACAGTGATAGCGCGGTCGCGGTCCCTGGGCGAGGCGTTCGGTCAGCGCCGGCAGCAGCGTTTCCGCCTCCTCGGCCAGCCGCCAGGGCGGGTTGACGACAAGGAGACCGGTGGCGCTGAGCCCTCCCGCGGCTTCCGGCCGGTCGACATCCATTTCAAGGCGCAGGAGCCGGCCGATTCCGGCATCGAGCACCGCGTCCATCACGGATTCGATGCCGCTGCGATCCTTGATCGGATACCAGAGCGCATAGATGCCGGTTGGCCATTTGCGATGCGCTGCGATGAACTGGTCGGCGAGCGTGGCGAACTCGTTCTTCTCCTCGAAAGGCGGGTCGATCAGGACGAGGCCGCGACGTTCCTTCGGCGGAACATTGGCCCGCAGCGCCGTCCAGCCATCGATGGCGAGCGGGATGCAGCGCTTGTCGCGGCCGATGGCGTCGGTGAGCTTCTTGTAGGTCGGGGGATGGAGTTCGGCGGCGACCAGCCGGTCGTCGGGCCGCATCGCATGACGGCAGAGCCAGGGCGAACCGGGATAGGTGCCGGCGCCGTGGAGCGCGCGGGCGCCATCCAGCGCGGCGCGATAGGGAGCAAGCAGGACCTCGACGGCGGGAGCGAGGGGCGAGCGGTCGATTCGTGCGACGCCGTCCTTCCATTCATGCGTCCTGAGCGCCTCTTCCGAAACAAGATCGTAGCGGCCGCTGCCGGCATGGGTGTCGACGATGCGGTAGGGCGTCGGCTTGGCGTTGAGATGCAACAGGATGCGCGTCAGCACGACATGCTTCAGCACATCGGCGAAGTTTCCGGCGTGAAAGCCATGGCGATAGTTCATGCCGCCGTTGGTAGAGGAAGCCGCTCCCGACCGGAAGCGGCAAAGTCCCACCTCATTGCGCTTTCAGCGCGGCGCGACGACGGTGAACTCGCGGGCACGGCAGCCGGAGCGGTCGACCTGCTGGCAGGAGCGGAAGTCACGGAGATCTTTCGAGAAGCAGATCTTGACCTCCTGCAGCACGCCGCGCTTGCAGGCGACCGACATCATGTCGGAGCGCAACCCGGGATTGGCGGCGGCGAAGGCGCGTTCGAGGTCGATCGCGGTCCAGGTCTGGTCGCGCTCGGCCTTGGCGAGGGTCGGCGGGATGACCACCTTCTCGCGGGCGCGGCGGACGTCGCGAAAATAGTCGCTCGGGCTGGAGCCCGTGCAGGTGCCGTGCTTGCGCCACTGGTAGCGGGCGAGGCCCTCGCTCGGGAACAGGCCTTCGGCCTGCTCCATCGCGATCCGCGAGGGCGTGCGACCGGACGGGCCGCATTCGCTGGGATAGCCGCGCTCGTTCTGCGGCCAGAGCCCATGCACGACGAAGCGCAGGCCGGCGCCTTCGCCGCATTGCTCGCGGTTGCGCGAACGGTCGCCATCGAGCTCGCAGAAGCCCGGCGACCATGACAGCGCCAGGACGTAGAAGTCGAAATCGCCCGGCGTGCCGCCGCGCTGACCGAAGCCCTGCGCATGGCCGGCGCCGGCGAAGCCGAACAGCACCAGGGCCGCGATCGCCAGCCGTTTCATCATCGGACGACCTGCGCTCAGGGGCGCGCCATCTTGCAATCGGGCGCATGGGTGCGCTGCCGGTCGAGGCCGTTGACGCACCAGTTGACGTTCCAGGTCAGGCCGAAGAGGCCCAGATTCTCGCGCACGGAATAGTCGACGCGACGGAACTTGCCGTCGTTGAGCAGAACACGGCCGCTGCAGAAGCGCCGCGGGATGAAGTCCGCACCCCAAGTGCGAAAGCCGATCTGCCCGATGCGGTCATAGGACAGCGCCTGGAGCGGACCCCAATAGGTGCTTTCGCGCGAGTTGAAACGACTGGTGACTTCGCTCAGCACAGCCGGATCGTCGCAGCCGGGAAGATTGCCGTACATCGCGAAGGTCCGGTTCTCCGCCCGGTCCAGCGGGTGAACGACACGGCCGTTCGCGGCGCCAGCGGCAAAGGCCGTGAGGCAGGCGAAGGAAACAAGGGCGGTTCGCAGCAGGGCGCGGCGCATCGAATCAGGCCTCGTTTGGGAGGGCGAATATGACGCGCACGATGGCGATGTGCCGGTCACGGGTCAAGGCGCATGCGAACCGGGTGGTGCCATGCGGGCAAAGGTTGCCCGGCAGAAGCCGCTGGTGCTGGTGCGGGAAACTGCGATCGGACAGATTGTCGGCAGGAAACACGGGGAAACGGCATGACGGACTGCTTCGACGACCCGACGGCTCGCATCGACGATGCGGATGCCTTGCGCGGCCATATCGGGCCGGTATCGCCGCTGGCGGCCAGCAAGATGCTGCGCCGACTCGATCAGTTTTGCCGCGATTTCATCGCGCTTTCGCCTTTCCTCGTGCTTGCGAGCTGCGATGCACAGGGCAATGCCGATGCCAGCCCGCGCGGCGACGGGCCGGGCTTCGTGCGCGTCCTCGACGACAAGACCTTGCTGATCCCAGATCGGCGCGGCAACAACCTGATCGATTCCTTCCGCAATATCCTCTCGTCGCCTGGCGTCGGGCTCGTGTTCATGGTGCCGGGCATCCCGGAGACCCTGCGCGTCAACGGCAAGGCGCATGCGACGCGCGATGCCGCCTTGCTGGCGCCTTCCATCATGCAGGAGCGCGTGCCGGTGACCGGACTCATCGTTTCGGTCGAGGAGGCCTATTTCCACTGCGGCAAGGCGCTGATCCGCTCGAAGCTCTGGGATCCTGCGACGCAGGTGCCGCGCCACTCCTTCCCGACATTGGGCCGCATTATCGCCGACCAGACCAAGGCGGTCGACGGCGACGAGGCCGACCGCAATCTCGAGGAAGCTTATCGCACGCGCCTCTATTGAGGACGCACGGAAGCGGTGAGGCCGTCAGGGCGCGCCGGCTCCGGTCGCTTCGAGCACCGCCGGCGCCGGGGCGGCCTTGCGTTCGAGGATGAGCAGGACGAGGCCCGCCGCCACGATCAGGGCCGCGCCGCAGAGCATGGCCGGGGTCGGCCAGTCGCCGAAGATGAACCAGCCGAAGACCAGCGCCCAGACGATCAGCGTGTACTGATAGGGTACCACGACCGAGGCTTCCGCCAGCTTGAGCGAACGGGTGACGCAGATATGCGCGCCCATCGCGACGATGCCGAGCAGGCCGAGCAGCGCGGTGTCCTTCAGGCTCGGCGTCACCCAGCCGAAGGGCAGGAGCGCCAGCCCCATCAGGAGCGCGCCGAGCGTCTGCCAGGTGACCAGCGTGACGTCCGGCGTGCCGCGCAACTGGCGGCCGGCGATCATCATCGCGGCGAAGAAGAAGCTGCCGAGCACGGCGATCAAGGCCGGCATGGAGAAGCTGGCGCCACCCGGATTCAGCGAGACCGCGACGCCGGCGAAGCCCAGCGCGAGGGCGAGCCAGCGCCGGCCGTCGATGCGCTCGCCAAGCACGAGCGCGGCAAGGATCACGACCCAGACCGGCGCAGCCAGCCAGATCGTCATCGCATCGGCGAGCGGCAGATAGGTCACTGCAAGATAGAACAGCGCGACCTCGCCCGACGAGAACAGCACGCGCAGGGCCTGCAGTCCGGGACGCTCCGGTCGCAATGTCCGCTGCACGCCCTGCTTGAAGACGAAGGGCAGGATGACGGTGAGCGCCGCCAGGCTGCGCACCACCAGAAGCTGGCCGACCGTGTAGGTGGCGACCAGCCATTTGCCCATCACGTCGTTGAGCGAGAACAGCAGGATGCCGAGCACCATCATGGCGATGCCGGCGAGCGAGGCGTTGCGGGTGGTCATGTCAGGCGAAAGGCTTCCAAAGGCGCGCCACCACTGGCGGAGTCCGGGGCGCCTGGCAATCCGCGTTTCCGCATGCCGCCATGACCTCCTAATATTAAGTGTTGACTTAATTAAGTGAATGGCAAAATTATGGGCCATGGATCGCTTCGCCGCCCTTGCCGACCCGACACGCCGCAGCATCGTCGAAATGCTGGGCGAGCGGCCGCTATCGGCGGGAGAGGTCGGTGCCGCATTCAGCGCCAGCGCCCCGGCGATCTCGCAGCATCTCAAGGTGCTGCGCGAGGCAGGCCTGGTGACGGTGGAGGTCCGGGGGCAGCAACGGATCTACCGGCTCGATCCGGCCGGGCTCGAGGCGTTCGACGCCTGGCTCAGCAAGGTCCGGCGCTTCTGGGGACGCCATCTCGATATCCTGGAACAGGAACTTACGAAGCCCGAGCAGGGCGAGGGAGATATCCGATGAACGAATATGGCGTCGTGCTGGAAAGTGGCGCGGTGCGCTTCGAGCGCCTGCTGCCGGGGCCCGTGGAACGGGTCTGGTCCTATCTCACCGAGTCGGAGAAGCGCGGGCAATGGCTGGCCTCGGGCGTGTTCGACCTCAGGGTCGGTGGCCATACGGAGATGCTGTTCAAGCACTCCGAGATCACCGACGAGGCGCCGCCGGAAGCCTACCGCAAGGTGCACGAGCGCGGCGTGCGCTCGACCGGGACGATCACCCGCTATGAGGCGCCGCGGATCATCGCCTTCACCTGGGGCGGTGGCGCGGAGCCGGAATCCGAGGTCGAGTTCGAGCTCGTGCCGAAGGGCGAGAAGGTCCTGCTGGTGCTGACGCATCGCAAGCTGCCCAGCAAGGCGGAGATGACCAGCGTCTCCGGCGGCTGGCACATGCATCTGGGCCTGCTCGAGGACCTGCTCACGGGCGCATCGCGGCGCGGATTCTGGTCGCGTTTCGTGGCGCTCGATGCGGACTATGCCGCACGCTATGCGGGCCTGCCCGAGCCGGGACAGGGCTGATCAGAGGCTCGCCGCCGCGCGCGCCGCCTGGTCGTACTGGCCGGAGAGCGAGCGCATCGCGGCGGCGATCTCGGAGAGACGGGCCGGGTCGGCGCCGGCTGCGCGGACGGATTTGACCAGGAGCTGCTCGCGGATCTGGGCATAACGCCGGCAGGCTTCCTCGCCGGCCGCTGTGACCTCGACGGTCTTCTCCTTGCCCTTGCGACCGCCCTTGAGCAGCTTCAGCCGTTCGAGCTTCTTCAGCGAATAGTTCACCAGATGCGTGTCCTCGATATTGAGGACGAGGCAGATATCGGCGAGGCGCTTGGCCTTGCCGCGGTGATTGACGTTGTGCAGCACGAGCACGTCGAGCGGCGAAAGATCGGCGATGCCGGCCGCCGCCATGCAGCGGACCATCCAGCGCTGGAAGGCGTGCACGGTCATGCTCAGCGCGAATTCGAACTCCGACAGAGCCGGCAGGGCTCCCGAGGCGAGATGGCCGGAGGAGACGATCGGACCGAGGTCGTCGGGGGACGGGGAGGTCATCGCGCTCGATTATCCTGGATACAGAAGCACTGGGTCATCCCGGACAGGCCGCGTCAGCGGCGCCGATCCGGGATGACCGTGATGTTGATGGGCCTTGTGGCGACGCCGACGCCTTACATCTTCTTGTAGGCGTCGACGATGGCCTGGCCTTCGGCGCCGGCCTTCTTCAGCCAGTCGGCGGTGAGCTGCTCGCCGGCCTTCTTGAAGCCGGCAGCCAGCGCGGGCGAAGGCGCCTGCACCTTCATGCCCTTGGCCTTGAGCTGGTCGAGATACCAGCCGGCCTTCTCCTGCCACATCTTCCAGCCGCGCTCCTCGGCGGTGGCGGCGGCCTTGAGGATCGCGTCCTGCGTCGCCTTGTCGAGGGCGTTGAAGGCGGCCTTGTTGACGAAGGTGGCGTCCTTCGGGATCCAGGCCTGGACGTCATAGAAATGGCTCAGCGATTCCCATGCCTTGGAATCGTAGCCCGTGCCGCCCGACGACATGAAGGAATTGACCACGCCCGTCGCCAGAGCCTGCGGCAGTTCCGCGGCCTGGATCGTGACCGACTGCATGCCGAGCAATTCGCCGAGGCGGGCCGTGCCGACATTGTAGGAGCGCCATTTCAGCCCCTTCATGTCTTCGATCGTGTTGATGTCCTTCTTGGCGTAGACGCCCTGCGGTGCCCAGGGGACCATGAAGAGGAGCTTGATGCCCTGAGCGTCGAGCTTCTTCTCGATTGCGGCCTTCGAGGCCGTGTAGAGCTTGCGGGAATCGGCGAAGGAGGTCGCCAGGAAGGGCACGACGTCGATGCCGAAGATCGGATCCTCGTTCTCGTGCAGCGATATCAGGACCTCGCCCATCTGGGCCTGGCCGGACGCGACGGCGCGCTTGATCTCGGGCGCCTTGAACAGCGAGGCGCCGGGGTGGACGGTGATCTGAAGCTTGCCCGATGTCGCGGCCTCGACGTCCTTGGCGAAGAGCACGAGATTTTCGCTGTGCGGGTTGTCGCCCGGATAAGCGGCCGGCAGGTTCCATTTGGTCTGAGCCGAGGCCGGCATGGCGAAGGCCAGCGCGCTGGCGCCGAAGGCGAAGGCGGCGGTCGTGATATGTCTGCGGTTGATCATGTCATTCCCTCTCTCTTGCTTGTGGTGATGGGGCCGAGGATCAGTCCGGGAAGGCGAGCTTCGGCAGGTAGAGCACGATCTGCGGGAAGGTCGTGATGATGAGGACGGCGATGTTCAGCAGAATGAAGAACGGAAATGCTGCTTTCGCAATTGTCCAGGTGTCCTTGCCGCTCATGTTCTGCAGCACGAACAGGTTGAAGCCAACCGGCGGCGTGATCTGCGCCATCTCGACATGGATGACGAGGTAGACGCCGAACCAGACGAGGTCGAAGCCCGCTTCCTTGACCATCGGCAGGACGATGACGGCGGTGAGCACGATCATCGAGATGCCGTCGATCAGGCAGCCGAGGATGATGTACATGCAGGTCAGCGCCAGCACGAGCATATGCGTCGAGAGTTGCTGCCCCTTGACCCACTCGGCCAGCGCGGCCGGGATGCCGGTATAGGCCATCGCCGCCGTGCAGAACGCGGCGCCCGCCAGGATCAACATGATCATGCAGGTCAGCCGGGTGGCGCTCATGATGCTCTCGAAGAGCGTCTTCCAGGTCAGTGTGCCGCTCCACCAGGCCAGGAACAGCGCACCGGAGACGCCCCAGGCGGCGCATTCGGTCGCGGTGGCGAAGCCTAGGATGAGCGCCAGGAAGACCGCCGCGATCAGCACGAGGCAGGGTAGCAGCTTCATGGATTGCCGCAGCTTCTCCATGAACGGCATCGAGGGGTCGCGCGGGGGCGTCTTGTCCGGGTTGAGCAGCGACCAGATGATGACGTAGCCCATATAGAGCGCCATCACGAGCAGGCCTGGCAGGAAGCCGCCAAGGAAGACCTGAAGCACGGAGACGTTCGCGGTCACCGCGTAGACGACCATAGGGATCGAGGGCGGGATCAGCAGGCCGAGCGTGCCGGAGCCGGCAAGCGTGCCGAGGCTCAGCTTCTCGTCATAGCCACGCTTCTGAAGCTCCGGCAGCGAGATCTTGCCGATCGTCGCGACCGTCGCGGCAGAGGAGCCCGACACCGCGGCGAAGATGCCGCAGCCGACGATATTGGTATGGATGAGCCGGCCGGGCAGCCATTGCAGCCACGGCGAGAGCCCCAGGAACATCTGCTCGGACAGGCGTGTCCGGAACAGAATTTCGCCCATCCAGATGAAGAGCGGCAAGGCAGTCAGCGTCCAGCTGCTAGCGGAACTCCAGACCGTAGTCGCGAGCACCTGGCCGATCGGCACGTCGGTGACGAGCCACATGGCGAGCAGCCCGACGAGGCCGAGGCCGACGGAAATCCAGATGCCGGAGCCGAGGACGAGGACGAGGAAGCCGAGCAGGACGAGCGAGAGGACAGGCAGACTCATGATCAGACGCCTCCGCCCTGGGCGACTCGCTCGACCAGTTCCTCGACCGATTTCGGCGGCTCCGGTTCGTAGGTCGGTCGGCCCGTTCGCAGGACGATGACGAATTCGTCGACGATCGCGATCAGAAGCGTTCCCAGCCCAAGCGCGAGGGAGAGCTGCGGGATCCAGAGCGGCACCGAGACCACGCCCGTGGACATGTCGAAATACTGCCAGGAATCATAGGCCAGTTTCCCGGTCTGCCAGGTGAAATAGCCTATGAAGAGCGCGGCGACGGTGAGGGCGAAAAGCTCTGCGGCCCTCTTCACAGGTCCGTCAAGGCGCTCGATCAGCAGCCCAACCCTGATCATCTCACCCTTCTTGAAGGTGTGGGCCAGGCCGAAGAAGGCCATGGCGGCGAAGGCCCAGCCAGCGAAATCGTCGCCGGACGGCACGTTGAAGTTGATCTCGCGCCCGACCGAAAGAAGCATCATCAGGATGAAGATCACGATCAGGCACAGCCCGGCGATATAGCCGGCGGCGAGATAGAGGATGTCGAGTGCGCGACGGATCATCGAAGGCGCTCCCACGGGATGGGAGCGCAGGCGCGCTCGGTTGCCAGGATTGCTCGCATTGTCGCATCCTCCGCTTTCGCGCCGGCCCGGCCCCTCAGCCATGTTCCAGCCACAATCGGGATCGTAGCCGGCAGAATCGCCTTGTCAATAACTCATCGACGATTTATCGATGATTTGTCAGTGTCGGGCGATCCCGGCTTGTCCAAGGGGGAGAGGGTCTATGTCGGCGGCTCATTGGGACTTCTGGATCGATCGCGGCGGCACCTTCACCGACGTGATCGGCCGCGACCCGGCGGGCAATCTCCATGCCAGGAAGATGCTCTCCGAGAATCCCGGCGCCTATCGCGACGCTGCCGTGCAGGGCATCCGCGAGCATCTCGGGCTGAAGGCGGGCGAGCCGATCCCCACGGGGACCATCGGCGAGGTGCGCATGGGCACGACGGTCGCGACCAACGCGCTGCTGGAGCGCAAGGGCGACCGCACGCTGCTGGTGACGACCAAGGGTTTCCGCGATGCGCTGCGCATCGGCTACCAGGCGCGGCCCGACATCTTCGCCAAGCAGATCATCCTGCCCGAGGCGTTGTACGAAGCGGTCGAGGAGATCGAGGAGCGCGTGCTGGCCGACGGCACGGTCGAGCGCGCGCCCGACGAGGCGGCGATCCGCAACGCCTTGCAGGCACAATACGATGCCGGTTTCCGCGCCATCGCGATCGTCTTCATGCACGGCTATCGCTACACCGCACATGAGCAGGTGGCGGCCCGGATCGCCCGCGATATCGGCTTCCCGCAGGTTTCGGTCAGCCACGAGGTCTCGCCGCTGGTGAAGCTGGTCGGGCGCGGCGATACCGCCGTGGTCGATGCCTATCTCTCGCCCATCCTGCGCCGCTATGTGCAGCAGGTATCGGAAGAACTCGACGTCGCCCGCACCGGCGCGCGCCTGATGTTCATGATGTCTTCGGGCGGCCTCACCGCCGCCGAATTGTTCCAGGGCAAGGATGCGATCCTGTCCGGCCCGGCCGGCGGCGTCGTCGGCCTCGCCGAGACCGGCCGCTCGGCCGGCTTCGACAAGGTGATCGGCTTCGACATGGGCGGCACCTCGACCGACGTCGCCCATTTCGACGGCGAGTATGAGCGCGCCTTCGAGACCGAGGTTGCCGGCGTGCGCATGCGCGCGCCGATGATGCTGATCCATACGGTCGCGGCCGGCGGTGGCTCGATCCTGCATTTTGATGGCAGGCGCTTCCGCGTCGGGCCGGATTCGGCCGGCGCCAATCCCGGCCCGGCCGCCTATCGCCGTGGCGGGCCGCTCGCGGTGACCGACGCGAATGTCATGGTCGGCAAGCTGATCCCGTCCTATTTCCCGGCGATCTTCGGGCCGAAGCAGGACGAGCCGCTCGATGTCGGCATCGTCCGCAACAAGTTCGGGATCCTCGCGGCGGAGGTCGGCGACGGGCGCAGCCCTGAGGAGGTCGCCGATGGCTTCATCCAGATCGCCGTCGCCAACATGGCCGAGGCGATCAAGAAGATTTCGGTCCAGCGCGGCTACGACATCACCCGCTATGCGCTGAATTCGTTCGGGGGCGCCGGCGGGCAGCATGCCTGCCTCGTGGCCGATGCGCTCGGCATCAAGACGGTGCTGCTGCACCCGTTCTCCGGCCTGCTCTCGGCCTACGGAATGGGGCTCGCCGAAATCCGCTCGACGCGGACATCGGCGCTGGATGTCGCGCTCGACGGCGAGGCCAAGGCCGCGATCGAGGCGGTTGCCGCGAAGCTTGCCGCCGACGCAAAGGCCGAGGTCGCCGGCCAGGGTGTGGCCGAGGGCGATATCGCGATCCATACCCGCGCCCATATCCGCTATTCCGGCACCGATACCGCGATCGCGGTCCCTGCCAGCACGCGCGCCGAGATGCAGACGGCCTTCCAGACTGCGCACAAGGCGCGCTTCGGCTTCATGGACGAGACCAAGGCGCTGGTCGTCGAGGCGGTCGAGGTCGAGGCCGTCGGCGGCGGCGCGAAGTTCGAGGAAGCCGCGGCTGGCGAGCAGGCCGGCGAGCCGATTGCCGCCGAGCGCACCCGCTTCTTCGCCAAGGGCCAGTGGCACGATGCGGCGATCGTGCGGCGTGAGGCGATCAAGCCCGGCCAGAGCGTGGCCGGCCCTGCGATCATCATCGAACCGAACCAGACCGTCGTCGTCGAGGAGGGCTGGAGCGCCAAGCTCACGGCCCGCGATCATCTCGTCCTCGTTCGCGTCAAGGCGCTGGTCCAGCAGGCTGCGATCGGTACCAAGGCCGATCCGGTGATGCTCGAGATCTTCAATAACCTGTTCATGTCGATCGCCGAGCAGATGGGCGTGACGCTGCAGAACACCGCCTATTCGGTGAACATCAAGGAACGGCTCGACTTCTCCTGCGCGGTCTTCGACCAGACCGGCGCGCTCGTCGCCAATGCCCCGCATATGCCGGTGCATCTGGGCTCGATGGACCGTTCGGTCGAGACGGTGATCGCCAACAACCCGGTGATCAAGCCGGGTGACGTGTACTGCCTGAACGCACCCTACAATGGCGGTACGCACCTGCCTGACATCACGGTTTGCACCCCGGTCTTCGACCCCGAGGACAGGGACATCCTGTTCTGGGTGGCGAGCCGCGGCCACCATGCCGATGTCGGCGGCACGGCGCCGGGCTCGATGTCGCCGCTGGCGACCAATATCGAGGAAGAGGGCGTCTATATCGACAATTTCAAGATCGTCGATCAGGGCCGCTTCTGCGAGGAGGATCTGGTCAAGCTCCTGACCGGCGCGCGCTACCCGGTCCGCAACGTCGTGCAGAACGTCAATGACCTGAAGGCGCAGATCGCCGCCAACGAGAAGGGTCTGGCGGAGCTGAAGAAGATGATCGGCTCCTTCGGCCTCGATGTCGTGCAGGCCTATATGGGCCATGTCCAGGACAACGCCGCCGAGAGCGTGGCGCGGCTCCTCACCAAGCTGCACGATTCCGAATTCACCTATCCGATGGACCAGGGCTGCGCGATCAAGGTGAAGATCACCATTGACCGCGCAAAGCGCGAGGCGACGGTCGATTTCACCGGCACCTCCGAGCAGCGCCCCGACAATTTCAACGCGCCGGCGCCGGTGACGCGCGCCGCCGTGCTCTATGTCTTCCGTGTCATGGTCGACGATGCGATCCCGATGAACGCCGGTTGCCTGCGCCCGATCAAGATCGTCGTGCCGGAGGGCTCGATGCTGGCGCCGCGCTATCCGGCTGCGGTGGTCGCGGGCAATGTCGAGGTCAGCCAAGCCGTGACGAACACGCTGTTCGGGGCGCTCAAGGCGATGTCCGCTTCGCAGGGCACGATGAACAACCTGACCTTCGGCAACGACCAGTATCAGTATTACGAGACGATCTGCTCGGGCTCGCCGGCCGGTCCCGGCTTCAACGGCACGTCCGGCGTGCATGTCCACATGACCAATTCGCGCCTGACCGATCCGGAAATCCTGGAGACCCGCTTTCCGGTGGTGCTGGAGGATTTCCACATCCGCAAGGGCTCGGGCGGCAAGGGCGAGTGGACGGCCGGCGACGGCACCTCGCGCACCATCCGCTTCCGCGAGACGATGGATTGCGCGATCCTCGCCTCGCATCGCCGGGTGCGCCCTTTCGGCGTCGATGGCGGTGAGGCCGGCGAACTCGGCCGGACGCTGGTGCGCCGGCTCTCGGGAGCGGTCGAGGAATTGAAGCCCTCCGACCAGACGCTGCTGCAGGCCGGCGAGGCCGTGACGGTGATTACGCCGACGGCCGGCGGGTACGGCAAGGCGAAGGGCTGAGGCGGATTTGCCGTCATGGTCGGGCTTGTCCCGACCATCCACGTCTTCCGTCATCGAACCCGGTGTCCGAGACATGGATGCTCGCCACAAGGGTGAGCATGACGCGTAAGCGTTCGTGCCTCTGGTCAGAATGCGCGGACCGTCCTTAGCTCCGTCTCCTGACCATGGAGACGGACATGCCCCAGACCTGGATGATCACCGGCGCCAATCGCGGCATCGGACTTGCCATCACCATCGAGTTGCTGCGCCGGGGCGATCGGGTGATCGCGGCGGCGCGCAATCCCTGGGGCGGGGCGCTGGCCGAGCTTGCGGCCGAGCATCCGGCGGCGCTCATTCCGATCGAGCTCGACGTCACCTCCGATGCCAGCGTCGCCGCGGCGAAGGAAGCCCTCGCGGGGCAGCCGATCGATGTGCTCCTGAACAATGCCGGCCTCTACGGCCCGCGCGACCGGCAGAGCGGGCTCGATGTCGATTTCGACGCCTGGCGCGAGGTTTTCGAGGTCAATGTCTACGCGCCGATCCGGGTGGTGCAGGCCTTCCTGCCGCATGTCGAGGCCGGGCAGGGCCGCAAGATCGCGACGATCTCCAGCCGGATGGGATCGATCGGCGCCAATCCCGGCAATGCGCTGATCTACCGCTCGTCCAAATCGGCGGTGAACATGGCGATGGTCGTGTTCGGCAATGCGGTGCGCGAGCGCGCTATCAGCGTCATGCTGTTCCACCCCGGCTGGGTCCAGACCGACATGGGCGGCAGCGGCGCCGATATCACCCCGGCCGAAAGCGCCAATGGCCTCATCCGCACCATCGACGCCTCGGGCATGGCTGAGACCAACAGTTTCCGCGACTATACCGGCGAGGCGATTGCCTGGTGAGGGCCTGAGCCGCCGTTGTCGGCTTCGATCTCCTGTCAGTTTCCAGATCGAGGCCGGTTAGGGTCCGGATGAAAGCTGAGACGGGGACCAGCCGAAGGAGACGCCATGGCCGGCACGAGCGAGGTATCGGTCGTTCCCCTGACGCCCGAGCGCTGGGGCGATCTGGAGGATCTCTTCGGCCCTCAGGGGCCCTGCTATGGCTGCTGGTGCAACCATTTTCGCATGCCGCAGCGGCTGCGCAAGCCGTTGCTCGGCGAGGGGGCGCGGCAGCTTTTCGAGGACCGGGTGAGGAAGGGGCCGCCGCCCGGCGTGCTCGCTTATGCCGAGGGCAAGCCCGTCGGCTGGCTGCAGGTCGGGCCGCGCGCCGATATCCCCGAATGGAACAACCCGCGCCGCGCCTCGACGCCGCTGCCGGATGCGCCGGCAGAGGACATCGGCAACTGGGCGGCCTCCTGCTTCTTCGTGCGCAAGGGTTTTCGCGGCAGGGGCGTCACCGGCGCGCTGCTCGACGGTGCCGTGGCTTTCGCGCGGGAGAATGGCGCGCGGCTGATCGAGGCCGCGGCCATGGATAATGAGGACAAGCGCAGCACTGAGGGGCTCTATGTCGGGCCGGAAAGCGTGTTGCGCCGCGCGGGCTTCGTCGAGGTCGCCCGGCAGAAGCCGGGGCGGCCGCTGCTCAGGTTGATGCTGTAGGCAGCGCCGGCTTCGCCCTATGAGAGGATGAAATCGCGGATCGCCTGCAAGGCGCCTTCCTGATCGTCGGCGACGATTCCATGGCCGCAACCGGCGAAGCGTCGGAAGTCGACCCGTTCAGGTGGGAGGCTGGCCGCGATCGCTTCGCCGAAGGCAATCGGCGTGATCGGGTCCTTGTCTCCGGCCATGACGAGAACCGGACAGGTCACGTTCGCAAGCGCATCCCTGAAGTCGAAGCGGCCATGCTCGTTGCCGGGGCCGTTGAAGTGGACGCCGGTTTCGTTGCGCGTGATGGCGCGCGCAACCCACGCTCCGTCATCCGTCTGCTTGCGAGGTGCGTAAAGTGGAACACAGACCTTGCTGTAAACCGCCCGGGTCGCATCGGAGGGGGCTGACCAATAGCTCCGGGCCGCCTGTTCCGCCTCGGCGCCCCCGAGGCGCGCGAAGGCCTCGTAGACCTGCTGGAAATCGAATTTCGCAGCCGTGCTGATCAGAATGAGCTTTGCGGCATGGCCGGGATGGCGGGTCGCATAGGCCTGGGCCACGAAGCCGCCGAAGGAGGTTCCCAGGACGATCGGCTTCTCGATGCCGAGCGTATCGCAGAGCGACCTGACATCGTCGCCCCATTGGTCGAGTGTCCAGCGATCCGTCGGGCCGTTCTCGCTGCGGCCGCAGCCGCGATGATCGACATAGACGATCTGGACGATGTCGCTCAGAGCCGAGAAGGCGGGCTTGTACATGCTGTGGTCGAAACCCGGCCCGCCATGAAGCAGGACGAGCGTCGGCTTCTCGCGCATCCGCGGCCCGTCGGGGACCAGCCCAGCGCCCTCGATATCGACGTAGAGGCGGACCCCGTTCACCGTGATGCGCATGGTTCTCGTATCCGGGAGGTCAGTTCTTCAGCCCGTTCAGGAATGCCGTGAGCCGCTCCAGCGCCTGCTTCCCTTCCGGGCGGCCGAGATCGAACTGGTATTCGTGCGGCAGCTTCGGCTCGGTCTCGGGCGGGAAGAACAGGGTGTCGGTCCTGACGCCGCGGTCGCGCAGGGCTTGCGCCATCACCACCGATTGCGGCGCCAGCGGATCGCCATTGCCGACCGAGATGAAGCTCGGCGGGAAGGTTTCCGTAACGTAGCGCGGTACTGAGGCCTCGGTGATGCGCTCGCTGTCGAGCGGGTTCGACGTGCCGAAATAGGCGAGAAGCACGGAGCGGACAAAGCCGCCGAAGGGGCCGGTCAACTCGAAAGCGGTCGGATCGAAGGCGCCGCAGAACAGGATCGTGCCGCGTAGTGCTGCCGCCTCGACGGCGGGTTTCAGGCCGAGCAGCTCCGCATAGTCCTTGCCGGTCAGGCTGGCCGCGAGCTGGGAGGCGATATGCGCTCCGGCCGAATCCCCGGCCAGAACGATGCGTGTGGGGTCGAGGCCGAGGCGCTGTCCCTCGCGTTGCAGGAAGCCGAGCGCGGCGTTCGTCTGCAGGACGGGCGTCGGGTAGCGCGCCGTCGGAGCGCGGGTATAGCCGATGGCGACCGTCGCGAAGCCGCGCCCGGCCAGAATCCGGAGATAGGGCGCGACATCCTGGCGGTCGCCGGCAACGAAGGCGCCGCCATGGATCCAGACGATGGTTGGGCGCCCCGCTTCGACACGGCCGCCCGGCGGTAGATAGACGTCCAGCCGTTCGTCTTCAGTGCTGCCATAGCGGATATCGCGCTGCTCGCGAATGCCGAAGGGGACGTGGTTCGCAAGCGCGGCCGTTGTCTTGGAGGCACCGTAGCCGAAGGCGAGGCGCGTCAGCAGGGCCGAGGGCCAGGGCGACAGGACGAAGGCAGCATAGCCGATGAAGGCAAGGCCGAGGCAGAGCAGGAGGATTCGTTTGGCGCGGCGTCTCATGGCGCGAAGCTAGGACGGCCTGCGATCCCTCGCAATCGCGGCGAGATCGGATCCGCCAGACAGCGGAACGGATTATTGTGTATCCGGCTAACCTATTGATATTGTTGCATCATACTGCCCGTCGTTAACTTGGCGTTCGCTCGCGTCTGCGAAATGGACGACGGCTACGAGACTGAGGCGACGATGCGGCGACTGGGACTGACGGCGAAGATCATGGTTTTCTTCGCGCTGCTGGGCCTCGCCGGAGCGCTCGGGCTCGCCAGCGCCCTGCGCGGTTTCGACGAGGCGCGGCGCATCGATGCCGCCGCCTTCTCGGATATCCGCCTCGCCGGCAGCGCCTCGCTTCTGTCCAGCCGGATCGCAGCCGCGGCGTTGCTCAGCCGGGTCGACACGGACAGTTCTCCGCAGGAGATCGAGGCGATGATCGGCAAGCTCGACGCTGCCATCGAGCTGGTCGACGCGGCACGCGCGCATCTGATCTCCGCCCTGCCGGCGAGCCTGCGCGAGGCCAATTCGACGCTCGATGCGCGGATCAAGACCTTCATCGCCTTCCAGCATGGCATCGTCGATATCGGCCAGCGCATCTCGGCCAAGGCCGCCTTGCTGGAGGCGGGCGCGGCTGAGGCGCGCGTCAATGTCGACGAGATCGTCGCGACGACCGCCGCGCTGCGCGACGAGCTCGCCAAGCGGGCAGGGGAGGCTTCCATGCGAGCCGGCGCGCGGGCGGAGGCGGTGCGCTTCCGGACGATTCTCTTTGCGGTTCTCCTGCCGCTTGCCGGCGGGCTTCTCGCGCTGCTGATGCTGCGGAGCCAATTGACGCGGCCCTTGCGCAACCTGATGCAGGCAATCGGGCAAGCGGTGGCGTCGGACCGGGTGATCGACGTGCCGCATCGCGACCGGGCCGACGAGATCGGCCAGCTTGCCCGCGTGGTGCGCCAGCTCAGCGAGGTCAGGGCGACGCTTGTGACGCGCGAGAGCGAAGCCGACGATGCGCGGCGCCTGGAACAGCGCCGCAATGCGGAGCTCGCCGGGATCGCCGACGAGTTCGAGGCGCGGCTCGGCCTTCTGCTGGGCGAGATCGGGCGGTCGAGCGAAGTGCTGCGCATGGCGCTGCAGGATGCCGCGGTCCGGGTGCACCAGATCTCGCGGAGCACAGAGACAGCCGCCGCTTCCGTCGATGGTGCGGGGGTCGATGCGCGCCGTTCCAGCGAGGCGGCAATGCGATTGGATTTCGTCGTCAGCCAGATCAATGCCGAGGTCCGGCGCGTGTCGGAAATGGCGACGGAGGCGACCCGCGAGGCTGCCGGGACCCATGCGCTGGTGACGCGCCTCACCGAGAATGCGGCCCAGATCCGCGATGTCGTGGGAATCATCGATGCGGTGGCGCGCCAGACCAATCTGCTCGCCCTGAACGCGACGATCGAGGCGGCGCGTGCCGGGGTTCATGGCCGTGGCTTCGCGGTGGTGGCCGCCGAGGTGAAGACGCTCGCCAACCAGGCGTCGGACGCCGCCGGGCGGATCGTCAGCCGGATCGCGCAGGCCGACGAGGCCCTGTCCCATGCCGCCGACGCGGTGTCGGCGATCGGAGCCAGCGTCGCGGCGGTCGAGCAGACCGGCACCGAGATCGCGACCATGGTCGGGTCGCATGTCGAGTTGCTCGGCTCGCTCGGCGAGACCGTGGCGCGGATCTCGGACGTGACGGGCACGGCCGCGCTGGCGATGGGCGAAATCGCCGCCGCCAATCTCCAGACCGTCGGCCAGGCCGATACCGGGGCAGCGAGCGCGAGGGAACTCGACGGGCGAATCAATGCCCTGCAGGCGGAGGCCGAGGCCTTCGTCAGGCGCCTGCGCGCGGCCTGAGCGGTTTCGACAGCGCCGGGCTTGCCTCGCGGGCCGACTCGGCCCCATCTGCGCCATGCCTTTTTCGACGATGGTTCCGCGATGAGCTGGTCGCCCCAGCAGGATATGGCTTTGACGGCCGTGGCGCGCTGGCTGCAATCCGGCGAGCCGCAGCTCTTCCGCATGTTCGGCTATGCCGGTACCGGCAAGACGACGCTCGCGCGCCATATTGCCGAGGCCGTCGACGGCGACGTCGTCTTCGCCGCCTATACCGGCAAGGCGGCGCTCGTGCTGCGCAACAAGGGGTGCGAGGGCGCGCAGACCATCCATTCGCTGATCTACCGCTCGCGCGGCGTCGACGAGGAGAGCCCGATCTTCGCGCTCAACCGCGACAGCGCGGCGGCCAAGGCGAAGCTGATCATCATCGACGAATGCTCGATGGTCGACGAGGAGCTGGGCCGCGACCTGCTCTCCTTCGGCACGCCGGTGCTGGTGCTGGGCGATCCCGCGCAGTTGCCCCCGGTCAAGGGCGGCGGCTTCTTCACCGAGCAGGAGCCCGACGTCATGCTGACCGAGGTCCACCGGCAGGCGGCGGACAACCCGATCGTGCGGATGTCGATGATCGTGCGGGAGGGCGGGCAGCTCGAACTCGGCGAATACGGCCCGAGCCGGGTGATCCGGCGCGGCGAGATCAATCCCGAGATCGTCATGGGCGCCGATCAGGTGCTGGTCGGCATGAACAAGACGCGGCGCAACTACAACGCCCGCATCCGCCAGCTGATGGGCCGCACCGACAACAGCCCCGTCGCCGGCGAGAAGCTGGTCTGCCTGCGCAACGACAAGAGCAAGGGCCTGCTCAATGGCGGCGCCTGGATCGTGCAGGAGATCAAGACCTCGAAGAAGGGGCTGATCACCATGCGCGTCACGCCGGAGGACGATGCCGGCGGCAAGGCGGTCAAGGTCTCGGTGCTGCCGAATTTCTTCGACGGCACCGAGGAGGAGGTGCCGTGGGAGCTGCGCAAGCACACCGACGAATTCACCTTCGGCTATGCGCTGACCGTGCATAAGTCGCAGGGCTCGCAATGGGACGATGTCGTGCTCTTCGACGAGAGCTTCGCCTTCCGCGAGCACCGGGCGCGCTGGCTCTATACCGGCCTGACCCGGGCGGCCGAGGCGATCACGGTCGTTGTGTAGGGTTGGCTGGTCAGATTTTGGCGACACGATTGTCATTCCGGGGCTTCGCATAGCGAAGAACCCGGAACCCACGACGGGGTGGAAGCGCCGTGATTCTGCGCAGACAACTCGCTCACCCGGTCGTGGTTTCCGGGTTCGCGCCTGCGGCGCGCCCCGGAATGACAAAGGTGGTTCTGATCGCGTTGCCCAAATGAGTGTTGGAAGGGATTCGTGTGTCATGGCGAAGGACGAGGTTCAGGACCAGGCGGCTTCCGCGCTCATCGACGCGAAGATCGCATCGCTCACCGACTGGCGCGGTGCGACGCTGGCACGGATGCGCGCACTGATCCGCGAGGCCGATCCCGATGTGGTCGAGGAGGTGAAGTGGCGCGGCGTGCCGGTCTGGTCCCATGGCGGGATCATTTGCACCGGCGAGACCTACAAGAGCGTGGTCAAGCTGACCTTCATGAAGGGCGCTTCGCTAGCCGATCCCGCCGGCCTGTTCAATTCCAGCCTGGAGGGCAATGCCCGCCGCGCCATCGATATCCGGGAGGGCGAGGTGGTGGATGCGGATGCATTCAAGGCTCTGATCGGCGAGGCTGTCGCGCTCAATATCTCTGGCAAGAAGGCCCGCTGAGCCTGGAGCGGATTCGCTAGAATTCGAGCAAACGGCTTTGTTTGACCCAGTTTCGGGGCGTCATCCGCCCAACATTGCCGAATTGTCATGAAAGCCGCCGGCTTTTCGCCATAGTCGATATCGATCCTCTTCCTCACGACCAGCGGAGGCCGTGCAGATGGCGGAAACAGACGAGCTGAAGGCAGGGGCGATTGCACTGCAGCGGTTCGGTCTGGGGCCGAAGCCCGGTCAGGGCGAGGCGGCGCGGGCGCAGATTCGCGACAGGCTTCTGGCGGAGATCGCAGCCGGTAGCGCCGCACAGCCCGAAGGCGTGACCTTTTCCAGCGCTGCCGAGATCGGCAAGGCGCTCTACGATTTCGAGGATCAGGAGAAACGGGAGCGCGAGGCGCGCCGCGCTTCCGTCGCGCCGGTGCCTCAAGGCACGCAGGTCGCGAATGCCGCGCCGCAGGTTGCTCCGGTGGGGGCTCAGAACCAGATGGCTCCGGCACCGAAGCCCGCAAACGAGCCGGCGCTGCCCTATCGGACCTATCGCGACGAGGTGAAGGCGCGGGTCGATCTCGCGCTCGTGGCTGAGACGGGCTTCGGCGAGCGGCTGGTGATGTTCTGGTCGAACCATTTCTGCATCAGCGCGACCAAGAGCAACATGTGCCGGATCATGGCCGGTGCCTATGAGCGCGAGGCGATCCGCCCGCATGTCTTCGGCCGCTTCGAGGACATGCTGATCGCGGCGGAGAGCCATCCGGCGATGCTGGATTTCCTCGACAACCGCCAGTCGGTCGGCCCGAACTCCCCGGCGGGGCGGCGGCGCGGGCGCGGGCTCAACGAGAATCTCGCCCGCGAGATCCTGGAACTGCACACGCTCGGCGTCTCCGGCGGCTATGCGCAGGCGGACGTGACCAATCTCGCCCGGATCATCACGGGCTGGACCGTGGTCGGGCGCGAGGGCGTGCTCGGCTTTCCCGGTTCCTTCGCCTTCAACGCCGGCTTGCACGAGCCCGGCGCGACGCCGCTGCTGGGGCGCCGCTACGACCAGCCGGGCAAGGCGCAAGGTATCGCCGCGCTGAGCGATCTCGCGCGCCATCCGGCGACGGCGAAGTTCATCGCGATGAAACTCGCCCGTTATTTCGTAGCCGATGCGCCGCCAAGTGCACTGGTCGAGAAGCTGGCCGGCGTGTTCCGCCAGAGCGATGGTGATTTGCCGAGCGTCTACCGTGCGTTGATCGAGGATGACGCTGCCTGGAAGGCGCCGGCCAGCAAGATCAGGTCGCCGCAGGAGTTTCTGCTGGCCTCCTATCGCGCGCTCGGCCGCAAGCCCGACTTCGGCCAGATCATCGGACCGGCCGGCGTCATGGGGCAGCCCTTCTGGCAACCTTCCGGTCCGAACGGCTATGCTGACGACAATGCGGCCTGGGCTTCGGCCGAAGGGCTCAAGACGCGGGTCGATGTCGCCGCCGGATGGGGGCGGCAGGCGGCGGGCTCGGTCGCCGATCCGCGCGTGCTCAGCGACGACATCCTTGGGCCGCTGCTTTCGCCCGAGACGAAGCAGGCCGTGGCACGGGCCGAGAGCAAGCCGCAGGCGCTCGCGCTCCTGCTGATGTCGCCCGAATTCCAGCGGAGGTGACGCCGATGGTCGATCACGACGACGATGATTGCGAACGGATGACACCGTCGCGCCGCGCCGTGCTCGGCGCAGCCGGCGCGCTCTTCGCCTGGTCCTTCGTGCCGAAATTCGCCTATGCAGCGGCAGGCTCGCGCGATCCGCGCTTCCTGCTGGTCATTCTGCGCGGCGCGCTTGATGGGCTCTCGGCCGTGCCGCCGATCGGCGACCCCGATTATGCTGGCCTGCGCGAGGGCATCGCGCTCGCCAAGGACGGTGCGGAGGCGGCGCTGCCGCTCGATGGCTTCTTTTACCTGCATCCGGCGATGCCGAACCTCGCGCGGCTCTACAGGCAGGGGCAGGCGACGATCGTCCATGCCGCGGCGACGGGGTATCGCGAGCGCTCGCATTTCGATGGGCAGGACGTTTTGGAAAGCGGCCAGCCCTGGGCGGGCGCGACCCAGAGCGGCTGGCTCAACCGGTTGATCGCGAACCTGCCGGCCGGCGAAGGCATCTCGCGCAAGGGCGTGCTCGGCGTCGGCGTCGTGCCGCCGCTGGTGGTGCGCGGCGAGGCGCCGGTGCTGGGCTGGGCGCCGCCGCGCATGGCGCGCGCCGGGAGCGACCTGACGATGCGGCTGGCCGATCTCTACGGCCAGCGCGATCCGGGCTTGGCGCGAGCTCTGGCGCAGGCGATCGAGACCGAAGGGCTGGCGCAAAGGCGCGGCATGGCCGGCGAGCAGAAGGGCGGTGGTGGGCCGGATTCAGCCGACGGCATGCGCCGCATCGCCGAGGGTGCGGCGGCGCTGGTCGGCGCCGATGACGGGCCGCGCATCGCGGCGCTGGCCTTCGAAGGCTGGGATACCCATGCCAACGAGGGCGGAGCCAAGGGGCGCCTCGCCAATCTGCTCGGTGGGCTCGACGGTGCCTTCGCCGCCTTCGAGCAAGGGCTCGGACCGGTCTGGAAGGATACGGTGGTGATGGTCGCGACCGAGTTCGGGCGCACGGCGGCCGTCAACGGCACGACCGGGACCGACCACGGCACCGGCACGGTCGCCTTCCTCGTCGGCGGTGGGGTGAAAGGCGGCCGAGTCGTCGCCGATTGGCCCGGCCTGAAGTCCGAGCAGCTCTACCAGAACCGCGATCTCAAGCCGACGACCGATATCCGCGCCGTGGCCAAGGGCGTGGTGTCGGAGTTGTTCGGATTATCCGGCCCGGTGCTGGCGGAGAGGGTGTTTCCCGAGACCGGCGGGCTTGCCCCGATGTCCGGGCTTATCGCCTGAGCACGGCGCCGAGCCGCGCCGCGCCGCTGCGAAACCGGGCGGCGTGTCCACGAATCCTGAAACGGGCGAGTTCGATGCGACCACGCGTATCGAAGGAGCCAGCGACAGCGAGCGAACGGGCAAGGACGGTTGCGGCTTCGTCGAAGCGGCCTTCGTCATAGAGAGCATTGGACAGCACCCGCAGCATCTCGGGGTGCTCTTTCGTCAACGCCACAGCCCGCTCCAGCGCAGCGAGCGCCTCCTCGATACGGCCGGCGAAGCGAAGCTGCTCGGCCAGCGTCACCCAGGTGAAATGGGCGGTCGGGTTCAGATCGAGGGCGCAGCGGGCGAAGGCGACGGCGCGTTCCGGATTGCGAGGCCCGACTGCACGGGCGAGTGCGATGAAATAGGAGGTCGAGCTTCGACGGTGATCGCGTGCCGTGCGCAGCAACGCGGAGAAGTCGGTCTCGCCCGCGAGGACAGCGAGCGCCAGCGGGCGGAGCAGGCCGCATTCGCCGAGATAGGTGCCGGACGGATGCCCGGAGAAGGGCAGGGCGATCCGCCGCACCGGCATTTCGCCCGCGATCAGTTCGACATGGCGGCGGTCGAAGGCATGGGCGGGGTCGTAGACGATCACCGCGTGCAGGTCCGCGGGCAGCGGCCCGGCGAGTTCGGGCCGCCAGCGTATGCGGTTGACGGTCTTGGCCCAGCGGGTGTCGAAGCCCGCCCTGTCGCGCTGCATGCTGTATTGCGGCGAGATCGCCAGCGCGCTCGTCGCGCCGATCATCTTGCCGAAGCGCAGGCCGGCATAGCCGCCCATGCTGGAGCCATAGGCGAGGACGCGGCGATAGGGGGCCGTCGCTGCCGCAACCGCCGCGACCATCTCGCGCCATTCCGGCTCCTGGTACCAGGAATTGCGCCGGTTCACGACATGGATCGTGGGAAGGCCCGCCTGTGCGAACGCAGCCTCACCGAAGGCCGGACGATCGAGATCGGGATCGTCCGTGTAGGAATCAAAGGTGACGACACAATCCTCGCCCGGGCGCCGTGCGGTCTTGACCAGCAGATTGCCCGAGCGAAAGAGAGTGTCGGTCACATAGAGGGCTCCGGGAGAGGCTTTCGCCTCAGGCCCAGGCGCGCTGCTTCAGCTTTTCCTCGAAGGCATCGATCTTCGTGCCCTTCTCCATGGTCAGGCCGATATCATCGAGGCCGTTGAGCAGGCAGTGCTTGCGGAAGGGGTCGATCTCGAAGGTGATCTCGCCGCCGTCCGGGCCCTTGATCGTCTGCTTCTCGAGGTCGATCGTCAGCGTCGCGTTGGAGCCGCGCTCGGCGTCGTCGAACAGCATGTCGAGCTGCTGGGGCGTGACCTTGATCGGCAGGATGCCGTTCTTGAAGCAGTTATTGTAGAAGATGTCGGCGAAGCTGGTGGAGATCACGCAGCGGATGCCGAAATCGAGCAGCGCCCAGGGGGCATGCTCGCGCGACGAGCCGCAACCGAAGTTGTCGCCGGCGACGAGGATTTCCGCCTTGCGATAGGCCGGCTGGTTCAGCACGAAATCCGGGTTCTCCGAACCGTCATCCTTGTAGCGCATCTCCGAGAACAGCGCGGTGCCCAGGCCGGTGCGTTTGATCGTCTTCAGGTACTGCTTGGGGATGATCATGTCGGTATCGACATTGACCACCTTCATGGGCGCGGGCGTCGAGGTCAGGGTGGTGAAGGGCTGCATGGTTCTTGTCCTTGCTCTTGGCCGGGCTCAGCCGGCCGCCTGTTCGATGGCTTCCATATCCTCGTCGGAGAAGCCGAAATGGTGGCCGATCTCGTGGACCATGACATGCGTGACGATCGAGCCGAGGCTCTCGTCATGTTCGGCCCAGTAGTCGAGGATCGGACGGCGATAGAGGTGGATGGTGTTGGGCATCTGGCCGGTCTGGGGGCTGAAACCCTGCTGCGGCAGGCCGACGCCGCTGAACAGGCCGAGCAGGTCGAACGGGCTTTCCGCCTCCAGCTCCTTCAGCACGTCGTCTTCGGGAAACTCGGTGACGTTGAAGATCACGTCCGAGCAGAGCGCGCGGAACTCCTCCGGCAGGCGGTCGAAGGCGGCCTGAGCCAGAACCTCGAACGCATCCTGCGACGGCGCCTTGACGTCGTCCCAGTCGATCTCAGCCGATTTCGTGACCCTGGCGTCCACGGTCTTGCCCATCACCAGATTTTCAGTTGGTGGCCGAGCCACCAGGCCAGCACGATGACGCCGAGGAGCGAGAGAGAGCGGCCGATACGCCGGCCCCAGAGCTCGACCTTGTCGCCCTCGGGCGCATCGGCGCCCGAGAAGTGATCGGCCGCCCGGCCCATCGAGGAGCCGAGCAGGCTTTCGCTGTCGCGCTTGACCCGGTCCAGCGCCGCCTTGGATTCGGCTTCGCGGCCGGCTTCACGGGGATCGTTCGACATGGTCAGTTCCCCGCCTGTCCGCCTCAGCCCAGCGTGCGGACGTCGACGAAGCGGCCGGTGAGGGCCGCCGCCGCCGCCATCGCCGGCGAGACGAGATGGGTCCGGCCGCGATAGCCCTGACGGCCCTCGAAATTGCGGTTCGAGGTCGAGGCTGCCCGTTGGCCGGGCTTGAGCTGGTCCGGGTTCATGCCCAGGCACATCGAGCAGCCGGGCTCGCGCCATTCGAAGCCGGCGGCGATGAAGATCTTGTCGAGACCCTCGGCCTCGGCCTGTTCCTTCACCAGGCCGGAGCCGGGAACGATCATGCCGTAGTCGAGGCTCTCATGGAGCTTCTTGCCCTCGACGATCTTCGCTACGGTGCGCAGGTCCTCGATGCGGCCATTGGTGCAGGAGCCGATCCAGATCACGTCGAGCGGGATGTCGGTGATCTTGGTGCCGGCGGTCAGGCCCATATACTCGAGCGCGCGCTTCTTCGAGGCGCGCTTGACCTCGTCGGCGATCAGCTCCGGGTCCGGAACCGCGCCGGTGACCGAGATCACGTCTTCAGGCGAGGTGCCCCAGGAGACGATCGGCGGCAGGTTGGCAGCGTCGAGGCGGACGATGCGGTCGAAATGCGCGCCCTCGTCGGTGCGCAGCGTCTCCCAGTAGCGGACGGCCGCATCCCAGGCGGCGCCCTGCGGCGCCTTGGGGCGGCCCTTCAGATAGGCGAAGGACTTCTCGTCCGGCGCGACCATGCCGGCGCGGGCACCGCCCTCGATCGACATGTTGCAGACCGTCATGCGGCCTTCCATGGTCAGGCCGCGGATAGCCTCGCCAGCATATTCGATCACCGAGCCGGTGCCGCCGGCGGTGCCGATCTCGCCGATGATCGCGAGCGTGATGTCCTTGGCGCCGACGCCGGGCGCAGGCGTGCCGTCCACCTGGACGAGCATGTTCATCGCCTTCTTCTGGATCAGCGTCTGGGTGGCGAGGACGTGCTCGACCTCCGAGGTGCCGATGCCGTGGGCGAGGGCACCGAAGGCGCCATGCGTCGAGGTGTGCGAGTCGCCGCAGACGATCGTGGTGCCGGGCAGGGTGAAGCCCTGCTCGGGGCCGACGATGTGGACGATGCCCTGGCGCTTGTCGAGCTCGTTGAAATACTCGACGCCGAAGTCGCGGGCGTTCTTGGCGAGCGCCTCGACCTGGATGCGGCTTTCCTCTTCGGCGATGCCCTTGGTGCGGTCGGTCGTCGGGATGTTGTGGTCGACGACGGCGAGCGTCTTCTCGGGCGCGCGGACCTTGCGGCCGGTCATGCGCAGGCCCTCGAAGGCCTGCGGGCTCGTCACCTCATGGACGAGGTGGCGGTCGATATAGAGCAGGCACGTGCCGTCATCCTGCCGGTCGACGACGTGGTCGTCGAAAATCTTGTCGTAGAGTGTCTGGGGACCCTTGGTCGCGGTCATGGCTTGTTCTCGGTCTGCGGAAATCTGCGGGAAATCATGCGCCGGCTCGCTTTGGGCCGGCACGCAAAAACGGTTCGCCTGTCGCCGGCCGCACGGAAGCGGCCGGTCTCAGGCGCCGGTAAGGCCTGCGGCAATGGAAGCGGTAAAGCGGCCGAAAAAGCGCCAGGGCAAACGGGCATGGTCATGCAGCGCGGCAAAGTCCTGCGTCGTCGGCAGGGGCGGCAGATGGCCCTCTGCCTGCACGGCGCTGAAGCGCTGCATAGGATGCTCACACGGCGACATGGCCACTGTTTAGCAGTTCCAATCAAGCCGGACAATCGATGCCGTTGCAGCCTGGCCATCAGCGTGACGCAGAGGTATCGACGCTGACGACCACGGACATGCCGGGCGCCAGGCGTTCGGCAAGCGGCTGGCCGGGGTCGACTGTGATACGGACCGGCACACGCTGGGCGATCTTGATGAAGTTGCCAGTTGCGTTGTCGGGCCGGATGACGCTGAATTCGGAGCCGGCCGCCGGCGAGAAGCGCTCGATCTTGCCCGTGAGGACGGCGTGGCGGAGCGCGTCGACAGTGAAGCTCACAGGCTGGCCGGTGCGCATGCCGGCGAGCTGCGTCTCCTTGAAATTGGCGATGACCCAGACCTGATCCGGTACCAGCGCCATCAATTGCGTGCCGGCAGAAACATATTGGCCCAGCCTTGCCGAGACCTCGCCCAGCCGCCCGTCCTGCGGCGCGGTGATGCGGGTATTGCTCAGGTCGATCTCGGCGAGATGGACCGCGGCCTCCGCGCCCTCGACCGCGGCGACCAGCGACTGACGGTTGACGATGGCGGTCTGGATGTCCTGGCGAGCGACATCGACGGCCGCGTTGGTGGCGGTGATCGCGGCACGAGCCTGGTCGAGCGCCTGCTGGCTCTGGTCTGTCGAGGTCTGGCTGACGACGCCGCGTTCGCGCAGTGGCTCGATGCGGCCCCAGTTGGCCTCGGCGGTGCGCAAGGCGGCCTCGGCGCTGGCGACATTGGCCTCGGCGGCGCGCAGGCGGGCTTCGGCGGCGGCGCGTGACTGGTCGGAATTCGCAAGTGCGGCGCGCTGTGCGGCGAGGCCGGCGCGGGCCTGCTCCAGCTTCTGGGTGAAAACCCGGTCGTCGATACGCAGGAGCAGGTCGCCGCGCTTCACCGCTGCGAAATCCTGTACCGGCACCTCGGCGACATAGCCGGCGAGTTGCGGCGCGATGAGCGTGACCTGACCGCGGACATAGGCGTTCTCGGTCACCTCGACGGCACTGGTGAATGGCGGCAGCCGCCAAGCGTAGAGGATGATGCCGAGGCCGACGAGGCCGATGGCGAGTGCAATGTAGGTCGAGACGGAGCGGAGGATGCGGGTCATGGCGGGGCTGGACGTTCAGAGGGCGGGTTGAGCACTGGTTGCGCCGGAACGCTTGCGTAGCTGCAGGAAGGCGACGTGGCAGAGGAGCCCGACGAGAGCGAGGCTTGCGATCGCGGAGATCAGCATGAAGGCGTCGTTGTAAGCGAGTACGATCGCCTCTTGCGCCGCGCGCTGCGTGAGCAGGGTGACGCCCTCCGCGCGCATCAGTGTCGGGTCACTCAGGACATGGCCATAGACGCTGCCGAAATGGCTGAGGCGCTGGGCCAGGAGCGGCTCGGACAGCACGAAATGCTCGGCGAGCACATTGAAGTGGAACGCCGTCCGCAGCGTGATGAAGCTGCCGAAAAGCGCCGAGCCGAGCAGGCCGCCAATGCTTTGTGTGAACAGGAAAACGGTGATGAAGCTCAGGATAAAGATCGGGCCGCGCGTGATGACGCCGCCCATGCCCTGAGCCATCGCCGCGGGCAGGAACAGGCCGGAGCCATAGGCGACGAGCGCCTGGCTCAGCCGGATATCGTGCGGCCGGGTCAGGCTGGTGGCGCCGCTGTCGAGCCAGGCTCCGAGCGCGACGCAGGCGAGTGCCGTGCCGTAGAACCAGTTTTCGCGACCGGGCCGCAGCAGCAGCGCGCAGGTCAGGCCGCCGGCCAGGATCGCGCAGAGGATGACCGCGTAGAGCGGCATCGTCTGCTCGTTCTGGATGCCGAGCGCCTGGAAGAAGTTGGAGGCGCCGACCGTCTGCTCGGCGAGCACGATACGCATCAGGAGAATGGCGCCGGCGAAATGCAACGTCGCCGGGCTGGTCAGCCAGCGGATGTCGATGAGCGGGCTGTCACGGTGCAATTCGACGATCACCGCCAGCGTCAGGCAGATGACGGCGAGAGCGAAGAGCATGCCGAGCCAGGGCGCCTCGAACCACCAGTAGATCCGGCCGAGGCTGAGCGCGACCGCGATGGCGCCGAAGCCGATTGCGATCAGCAGGTAGCTGACGATGTCGAGCGGGCCGATCCATTTCACCCGCGGCGGCGTGGTCAGCGGCAAGGCGAAGACGAAGCCGAAGGCAACCATCGCCAGCCCCATCTCGAACAGGGTGAGGCCATGGAAGCCGCCGAGATCGAGCAGCCAGGGCGAGATCAGCCGCGTCACGGGGATGCCGAGCGTGGTGTTGGTCAGCGCCAGCGACAGGCCGACGGTGAGCTTCTTCTGCGGCGGCAGGGGCTCGATCATGTAGAAGAAGGCGAGCGACGACATCGGCGCCGCCGCCATGCCGCTCATGAAGCGCACGACCACGGCCGATGGCAGGTCATGGACGAAGACAAGGTTCAGGAAGGCAGCGAGAACGAAGCCCGCGAGGCTCATCTCGGCGAAATTGCGCAGGCCGTATTGCATCCTGATCTTGATCAGGGCGAGCGAGAGCGAGACGTTCGGGGCCATATAGGCGGCGATCAGCCAGTTCGTCTCGGCTAGGGTGGCGCCGAGCTCGCCCTGGATCTGGTAGACATTGGTGTTGACCAGGTTCGCGCCGATCTGCTGCGTCATGGCCAGCGTCACCGAAGCCAGCATGTAGGCCAGCGCGCGGGCTGGCGGCATCGTCAGACCTGCCGGGGCCGGCGGCGATGCGGCCGGCGTTGCGGAGGCTTCGGACGCGCTCATGGGGCGGCGCTCCGGCCTGCCGCGATATTGCGTGAAGTGCGGCGCAGGACGTCGAGCGCCGCTTCCAGCTCTTCCGGTGCGATGCCCTGCAGGATGCCGGCGCGCAATTCGGCCAGGAAATCCAGGATATCCTGAGCTTGGGCGCGGGCGGTCTCTGTCAGGAAGACGCGGCGGGCGCGGCGGTCGCCCTCGACCGTGCGGCGCTCGATCATGCCGTTACGCTCAAGCCCGTCGAGGAGCCGGACCAACGTCGGCTGCTCGATATCGAGCAAACCGGCGAGATCGGACTGGGTCGGGCCGTCCGCCTTGGCGAGCTCCATCAGCAGGCGCGCGCGCGACAGGGTCAGGCCCATGTCACGCGCGCGGTCGTCGACGAGCGCGCGCAGCTTGCGGTTGACGGCGGCAAGCTCGCCGGTGAACGAGGCCTGAAGCTGGGTAAGATCCATAGCGCCAACATAAATAGCATGCTAATGATTTGCATGCTTATATGCGCATAGGGTGCATATCAAGTGGAATTTATTTCTATCGATATGCGTTAATGGAATGTCTGGGCGCAGCTTCAGGCACAAAAAAAACGCGGCCCCGAAGGACCGCGTTTCAATCTCGTTGCGCTGAGGCTTCGGCTTACTTGCCGGAAGCCTTCTGGCCCTTGGCGGGCTTGGCATCGACGCGCTCGGCGATACGGGCCGACTTGCCGCGACGATCACGCAGGTAATAGAGCTTGGCGCGACGCACCTTGCCCTTGCGGATGACCTTGATCGAGTCGAGATTCGGCGAAAACAGCGGGAAGACGCGCTCGACGCCCTCGCCATAGGAAATCTTGCGGACGGTGAAGCTCTGGTTGAGGCCGCCGCCGTTGCGGGCGATCACGACGCCTTCATAGGCCTGGACGCGGCTGCGCTCGCCTTCCTTGACCTTGACGTTGACCTGCACGGTGTCGCCGGGCTGGAAGGCGGGAATGGCCTTGCCTTCGCTCAGCTTGGCAATCTGCTCGGCATCGAGCTGTTCGATGATGTTCATGGGTCTCTCCATGGCCGTATTCGCGCGGAAGCGCGGGCTTTCGGCTCGCTGTTTTCAGTTGAGTGCGGGGCCTTACAGGAGCGCGCGGCGTTTGTCGAGCGGCAATGCCGGCTTGTTGGCCGCGCTGCCGGCATGCATAGCGTTGGCGGCAGCGACACGCCAGCGGACGAGATGCCATGCCCGACACCACTCCGAAGACCGCCCTCGTCACTGGCGCCGCGCGCGGCATCGGCCTCGCCACCGCCAAGCGCTTCCTGACTGAGGGCTGGCAAGTCGGCCTGCTCGATATCGACGGGGCCGGCCTCCAGCGGGCAGCGGCAGAGATCGCCGCGCCGGAGCGGACGCTGGTGCTGACCTGCGACGTGGCGATGCCGGCGCAGCTCGAATCGGCCTTCGCCGGCATGGCCAAGCGCTTCGGGCGGCTGGATGCCCTCGTCAACAATGCCGGCACGGCGGTGTTCAAGCCCCTGTTGGAGACGACCCATGACGAGTGGCAGCGGGTGCTGGCGGTCAATCTGACCGGCCCGTTCCTGGCGACGCAGCTCGCGGCGCGGGCCATGGCCGACAATGGCGGCGGCGCCGTCGTCAACATCACCTCGATCTCGGGCTTGCGCGCCTCGACGCTGCGGGTCGCCTACGGCACCTCGAAGGCGGCGCTGGCGCATCTCACCAAGCAGCAGGCGGTCGAGCTTGCGGGGCTTGGCATCCGCGTCAACGCAGTCGCGCCGGGGCCGGTCGAGACCGCGATGGCCAAGGCGGTGCACAGCCCGGAAATTCGGGCGGACTATCGCGATGCCGTGCCGCTCGGCCGCTATGGGCTGGAGGAGGAGCTGGCCGAGGCGATCTTCTTCCTCTGCTCGGACCGGGCGACCTACATCACCGGGCAGGTGCTGGCCGTCGATGGCGGCTTCGACGCTGCCGGCATCGGGCTTGCGACGCTCCGCGGCGAACGCCGCAATCTTTGAAAGGTCGCGCTGAAACGAGATCGCAGCAGCTTCGAGCTCTGCTTTTGTCATTCCGGGGCTTCGCGCAGCGAAGCACCCGGAATCTACGACCGGCCGAGCGGCGCCCCGCAGACATCTGATGCCTCACCCGGTCGTGGGTTCCGGGTTCGCGCCGGCGGCGCGCCCCGGAATGACAAGGACGGTGCAACAGATCCGGCGGATCAGAGAAAACGCCTTTATCCCATCGCTTCGCGCTTCTTCAGCAGCTCGTTGAGCATGTCCTGCTGCTCGCTGAGCCGGTTGGCGAGGGCCTCTTCCACGGCGGCGCCGGAGGCTCCCGTCGCCTGTTCCATCAGCTCGGAGATGTTGCGCCTGAGGAGGGCGATGCGTTCGTCCAGGTCAACTTGCGAAGCGTTCTGAGGCATCGGCAGGTTCTCCATGTTCCATCGCCGCCGCGCCAGCGGCTCGCTCCGTAGAATGCCGGACGACCCTCCATGTCCTCCGGCTGCGGCGCACGGAGCCGTGAGCTTGTCGTCCGCGCTTCCCGGTGAGTGCGGTCCGGCGGAAGCGCGATGAAATCACAGGTCACCGCGGCAGGATAGCCGCGCCCCGTGTCGACGGGCGCAGCAGGGGCGGAGCCTGCGAGCCGCTGCTGCCACCGACAAAGCGCTTGCGTCCTTTCCGGATCGGCGCGAACCTCTCCTCAACTGCCTCTCCGACGGCCGCCCGACCCTGTCGGGCCCGAGCGACCGCCGCCCATCCGGCGTGAGCGCATTCGCTGTTCCCGCCGGCTTCCACCGTGCCGGAGCCGGGGCCGCTCGAACCTCTCCTCCATCGCGGCCAGCCCCGAAGGAGGAAGTCATGCCCGCATCGGCACAGAATGGCGGTTCCGCAGCCGGTACCCGACGTGCGGGGCCGCGATGCATCGCGATCGTCGGCCCCTTCCAGAGCGGCAAGACGACGCTGCTCGAAAGCATCCTGATGCGATGCGGCGCGCTCACCCGCACCGGCACGGTCAAGGGCGGCAACACGGTCGGCGATGCGGCGCCTGAGGCGCGCGCGCATCAGATGAGCACCGAACCCACCGTCGCGGCCGTCGATTTCCTTGGCGATACCTTTCATTTCATCGATTGCCCCGGCTCGGTCGAGTTCCTGCACGAGATGCGCCATGTGCTGCCGGCGGTGGATGCGGCCGTCGTCGTCTGCGAGGCGGATGACCGCAAGGCCCCGGCGCTGGAGCTCGTGCTGCGCGAGCTGGAAGAGGCCGACATCCCGCGCTTCCTGTTCCTCAACAAGATCGACACGGCCTCGCGCCGGGTGCGCGAGACGCTCGGTATCCTGCAACGGGCCTCGCGGACGCCGCTGCTGCTGCGCCAGATCCCGATCTGGAAGAACGGTATCGCCGTCGGCTTCATCGACCTCGCCCTGGAGCGGGCCTTCATCTACCGCGAGCACGCGCCGAGCGAGATCGTGCCGCTGGCGGCCGACGAGGCGGGCCGCGAGAAGGAAGCGCGCTTCTCGATGCTGGAGCGGCTCGCCGATTACGACGACGAACTGATGGAGGAATTGCTGGGGGATATGGAGCCGCCGCGCGACCGTGTCTTCGACGATCTCGCACGCGAATTGCAGCATCGCCATGTCGTGCCGGTGCTGATCGGCGCGGCCGAGCGCGGCAATGGCGTGACGCGGCTGCTCAAGGCGCTCAGGCACGAGGCGCCGAGCTTGGCCGAAACGCGCGGACGCACCGGTATTCTGCCGGAAGGGCCACCGCTCGCGCAGGTGCTGAAGACCTGGCATTCGAGCCAGGGCGGCAAGCTCTCGCTGGCCAGGGTAATGCGCGGCCGGCTGGCGGAGGGCGATGTCGTGACCTCGTCGGGCGGCGTCGAGGCGCGCATCGCCGGAGTCGTCGCCCTGAAGGGCGCCGAGCAGAGCCGGAAACCTGCGGCGGAGGAGGGCGATGTCGCCGGCTTCGCCAAGCTCGACGGCATCGCGACGGGCGAAGCCTTCATGCTGGGCAAGGCGCGGGCGAGCGTGGTCAGCGCGGTCGCGCCGCCGGAAGCCGTGCATGCCTTCGCCATCGCGGTGAAGGACCGCAAGGACGATGTCAGGCTGGCGGCTGCGCTCCAGCGCCTGACCGAGGAGGATACGGCGCTGGCGGTGACACAGGTGCCGGAGCTCAGCGAAACCCGCCTGTCGGGGCAAGGCGAGATGCATCTGCGCGTCGCGCTGGAGAAGCTCGCCGGCCGCTATGGCGTCACCGTCGCCAGCAAGGCGCCGCAGGTCGGCTATCGCGAGACGATCCGGGGCCAGGCCGGCGCGCGCGGCCGGCATCGCAAGCAGAGCGGCGGCCATGGCCAGTATGGCGATGTGGTGATCGAGGTCGCGCCGCTGCCGCGCGGGGAGGGCATCCAGTTCGTCGACAGGATCACCGGCGGTGTCGTGCCACGCCAGTATATCGGCTCGGTCGAGGCCGGTATGCGCGATTTCTGCGAGAAGGGGCCGCTCGGCTTCCCGATCGTCGATGTCGCTGTGACGCTGACGGACGGCTCCTATCACACCGTCGATTCCTCCGACATGGCGTTCCGGCAGGCGGCGCGGCTCGCCATGAACGAAGCGATGCCGCAGGCGAAGCCGGTGCTGCTCGAACCGATCCTCTCCGTCGACGTGGTGATCCCGTCGGAGGCGATGTCGCGGGCCTCGGCCCTGATCTCCGCCCGGCGCGGGCAGATCCTCGGCTACGACACGCGGCCCGGCTGGCGCGGCTGGGACCAGATCAAGGCGCTGGTGCCGGAAGCGGAGATGACCGGCCTGATCGTCGAACTGCGCTCGGCCACGTCCGGTGTCGGCTCGTTCAGCGCACGCTTCGACCATCTCGCGGAACTCGCCGGCAAGCCGGCCGAGGCCGTGGTCTCAGCCCAGGCACTCGCCCTCGCCCAAGGGCGCTGATTCCAGAGAAAACGCCCGTCCTTTCCACCGGGAGCCATTCATTGGCTCCCGGATCGGGCTTGATTTCGCGCGAGGTGAACTGTTTAGATGTGAACATTGTATGGTCTTTGATGGCGGGTGCTTGCGCTCCCGACCACCGTTCCGCACTGTACGATCATCAAAATGCACCGGAACCCGTCGCGAGGCGGCTAACCGGGCGAGAGGGAGGGAATTATGACTGCGACCGGCGCCACGCAGGCCAGGAACGCCCTGCGCCCCTGGCTAGCGCATTATCCGCCGGCCGTTCCGCCGGAACTCGACGAGGCCAAGGTCGGTACGCTGGCGGACCTGATCCGCTTTGCCTGCTCGACCTATGCCAGTCGCCCGGCCTTCGAGAGCTTCGGCAAGACGATCACCTTCGTCGAGACCCGCCAGGCGGCCGAGTCCTTCGCCGGCTGGCTGCAGGCCAAGGGGCTGAAGAAGGGTGACCGCGTCGCGCTGATGATGCCGAACATCCTGGCCTATCCGGCGGCGCTTTTCGGCGTGCTGCTCGGCGGCTTCACCGCCGTCAACGTCAACCCGCTCTACACCGCGCGCGAACTGACCCACCAGATCAACGATGCCGGGGCGCGGGTGCTCGTGGTGATCGAGAACTTCGCCCATGTCGTCGAGGAGGCGAAGCCGAACCTGAAGCTCGACGCCATCGTCGTCGCCACGGCCGGCGACCTGATGGGCTTCAAGGGCAAGATCGTCAATTTCGTCGCGCGCCGCATCAAGAAGGTGGTGAAGCCCTACAACCTGCCGGGCTCGGTGGGTTTCCAGCAGGTTCTACAGAGCGGCGCCCGGATGGCGCCGGTGACGGTGGTGCCGGACGATGTCGCCTTCCTGCAATATACCGGCGGGACGACCGGCGTCGCCAAGGGCGCGACGCTGACGCATCGCAATGTCGCATCCAATGTGCAGCAGGCCGGCTTCTGGCTGGAATGGGTGCTGGAGCCGCCGCTCGGCCGCAGCGACTACCAGCATGTCATGGTGACGGCGCTGCCGCTCTACCACATCTTCGCGCTGACCTGCTGCTGCATGTTCATGCTGCGCATCGGCGCCAAGAGCCTGCTGATCGCCAATCCCCGCGACATTCCCGGCTTCATCAAGACACTGAAGGCGAGCCGCTTCACGCTCTTCTCCGGCGTCAACACGCTGTACAACGCGCTCGCCAACCATCCCGAGATCAGGCAAGTCGACTTCTCCGAGATGCGCTTTGCGGTGGCCGGCGGCATGGCGACGCAAGCCGCGGTCGCCAAGCAGTGGAAGGCCGTGACCGGGCGCCCGATCATCGAGGGCTATGGCCTGTCCGAGACCTCGCCGATCGCCACGATCAACCGGCCCGACCTGACCGAGTTCAGCGGCACGATCGGCTATCCGATCCCCTCGACCGAGATCGCGATCCGCGACGCCGAGGGCAACGACATGCCGATGGGCGAGGCCGGCGAGATCTGCATCCGCGGCCCGCAGGTCATGGCAGGCTACTGGAACCGCCCGGACGAGACCGCCAAGGCGATGACAGCGGACGGCTATTTCCGCAGCGGCGATGTCGGCGTGATGCTGCCGGACGGGCAGGTCAAGGTCGTCGACCGGATGAAGGACATGGTGCTGGTCTCCGGCTTCAACGTCTATCCGAACGAGGTCGAGGACGTGCTGGCCGCGCATCCGGGCGTGCTGGAATCGGCCGTGATCGGCCTGCCGGACGAGCATTCGGGCGAGGCGGTCACCGCCTTCGTCGTGCGCAAGGACCCGACCCTGACGACGGATGCGCTACGCGCCTTCTGCAAGGAGAACCTGACCGGCTACAAGGTGCCCAAACAGATCTTCTTCCGCGAGAGCCTGCCGAAGACCAATGTCGGCAAGGTGCTGCGCCGGGCGCTGCGCGAGGAGGTCGTCGCCAAGCGTTGACGCTGGGCGACGAGCCGATCACGCCGGTCGATTCCTTCTTTATCCGCAATAACGGCCATCTGCCCGAGATCGACGATAACGACTGGACGCTGACCATCGACGGCGAGGTCGAGCGCCCGGCCGTCTGGACCGTCGAGGGCCTGCGCCAGCGTTTCGAAACGGTCACGGTTACTGCTGTCCTGGAACGCGCCGGCAATGGCCGCTCGCGCTTCTCGCCGACGACGGACGGGCTGCAATGGCGGCTCGGCGCTGTCGGTTGCGCGCGCTGGACGGGCGTGCGGCTGGCTGACGTGCTGGAACATGCCGGCCCTAGGCCGGGCGCAATCTACACCGCCCATCACGCGCCGGACCGTCAGATCGGCAAGCCGGAGAAGACCGCGCTTTCGCGTGGTCTGCCGATGGCCAAGGCCGTGGCTCCCGAAACGCTGATCGCCTTCGCCATGAATGGCGAGCCCCTGCCGCGCCTGCATGGCGGGCCATTGCGCCTTGTCGCGCCGGGCTATCCCGGCTCGGCCTGGCAGAAATGGCTCGACCGGATCAGCCTGCGCGCTGTCGAGCATGACGGCGAGAAGATGCGCGGGACGGATTATCGGATGCCGATCCGGCCGGTTCGTCCCGGCGAGCCGCTCGACCCCGCGAATTTCGCCGTCATCACCGACATGCCGGTCAAGTCGCTGATCACGGCTCCATCAGATGGCTTCGTGGTGAAGCAGGGTGAGCGATTGAAGGTCGCAGGCTTCGCCTGGAGCGGGGCGGTTCCCCTGGAATCGGTCGCGATCTCCGGCGATGGCGGTGAGACTTGGAGCGGCGTCGAATTGCAGGCTGGCGAGGGATGCTTCGCCTGGCGGCGCTTCGAGACGGAGATCGTGGCCGGACAGCCCGGGCCGTTCGTCGTCATGGCGCGGGCGCGCGATGCCGAGGGCGGCGTCCAGCCACTGGAACCGATCTGGAACCCGCGGGGATATTGCAACAATCAGGTCCAGCGCGTGCGCGGTTCCGTGGTTGCGTGAGGCTTTGAACCTTTTGGCGGGTTGCTGCGTCTAAGAAGTGGGTCTGCCATTCCGGGCATGGCTCTGCCGCCTCGGTCACTCCTCCTCCCATCGGCGACCGAGGCGGCTATTCTTCCCAGAAGAACGCGTTCAGGCTGCCAGAAGCGCCCTGCCGTCGGCGGCGTGGCTGGTGACCGGCAGGATTTCACCCGGCGCGATGTCGCTGGCGAAGCGGATCAGCGTGAAATCCTCGGCGCGGCCGGTATTGCCGCGTTCGGTCAGGACGCTGAGCGGACGGCCGATGCGTTCCGCGAGATGGCGCTGCTGCGCGGCGCTTGCCGCCACACGCAGTCGCGCGGCGCGCTCCGAAACCACCTCTCCCGAGAGCTGCGGCATGCGGGCGGCCGGCGTGCCAGGGCGCGCCGAGTAGGGGAAGACATGGACGAAGCTGAGCCCGCATTCCGCGACGAGATCGAGCGAGCGGGCGAACATGGCTTCGTCCTCGGTCGGGAAGCCGGCGATGAGATCGGCGCCGAAGACGATATCGGGGCGCAAGGCGCGGATTTCCGCGCAGAAGCGGATGGCATCGTCGCGGCCGTGGCGGCGCTTCATGCGCTTCAGGATGAGGTCGTCGCCGGCCTGCAGTGAGAGATGCAGATGCGGCATTAGGCGCGCCTCGGTCGCGAGCAGGTCGCGCAGGGCGTCGTCGACCTCGACCGCGTCGATCGAGGAGAGGCGCAGGCGCGGCAATTCGGGCAGGGCGCGCAGGATCGCCCCCGCGAGCGCGCCCAGCGTCGGCTCCTCGGCCAGGTCGCGGCCATAGCTGGTGAGGTCGACGCCGGTCAGTACGATCTCGCGGGCGCCGGCTTCCAGCAAGGTCCGGCATTGCGCGACGACATCGGCGATGGCGAGCGAGCGCGAATTGCCGCGTCCGAAGGGGATGACGCAGAAGGTGCAGCGATGGTCGCAGCCGTTCTGGACCTGGACGAAGCCGCGCGTATGGCTGGCGAAGCGGCCGGTGACGGGCGCACGCATGGCGGTGCGGGCCATGATGTCGCCGACGTCGAGCTTGTCGGCGGCGGCGATGTCGGGATGGCCGAGGCTGTTGGAACGAGCCAACGTCACCCAGTTCTCGGGCCGCAGCTTCTCGTCATTGCCGAGGACGCGGTCGACCTCCGGCATTTCCGCGAAGCGCGTGGGCTCGATCTGCGCGGCGCAGCCGGTGACGATGACGGGCCTGTCCGGCTGCTCGCGCTTGAGGCGGCGCACGACCTGCCGCGCCTGCCGGGTCGCTTCGGCGGTGACGGCGCAGGAATTGACGATGGCGGCGCCTTTCAGCCCGGCTGCCTCCGCCTGAAGCCTGAGCGCCTCGCTCTCGACGATGTTGAGGCGGCAGCCGAAGGTGACGACCTCCAGGGCCATTACGCCGCCTGATCGAACAGGGCCGGGTCGAGCGTGCCTTCCCATTCGAATTCGACCGGGCCGGTCATCAGGACATGGCCGTCGCGCTCGCGCCATTCGATGGCGAGGTCGCCGCCGGGCAGGCTGACGGTCGCCTTGCGGGCGGTGAGCTCGCGGCGCACGCCGGCGACCAGCGCCGCGCAGGCACCCGAGCCGCAAGCCTGGGTGATGCCGGCACCGCGCTCCCAGACACGCAGCACGATATGGTCGGGCGCCTTGACCGCGGCGAGCTCGATATTGGCGCGATCGGGGAAGATCGGATGGTTTTCGAGCAGCGGGCCGATCTGCTCGAGATTGTAGGCATAGGGGTCTTCGACGAAGAAGACTGCGTGCGGATTGCCCATGTTGACGGCGCAGGGCGTGTGCAGGATCGGGTTATCGATGGGTCCGATCTGGAGCTCGAAGCGGCTGGTATCCTCGAAGGGCTCGGCCAGCGGGATCTGGTCCCAGGCAAGGCGCGGCGCACCCATGTCGACGGTGAAGAGCGTCTCGCCCTCGCGCACCGCCGGCAGCAGGCCGGCCTTGGTCTGGAGCGCGAGATGGTTCTTGGCAGTATCGCCCATCTGCGGGTCGGCGATCATCGCCCAGGCGACGCAGCGCGTGCCGTTGCCGCAGGCACCGGCTTCCGAGCCATCGGTATTGTAGATGCGCACAAAGGCATCGGTGCCGGGCGTCACGGCATCGTGCAGGACCATGAGCTGGTCGAAGCGGGCGCGCGGCTCCGATGCGATGGCGCGAGCTTCGCTTTCGCTGACGACATGCTTGCTACCGCGCAGGTCCAGCACCGTGATCTGGTTGCCGAGCCCGTTCATCTTCAGGAACCGGCGATTGGCCAGAGCGTTCATTTGGTCACACGTCCCATGAATAAGGGGCTATGGCCGAGGTGACGTGAAAAAGCCACCCTCGTCCCCGTTCCTGAGACAAGGTGGACATTCTATGTTGCGCCGCAAGGGCGCGAATCGCGTGAAACTCTAAGGCCGTGACAATGCGTGTTTCTCGGCGATATTCCCGGATTTGTGTTCTGGCGCTTGCCGGCTTGACGAGCCTGTCGAGCGGAACGGTCTTCGCACAGACGCGCGTCGCACCGCCGACCGCGGTCGAATCCGCGCCTCTCGCGCCGCCGCCCGGCGCCAGCCCTGTCCAGATGCCGTCGGTTCCGGCGCAGACGCCGCCCGTCCCCGTGCCTGATTCTCAGCCGGGGCCGCAGCCGGCCCAGCCCGCTCCGCCGCCGCCGAATCCGGTTGTGCCGCAGCCGATGCAGCCGGCTCCGACGCTTCCGGGCCCGGTCGAGCCGCAGCCCGTGCAGCCGCCGCCGACCCTGCCGCCACCGGGCCAGTCCTTGCCGGCGCCGCCCGCGCAGCAACAGACCGGCGTGCCCGATCCCAATGCGACGCTCGCCGGCAAGCGCGGCGATTCAAGCGATATCGAGGAGGTCATGCTGGCCGCGAAGTCGGTGCTCCTGTTGCCGGGGCAGGCCAGCTGGGACCAGGGCTTTCAGAGGTTGTCGGAGAGCTTCAACGCCTTGCGTGCAGAGGCGCAGAAGGCGGGCCTGCCGGTCGCCGGCCGGCCGTTGTCGCTCTTCGTCGAGACGACCGATGACGGCTTTCGTTTCGAGGCGATGCTGCCCGTTGCGCTGCCGGCCGGGAGCCCGCCTCCTGCATTGGGGCCTGGGGTGAAGCTGAGCGCTTCGCCGGCCGGGAGGGCGCTGCGCTTCCTGCATGTCGCGCCCTATGACGACATCGATTCCACCTACGAGACGATCACGGCTTATCTCGAGGCCAAGAGCATCGCTGTGAAGGACGCGTTCCTCGAGGAATATGTCAGCGACCTCAAGGACCCCGGCGATCCGAACCTCGAGATCAACGTCTACGTCCAGCCGAAGTAGTTCTCGTTGTCATTCCGGGGCGATCCGTAGGATCGAACCCGGAACCCACGACCGGGCGAGACTTTACTCGGTTTGATTTCTTGAGGTCGCACCCAGTCGTGGGGTCCGGGTTCGGCGCGATGCGCCGCCCCGGAATGACAAGGAGCGTCACGCACTCCAGCTCAAACCCGGCCGCATCGGCCTGAAGCGCTCTTCCGGCAGGCCGGCTTCGGCGAGCGCGGCCTTCAGCGCCTCGGGCGGGCGCTCGACGCCTTCGTCGGTGAGCTGGAACGTGCCCCAGTGATGGCCGATTGCCTGCTTCGCCCGTAGCGCCAGCATGACCTTCACGGCTTCGTCCGGGTTCATGTGATTGTCCGACATGAACCAGCGCGGCTCATAGGCGCCGATCGGCAGCACAGCGAGGTCGAAGGGGCCGTGCTGGCTGCCGAGTTCCAGATAGAGCGAGCCGTCATGGTAGCCGGTATCGCCGATATGGAAGATCTTCGTGGCCGGCGTTTCGAGGATGTAGGAACACCATAGCGCCATGCGCCGGTCGAAGGCGCCGCGCGCCGACCAATGATAGCTCGGCACCAGCGTGACCGTGACCTTGTCCGACAGGGTGAGCCGGTCGTTCCAGTCATGCGCCTCGGCGCGGGCATCGGGGATGCGGGACCGGACGATCGAGTCGTTGCCGAGCGGCATGATCATGCGCGGCTGGTCTCTGGCATGCAGCAGCGCCAGCGTCTCGATGTCGAGATGGTCGTAATGGTTATGCGTGACCAGCACCACGTCGATCTTCGGCAGGTCGGCGAAGGCGACGCCCGGCGCATTCACGCGCTTGGGGCCGATGAAGGAGAAGGGGCTCGCGCGCAGCGAATAGACCGGGTCGATCAGCAGATTCAGGCCCGCGACCTGATAGAGGAAGGAGGCGTGGCCGAGATGGACGATCCGGGCGCCATCGATTTGGGCCGGCGGCCTGTCCTGCGGCGGCGCCTGATAGGCGAGGGGGAAGGCCTCGCGCTCGCGCTTGCCGGTCTGCCAGCGCAGTACGTCGGCGAGGCCCTTGGTCACCGGGCGGCCGTCGCTGAAGACGAGCCCGTTGAAATGGTCACTGACAGGGCCCTGATAGTAGGGATTGCGCGAGCGGGAGATCGCGCCCCAAGCGGCGCCGGTCGAAGCCAGCAACGCACCGAGGCCGACGAAGGAGAGAAGCTTGCGGCGGGTCATGGTGAAAAGAGGTAAGCCGCCGCGACTTTCCGTCAAGGCTCCGGCGATCTGATCGCCAAGGCGTGAAGCCAGCGTGTCGGCTGGCGGTCATAGCCGGAGCCGGTATCCTCATCGATCGTCAGGGACTGCCAGCGAGCGCCGATGCCGAAGACGGCGCGCAGTTCGGCTGACGAGAGATAGTTGAAATAGCGGCCGAGGCCGTCGCGTCCCTCGGCTTCGCCAGCCTTGAAGCTGGCATAGAGGACGCCGCCCGGACGCAAGGCGCGGTGTATCCGGTCGATGATGCCGGGCAGGGCGGGACGCGGCGCATGGAGCAGGCAGGCATGCGCCCAGACACCGTCATAGGTCGCGACCTCCTCCAGATCCTCGAAGAGCAGGACGCCGACCGGGCGGCCGAGGCGCTGTTCGGCTTGCGCCGCCAGCTCCGGGGAGCCGTCGGTCGGCACGACGTCGAAGCCGCGCCGCAGCATCTCCTCGCTATCCTGCCCGCCGCCGCAGCCGAGTTCGAGAATCCGCGCGCCGGGCTTGAGCCTGGCCACGAAGGGGTCGATGCGGCGGTGCTCGGCCAGTCGGTCGCGGCCGGCATAGGCGCTGGCTTCCTCGGCATAGAAGCCGAGAGTCTGATCGTCCTTGCTCGACATGACCGGCGTCAGTTGCTGCCGGAGCGGATCGCGACGGTCGCGACGCCGGCGCCGATCAGCAGCGTGCCGCCGGCCTTGTTGAACAGCCCGATCGCGCGGGGATTGCTGACCACGGCCCGTGCCCGCGAGGCAATCAGCGCGTAACCCATGGCATTGGCGAAGGCGAGTGTGATGAAGGTCGCCTCGAAGATCAGCATCTGCGTCCAGAAATCGCCCTTGGTGTCGAGGAACTGGGGCAGGAAGGCGACGAAGAAGGTGATGCTCTTCGGGTTGAGCGCCGTCACCAGCCAGGCATGGCCGAGCATCTTCCAGCCGGGAGCGGCATCCTCGCGCGGCTTGGCATCGAGCGTGCCGCCGGCCCGGAAGAGCTTGATGCCGAGCCAGATCAGATAGGCCGCGCCGATCCATTTCAGCGTGGTGAAGACGAAGGCGGAGGTAGCGAGCAAGGCACCGACGCCGAGCATCGAGAGCGTCATCGCCGTGAAATCGCCGAGCGCAACACCAACGGCGATCGGGAAGGCGGTGCGCCAGCCCTGGCCGAGCGCATAGGAGATCACAAGGAGGATCGTCGGTCCGGGAATGACCAGGAGGACGGCGGTGGCGGCGGTGAAGGCGATCCAGGCTTCGAAGGTCATGATGGTGATGGCTCCGCTAAAGACCAGAGCCATCACCAGAAGCGGGTGTTTGTAAAGGGGTCAGCGCACCGGGGGCGGGTTGTTGCCGAACACCATCGCGGGGCCGGCGCCTTGTGCCGCCATCTCGCGGCGAACCTCCGGTTCGGCCGCGATGACCAGCGCCCACCAGACGCGGTAGCTGGTGCGCGGGTCCTTGGAGAGCGCGATGCCGTAGCGGGTCGCTTCCTTCATGCGCAGGTTCGCGTCATGGCCCGGCGACTTGCGCCAGCCATCGAAGGCTTCCTCGACCGAGAAATAGCCGCCGCCGAGATTCTCCGCCGCCCGCACGCTGTCGACACCGGCGGCATGGATGCGGGCGGTGAAGTTGCCGCCGGCATCATGCGACAGGGCGTTCTTCGCGACCATGGCATCGGTCTGGCGCTGCGCCATCGCCATCAGGCGCGGATCGGGCCTGACCGGGCCGAGGCCTTGACTCGCGCGATAGGCATTGAGGATGCGCCCGGCCTGGGCCGGATCGAGCGAGACGGCCGCGACCTTATCGACCATGCGCGGGTCAAGCGGGCCTTCGCGACGCGGATCGCCGGCGCAGGCCGCGAGCAGGACGGACAGGGCCAGCAGGATCGAGGCGGGTTTCAGTGTCATGGGCCGGCACGTTTGCGAATCGGGCCGCAGCGATGCCGCCCGATCAGGGCCTTTCTGGGGCCGCGCGATTTCCGCGGTTTAGCTGCGTGCGCCGCCGATCACGCGGCAGAACGCCTTGCGCACATAGTCTTCCGGCGCGACCTGTCCGGCCTGGACGACGAAGACCGCATCGACGCGGGTGCCCTTGCCGTTCTTGCGGGCGGTGATGCGCAGCGTCTGCGGGCGCCCGGAGCCGGAGGTCTCCTGGATGGCGACGACGGCGCTCGTCGCCTTGTCGATGCGCATATCGGCGAAGCCCTCCGCCGAAACGGCGGCACCGAGATCGCTCAGCACGGCGGCTGGCTGGCGGTTGGGGATGAGGTCCCAGGTGCGGTAGCTCAGCCCGGTCACCATCGGCACGCCGTCGACCTTGAAGTTGCTGGCGCAGGGCTGGGCCAGTGCCGGGGCGAGGCTGGCGAGCACGAGGCCGGCGGCGAGAGGCAGGCTGCGAAGGGCGGAAAAGTGCATCGTCGGTCCCTTGATGATGAATCGAACCGCCCAGCAATGCTTGGAAGAGAGCTGTCGCGCAACCTGAGCGCCATTTCCAGCGCCTGCCCGCCCCCAAAACTTGACTTTCGCCACAGTCTTCCGCTTTAAGACCGCATCCGTTTCGCCGACATCGCCGAAACCACATCCGCCGACCGGGCCGCGCAAGCCGCTTTCATGAGCCCGGAGGTCAACGCCCGACAGCGCGATTGCGCCCTCGGGCGCGAAACCGCTTGGCGATGAGGCTCGGTGCTGAAGGCTCCTTGAGGCAGGCAGGTCCGCATGTTCGGCACGCTGAGCGACAGGCTCTCCGGCATCCTCTCGGGGCTGACCCGCAGGGGTTCGCTGACCGAGGAGGACGTCAACGCGGCGCTCCGCGAGGTTCGCCGCGCGCTGCTCGAGGCCGACGTCGCGCTCGAGGTTGTCCGGTCCTTCACCGACAAGGTGCGCGAGCGCGCCGTCGGCGCCGAGGTGCTGAAGTCGATCACGCCCGGCCAGCAGGTCATCAAGATCGTCAATGACGTCCTGATCGAGACGCTGGGCGGCGAGGGCGAGGGCATCAATTTCGACGCCGTGCCGCCGGTGCCGGTCCTGATGGTCGGTCTGCAGGGTTCCGGTAAGACCACCTCGACGGCGAAGATCGCCAAGCGCCTGACGGAGCGCCACAAGAAGAAGGTGCTGATGGCGTCGCTCGATACGCGACGCCCGGCCGCCATGGAACAGCTCGCCATTCTCGGCAGCCAGGTCGGCGTCCAGACGCTGCCGATCGTCGCCGGCCAGTCGGCGGTGCAGATCGCCAAGCGCGCGGTCGAGGCCGCCCGCCTCGGCGGCTACGACGTCGTGATGCTCGACACCGCCGGCCGCGTGACGCTCGACGACACGCTGATGGCCGAGGTCGCCGAGGTCAAGGCCGCGACGAATCCGCACGAAGTTCTGCTCGTCGCCGACGCGCTGACCGGTCAGGACGCCGTCAACACGGCGCGCGCCTTCGATGCCCGCGTCGGCCTGACCGGCATCGTGCTGACCCGCATGGACGGCGATTCGCGCGGCGGTGCGGCGCTCTCGATGCGTGCCGTCACCGGCAAGCCGATCAAGCTTGTCGGTATCGGCGAAAAGGTCGACGAGCTCGACGAGTTCCATCCCTCGCGCGTCGCCAACCGCATCCTCGGCATGGGCGACATCGTCTCGCTCGTCGAGAAGGCGGCGCAGACGATCGACGCCGAGCAGGCGCAGGCCACCGCGCAGCGCATGGCCAAGGGGCAGTTCGACCTGTCCGACATGCGCGCGCAGCTCCAGCAGATGGAGAAGATGGGCGGCATCGGCGGTGTGATGGGCATGCTGCCCGGCATGAAGCAGGCGCAGTCGCAGCTCGCGAATGCCGGCGTCGGCGACAAGATGTTCAAGAGCATGATCGCCGCGATCGACTCGATGACGGCGGCCGAGCGCAAGAACCCCGACCTGCTCAAGAACAGCCGCAAGAAGCGCATCGCGGCCGGCTCCGGCACCACGGCCGAGCAGATCAACAAGCTACTGAAAATGCATCGTGGCATGGCCGATGCCATGAAGATGATGGCCAAGCAGAAGGGCGGCATGCTCGGCAAGCTCGGCTCGATGTTCGGGCTCGGCGGCGGCCTGCCGGCCGGCATGCCCGATCCCTCGAAGATGGACCCTGCTCAGCTCGCGGAACTGCAGAAGCAGCTCGGCGCGGGCGGCGGCCTGCCGTCGATGCCGCCGGGCGGTTTCCCCGGCCTGCCGAAGGGCGTGACCCCGCCGGCCGGGATGATGCCGAAGCTGCCGGGCCTCGGCGGCGGCGGCTTGCCCGGCCTGGGTAACCCGTTCGGGGGCAAGAAGAAGTGATTCCCGTTCTGGAAACAGAGCGGTTGCGGCTGCGCGGCTGGACGGCCGCCGATTTCGACGTGCTCGCGCAGTTCTTCGGCAACGAGGAACTCACGCGCTATGTCGGCGGCGCCAGCAGCCGCGAGGATTCGTGGCGGCGTCTGTCCAGCATGGCTGGCCATTGGACCTTGCGCGGCCACGGCCTCTGGGCGGTGGAGGCGAAGGAGGACCGCCGGCTCGTCGGCTGGTGCGGCCTGCTTTCGCCGGAAGGCTGGCCCGAGCCGGAGATCGGCTGGAGCCTGTTCGCGGGCGAGCATGGTCGCGGCTTTGCGACCGAGGCCGCGCTGCGCGCCCGTGACTATGCCTATCGCGACTTGGGGTGGACCACGCTGATGAGTCTGGTGCATCCCGATAACCGACCCTCGATCCGCGTCGCCGAGCGTCTCGGCGCGCGCTTCGAGAAACCCTTCGTGATCCGTGGCACCGAGGTCGGCATCTACCGGCATCCGGCCGCCACGCCTGCGAAACACTGAACCAAAACCAAACCTGACCGGAGAAGACCCATGTCCCTCAAGATTCGCCTGACCCGCGGCGGCGCCAAGAAGCGTCCCTACTACCGCATCGTCGTTGCCGACTCGCGCTCGCCGCGCGATGGCCGCTTCATCGAGAAGATCGGCTCCTATGATCCGATGAAGGCCAAGGACGCCGCCGACCGCGTCGTGCTCGACCTCGAGAAGGTCCAGGCCTGGCTCGCCAAGGGCGCCCAGCCGACCGACCGCGTCCTGCGCTTCCTCGACGCTGCCGGCCTCGTCAAGCGCGCTGCCCGCAACAACCCGAACAAGGCTGTTCCCGGCGAGAAGGCCAAGGAGCGCGCCGAGAAGAAGGCCGAGAAGGCCGCTGCTCCGGCTGCCGAAGAAGCCGCCGAGGCGTGAGCCTGATCGTCGGCACGTCGATCTCGGGCGGGGCGCAGCCTCGGCCCGAGCGTTTTCTCAAGGAGATGTCCGGCTCAAGGCCGGGCATGGCGTGCTGACATGAGTGACCTCATCCTGCTCGGTATCGTCGGCGCGCCGCATGGCGTGCGCGGCGAGGTCAGGATCAAGACCTTCACCGGCGATCCCCTCGGGATCGCCGATTACGGCCCGCTGACCGACAGCAAGGGCCGCAGCTACGAAATCACCGATATCCGCCCGGCCAAGGAAGTGGTCGTCGCCCGCCTCGAGGGTGTGACGACGCGCGAGCAGGCCGAGGCGTTGAACGGGACCGAACTTTTCGTCGCCCGCGACAAGCTCTCCGCGGATGCGGACGAAGACGAGTTCCTGCATGCCGACCTGATCGGCTGCAGCGTGGTCGGGCCGGACGGCGCCGTGCTCGGCACCGTCACCGGTGTCGAGAATTACGGGGCCGGCGACCTGCTCGATATCAAGACGCCGGACGGACGTTTCGTCCTGATGCCCTTCACCAAGGCCTTCGCGCCGCGCATCGACATCGCCGCACGCCGGATCGAGGCTGCGCCCCCATTGGGATTGTTCGAGCCCGACGATGACAAGCAATAGGCCGGCCCGCGCGCTGATCTTCGACATGGACGGCACCATCGTCGACAACATGCGCTTCCATGACGATGCCTGGGAGAGCTGGCACGTCAGCAACAACCTGCCCTTCGATCGCGAGACCTTTTCGGCCCGTACCGCCGGCATGGCGCTGAGCGAGATCGTCGGGCCTTACTTCCCGGACGCCACCCCCGACGAGATCGCGGCGATGGGCGATGCCAAGGAAGCGCTCTATCGCGAGGCCTATCGCCCGCATGTCGCGGCGACCGCCGGCCTGCTCGACCTGATGGCACGCGCCGATGCGGCCGGCGTGCCGATGGCGGTCGGCACCGCTGCGCCACCGCCGAATATCGAAGTGGTGCTCGATGCGCTGGACCTGCGCCGGCGCTTTTCGACCATCGTCTCGCCGAGCCAGGGGTTCCGCGGCAAGCCGCATCCCGACATGTTCCTGGCCGCCGCCGAGCGCATGAAGGTCGATCCGGCCGATTGCATCGTCTTCGAGGACGCGCCGCTCGGCGTCGAGGCGGCACGCCGCGCCGGCATGCGCGCCGTGGCGCTGCTCACCCTGCTCGGCCCCGAGGGCTTCGCGACTTACGACAACCTGATCGCATCGGCTCCCGATTTCACGGCGCTGGACGGGTTGCCAGCGCTGCGCTTTGCTTGAAGGCATGCCCTTCCGCGCTTCGATCCTGACGCTCTATCCGGAGATGTTTCCGGGGCCGCTCGGCATCTCGCTGGCGGGCGAGGGGTTGCGCAAGGGGCTGTGGTCGCTCGATACCCACCAGATCCGCGAGCACGGCATCGGCCGCCATCGCAATGTCGACGACAATCCGGCCGGCGGCGGTGCCGGCATGGTGCTGCGCTGCGACGTGCTGGCGGCGGCGATCGATGCGGCGGTGCCGGCGGATGACGATCGCCCGCGCCTGCTGATGTCGCCGCGCGGGCGGCCGCTCAAGCAGGAACAGGTCCGCGATTGGGCGGAGGGGCCCGGCCTCGTCATCGTCTGCGGGCGCTTCGAGGGCGTCGACGAGCGTGTGATCGAGGGGCGCAAGCTGATCGAGGTTTCGATCGGCGATTACATCCTCTCCGGCGGCGAGATGGCGGCGCTGACGCTGCTCGATGCCTGCGTGCGTCTTATCCCTGGTGTGATGGGCAAGGTCGCTTCCGGCGAAGACGAAAGCTTCGAGAACGGCTTGCTGGAATACCCGCACTACACCCGCCCGCGTGAATGGGAAGGCAGGGGGCTGCCCGAGGCGCTGCTCTCCGGCGATCACGCCCGCATCGCGAAATGGCGGAGGGCTGAGGCGGAGCGGATCACGCGGGAGCGGCGGCCGGACCTTCTTTCCCTTCTCCCCTTGGGGGAGAAGGTGTCTGCGAAGCAGACGGATGAGGGCCGTTAGCACCAGTCTTCCCTCATCCGTCAGCGCTTCGCGCTGCCACCTTCTCCCCCAAGGGAAGAAGGGTGCTAACGATACTCCGAGACCGGCAGCTTCTCTGCCAGCCAGCCGCCCGGCCCGAGCATGCCGCCGCGCACGGCTGCGAGATCGCGCCAGCCGCGCCCGGCGAGCTTCTGCGCCACAGCAACCGCTTGTGCGCCCGTGCGATCGATCAGGACAATGCGCTTGCCGGGATGATCAAGACGCAAGCCCGCGATCCTGACCTCGAAGGCCGGCGCATCGACATCGAGAGGCAAGGCACCTCGCGGCAGGCCGGTATCGGCCCATTCCTGCGCACTGCGGATATCGACGAGCAGGATGCGCTTCGCCAGGGCGGCCTCATGGGCCTCGCGGGGCGACAGCGTCGCCGCCGATTGTCCGAAAACAAAAGAGGCCGGGAGCATGAAGCTCCCGGCCAGAACGATCCGGCGCGTTGCGGCGCCTTTGGTCATGATGCTCAGCGCAGCTCGGCGCAGAAGCGCTGGATGCGGCGGCAGGCCTCTTCCAGCTTCTCATCCGAGGTGGCGTAGGAGATGCGGAAATTGGGGCCGAGGCCGAAGGACGAGCCGTGTACGGCCGCGACCGCTTCCGTCTCGAGCAGGCCCATGACGAGGTCCTCGTCGGTCTCGATCTTCTTGCCGTTCGGCATGGTCTTGCCGATCAGGGCCGAGCAGTCCGGGTAGACGTAGAACGCACCTTCCGGCACCGGGCACTTCAGGCCGCGGGTCTGGTTCAGCATGGAGACGACGAGGTCGCGACGGCGCTCGAAGGCCTTCTTGAAGACCGGAATATGCTCCTGCGTGCCGTCGAGCGCCTCGACAGCGGCCCATTGCGAGATCGCCGAGGTGCCGGAGGTCTGCTGGCCCTGGACGAGGTCCATGGCGTTCATCAGGTGCTGCGGACCGGCGGCGTAGCCGATGCGCCAGCCGGTCATGGCATAGGATTTCGAGACGCCGTTCATGGTCAGCGTGCGCTCGTAGAGGGCGGGCTCGACCTGCGCCGGGGTGACGAAGGTGAAATCGCCATAGACGAGGTGCTCGTACATGTCGTCGGTGAGGATCCAGACATGCGGATGGCGCATCAGCACATCCGTGAGCTTCTTCATCTCGGCATGGCTGTAGGCGGCGCCGGACGGGTTCGACGGGGAGTTCAGGATCACCCACTTGGTCTTCGGGGTGATGGCCTTCTCGAGGTCTTCCGGCTGCAGCTTGAAGTCGTTCTTGAGATAGGTCTCGGCATAGGTCGGCGTGCCCCCGCAGAGCGCGACCATCTCAGGGTAGGAAACCCAGTAGGGCGAAACGCAGATGACCTCATCGCCCGGGTTCAGCGTGGCGAGCAGGGCGTTGTAGATGACGTGCTTGCCGCCGGTCGAGACGATGGTCTGGCTCGGCTTGTAGTCGAGGCCGTTCTCGCGCTTGAACTTGCGGGCGACCGCCTCGCGCAGCTGCGGGATGCCGGAGACCGGGGTGTACTTGGTCTCGCCGCGCTTGATCGCGGAGATCGCGGCTTCCTTGATATTGTCCGGCGTGTCGAAATCGGGCTCGCCGACGGAGAGCGAGATCACGTCCTTGCCCTGGGCTTTCAGGTCGCGGGCCTTCTGCGTGATCGTGATGGTCGCGGACGGCTTCACGCGCTTCAGGGCATCGGCAAGAAAGGCCATGGGACTGATCTCCGGGGAGGCGGAAGGTTGCGCGCCGGAACAAGGCGCGGGCGAGGTTTATGACTCGACGGCGATGATCGCAAGCGCAACTGATTGATGTCTGGCAGAAACGTCATGAATTCAGGGCGGTTTGCCCTTGCGCTCCGGGCATGCGAAGGCCGGTCCATGACGAACGCTGCCGGTCCGATCGCTGTTTATGTCGATGCCGACGCCTGTCCGGTGAAGGACGAGGTCTATCGCGTCGCCGGGCGCCACCGCCTGCACGTCTTCGTCGTCGCCAACAGCTTTCTCAACGTGCCGCGCGAGCCCTGGATCGAGCGCGTGACGGTGCCCGGCAATTTCGACGCGGCCGATGACTGGATCGCGGAACGGGTCTCGCGCGGTGCTATCGTGATCACGGCCGACATTCCGCTCGCCGATCGCTGCATCAAGGCCGGTGCCGACGTCATCGGGCCGACCGGCAAGCCCTTCACCGAGGCCTCGATCGGCATGGCACTGGCGACGCGCGACATGATGGAGGATCTGCGCGCGATGGGCACCGTGCAGGGCGGGCCGAAGCCGTTCTCGCCGAAGGACCGCTCGGCCTTCCTGCAGGCGCTCGATCTCGCGATCCAGCGCCTGAAGCGGGCGGGGCTCAGTGGATAGAGGCCCTCGGGTCGGTATAAGCCGTCATTGCGAGGAGCGAAGCGACGAAGCAATCCAGGGGAACTGGGTGAGACGATCAGGCTAGTCTCCCTGGATTGCTTCGCTTCGCTCGCAATGACGGGAGTGGCGGGTGTTGTCGCGCTGGTCGTTATGACTTTGGCATTGCTGGACGCATGGCGCCTTTGCCCGTAAATCTCGCCGCAAAGCAGGCCTGCCATTCAGGCGGGCGTCCGGGAGGAAGTCCATGTCGTTGACCCGCCGTTCCACGCTCGGCCTGATGGCCGGCGCCGTCTTCGCTCCGTCGATCGTCCGGGCCCAGAGCTTCCCCAGCAAGGTCGTCACGCTGGTCGTGCCCTATCCGGCGGGCGGGCCGACGGATGCCATCGCGCGTTTCGTGGCGCAGGACCTCGCGGTCGCCTTCGGGCATAATGTCGTGGTCGACAACCGGGCCGGCGCCTCGGGCGCCGTCGGCACCCGCGCCGTCGCCCATGCGGCGCCGGACGGCTACACCATCGTGTTCGGCAACAACCAGACGCATGGCAACAACATGTTCCTGCTGAAGGAGCCGGGCTACGACGCGGTCAAGGATTTCGCGCCGCTCGCCGGCGTCGGCGCCTTCGAGCACGCCTTCGTCGTGCGCAACGGCCTGCCGGTGAAGAACATCCAGGAGCTGATCGCGCTCGCCAAGGCCGAGCCGGGCAAGCTCAACTATGGCTCGACCGGCGTCGGCTCCGGCTCGCATCTGGCGATGGAGCTGTTCATGCAGCGCACCGGCATCAAGATGACGCACGTGCCCTTTAGGGGAGCGGCGCCGCTGGTGCAGGAGATCGTCGCCGACCGCATCGACATCGCCAATTCGACGCTGCCGAGCGTGCTGGAGCAGATCAATTCCGGCACGCTGCGCGCGCTCGCCCTGGCAAGCCCCGAGCGCAACCCGCGCGCCAAGGACATCCCGACGCTGCGCGAGCAGGGCGTGAACAATGCCGATGCCGATTCCTGGGCGGCCCTCTTCGCCCCGGCCAAGACGCCGGATGCCGTGCTCGACACGCTCTCCAAGGCGGTTCTCGCCTCGCTGAACAAGCCTGAGACGCGCGAGGCAATCCTGAAGCTCGGCTTCACGCTCAAGGTGCGCGATCCCGTGGCGTTCAAGCCCTACCACACCCAGGAAATCGCGACCTGGAAGCAGATCATCGCTGATGCCGGCGTGAAGCCGGAATAACGCGAGACATTCGCTCAGCCCCCATCCTGAGGAGGCCGCGTCAGCGGCCGCCTCGAAGGATGGTCCAGTGATCTCCGCAGCTTCCTGAAGCATCCTTCGAGACGCGCTCCTATGGAGCGCTCCTCAGGATGAGGGCTGTGGGGTGTGATGCGCGGGAGCCTGCCCCATGAACCTGATGCCCAAGCTCGCCGCTCGCCGCGAGGCAGGGAAGCCCGTGCGCGCGGCGCTGATCGGCGCCGGCAAGTTCGGCTCGATGTTCCTGTCGCAGGTGCCGCATATCGAGGGCCTGGAGGTCGCGGTCATCGCCGATCTCGATCCCGAGCGGGCCAAGGCGGCCTGCCGCACCGTTGGCTGGGACGAGGCGCGGATCGCGCGGACGCGCTTCGTCGATGACGGCGCGCAGGCCGCACGAGCGGACGGCGTCGAGGTCGTGCTGGAGGCGACGGGCCACCCTGCCGCGGGCGCACGTCATGCGCTGGCCGCGATCGAGGCCAGGCGCCATGTCGTGATGGTCAATGTCGAGGCCGACGTGCTGGTCGGGCCGGTGCTGGCGCAGCGGGCGAAAGCGGCCGGCGTGGTTTATTCCATGGCCTATGGCGACCAGCCGGCGCTGGTCTGCGAGATGGTCGACTGGGCGCGCGCCACCGGCTTTACCGTCGCGGCAGCGGGCAAGGGCACCAAGTACCTGCCGGTATACCACGAGGTCACGCCGGATGATGTCTGGACCCATTACGGCCTGACGCCGGAAGCGGCCAAGGCCGGCGGCATGAACCCGCAGATGTTCAATTCCTTCCTCGACGGCACCAAGTCGGCGATCGAGATGGCAGCGATCGCCAATGCCTGCGATCTCGACGTGCCGGAGGCCGGGCTCGCCTTTCCGCCTTGCGGCGTCGACGATCTCGCCCATGTGCTGCGGCCGCGCGCGGTCGGTGGGCAACTGGAGCGCGACGGGATGGTCGAGGTGGTCTCCTCGCTGGAGCGCGACGGGCGGCCGGTCTTCCGGGACCTGCGCTGGGGCGTCTATGTCGTGCTGAAGGCGCCGAACGACTATGCCGCCGCCTGCTTCAAGCAGTACGGCCTGCCGACCGATGCGACCGGCCGCTATGCGGCGATGTACAAGCCCTTCCATCTGATCGGGCTCGAGCTCTCCATTTCTGCGCTGAACGCGGTGTTGCGGGCCGAACCGACCGGCACGACGCGCGGCTGGCGCGGCGATGCGGTCGCGGTGGCGAAACGTGCGCTCAAGGCCGGCGAGATGCTCGATGGCGAGGGCGGCTACACCGTCTATGGCCGGTTGATGCCGGCGGCCGAGAGCAGGGCGCGGCGTGCCTTGCCGATCGGCCTCGCCCATGGCGTGAGGCTCAGCCGCGACGTTGCTGCCGGCCAGCCGGTGACGGAGGCCGATGTCACGCTCGATGAAAGCCAACCGATCGTCTCACTTCGTCGTGAGTTGGTCGCAACGGCTTGGTGATCCGCGGCGTTCCCCTCTATCTCCGGTCAGGGGCCGGATGGAATGAGGAGAGCGCGATGCTGCGATTGGGACTGGTGGGTTTGCTCGGAACGGTTCTGGCGCTCGCGAGCCCGGCGCCGCCGGCCTCGGCCCAGAAGCGCTATCCTTCCAGTGCCGGCGAGTTAACGGTCGAGACCGTTGCGACGGGTCTCGAAAATCCCTGGGGCCTCGCCTTCCTGCCGGACGGGCGCATGCTGGTCACCGAGCGGCCGGGCCGGCTGCGGCTGGTCGAGAAAGACGGCAAGCTCTCGCGGCCGATCAACGGGGTGCCGAGCGTTGCGGCGCGCGGGCAGGGGGGGCTGCTCGGCATCGCGCTCGATCCGGCTTTCGCGCAGAACCGCCTCGTCTATCTCTCCTTTTCCGAGCCGCGCTCCGGCGGCAGCGGCACCAGCGTTGCGCGCGGGCGCCTGAACGAGCAGGGCACGGCGCTGACCGCTGTCGAGGTGATCTTCCGGCAATTGCCGGCGATCAATTCCAACCTGCATTTCGGCTCGCGTCTGGTCTTCGACCGGACGGGCGCGCTCTTCGTCACGGTGGGCGATCGCTACAGCCAGCGCGACCAGGCGCAAAATCCCGCCAATCATCTCGGCAAGGTCATCCGCATCAGGCCGGATGGGGCAACGCCGGCCGATAACCCGAAAAAGGAGGGTTGGGCTCCCGAGATTTGGTCGATCGGCCATCGCAACGTGCAGGGCGCAGCGCTGCATCCCGATACCGGGCAGCTCTGGACGGCCGAGCACGCGGCGCGCGGCGGCGACGAGGTCAACACGCCCAAGGCGGGGCTGAACTATGGCTGGCCCGTCATTACCTACGGCGTCGACTATTCCGGCGCGAAAATCGGCGAGGGCACGTCGAAGCCCGGTATGGAGCAGCCGCTGTTCTACTGGGACCCGTCGGTCGCGCCATCCGGCGCCGCCTTCCATACCGGCGCGGCCTGGCCCGCCTGGAAGAACTCGCTCTTCGTCGGAGCGCTCGCCGGGCAGATGCTGGTCAGGCTCTCGACCGAGGGCGAGAAGGTGACGGGCGAGGAGCGCCTGCTGACCGATATCGGCGCGCGCATTCGCGACGTCGTGCAGGGGCCGGACGGTTTCCTCTATCTGCTCAGCGACGATGCCGACGGGAAGGTGCTGCGGGTCAAGCCGGCCCGTTAGCTGCCCATCACGGCCCGCAATCCCATTCGCGTTCGATGACGAAGACCTTGCGCGTGGCGAGGCTGCCATTGGCGTCGTAGAGGTCGCCGACATAATATTCGGTGCCGGCGGCGTCATGGGCGCTGCGCTCGACCTGGAGCGACCAGCCGTAGCCAACCTGCTTGCCGCCCTGCCAGCTGCGATGGACGGCGCTGGCCGAGGGGCCGGAGAGGATGCGCGCGTTGTCGTCGCTGGGGCTGCAGGTCGGGCCGGCGAGGGCGGCAGTGGGGGCGAGCACGAGGCCGCAGAGAAGCAGTGCCGTCTTTTGCAAGGCAGTCGTCCTGTCGAAAGGGAAAGTGACGCGCGGCGCTCAGGCCTTGGCGTGGAAGATGAAGAAGGCGCCGGCCGCGATCAGGGCGAAGCCGATTGCATGGCTCCAGGTCAGCGATTCCTTCAGCCAGAACACCGAGAAGCCGGCGAAGACGGTGAGCGTGATCACCTCCTGCATCGTCTTCAGCTCGGCGGCGGAATAGACGGCGGAGCCGATGCGGTTGGCGGGCACGGCCAGCATGTATTCGGGCAGCGCGATCATCCAGCTCGCGAGGATGGCGAGCCAGATCGCGGTGCTCTTGTAGCTGAGATGCCCGTACCAGGCGAAGGTCATGAAGATGTTCGAGCCGAACAGCATAACGATCGGCAGGAGATGGGCCATGGAGAGCGAGGGCATGCCGGTAGCCTTCTTCGCGATGGTGTGGAGGTGCTTGGGCGTTCAGCCGAAACGCAGCTTCATGGTGATGATGGCCAGCACGAGCAGCAGGGTCAGCGCATTGGCGACGATGACCGGCCAGGACAGGATCTGGACGCCGTAGACCAGCCAGAGCACCGTCCCGCAAGCCAGCAGGATCTGCGTCCATAACGAGATGGCGCGGGCATCGCGCGTGCGCAGCGTGCGCCAGGTCTGCGGCAGCCAGCACAGGCTGGTCAGCGCGGCGGCGACGAAACCGAGGAGTTCGACGGAGAGGGGCACGGGGCGGGTTCCGGGTGAGGCCGCCTCCCATAGCGGGATTCGGTCGCGCATCGCCAGATGCGCCATGATTAACTTCCGTTAACGGCAACGCCCTAGTTTTGCGCAAATTCTGCGATTCGGTGGAGACCATGCGCGCAATCACACTGGCCTTGCCACTCATCCTCCTCGCCTCTGCCACTTCGGCGCAGAGCGGCTTCCAGTCCTGCTTGGCCGGGCTGAAATCAGCGGCCGCCGCCAAGGGCGTCTCGGGCGCGACCTTCGATCGGGCCATGGCCGGCGTCGAGCCGGACATGAAGGTCATCGAAGCCATGAACAACCAGCCGGAGTTCAAGACTCCGATCTGGGACTATCTCGGCACGCTCGTCGACGAGGAGAAGGTCGCGGAAGGGCGCGCGATGATGCGCCAGCATGCCTCGACCCTCGCGGCGGCGGAGCAGCGCTTCGGCGTCGACCGCCACACCATCGCCGCCGTCTGGGGCGTCGAGAGCGATTTCGGCAAGGCGCGGGGCAAGATGCCGCTGGTTCAGGCGCTCTCGACCGGCGCCTGCCTGGCGCCGCGCCGCAACGCCTTCTTCAAGGGCGAGCTGATCGCGACGCTGCAGATCATCCAGCGCGGCGATGTGCGCCCCGAGCGGCTGTTCGGCTCCTGGGCCGGTGCCTTCGGCCACACCCAGTTCATCCCCTCGACCTATCTCAGGCTCGCGGTGGATGGCGATGGCGACGGCCGGCGCGATCTCGTCGATTCTATTCCCGACGCGCTGCATTCGACCGCGAATTTCATGGACAAGGCCGGCTGGATCACCGGCGCGACCTGGGGTTATGAAGTCCGCGTGCCCGGGGGCTATTCCGGCCCGACCGGGCGCAACCCCAAGCAGCCGGTGTCGAGCTGGGCTTCGCGCGGCATCGTCAAATATGACGGCTCGGCGCTGACGGGCTCGGGCAATGCCGGGCTGCTGATGCCGGCGGGGCGCAACGGCCCGGCCTTCCTCGTCTTCAAGAATTACGACGCCGCCTACAGCTATAACGGCGCGGATTCCTATGCGCTCGCCATCTCGCTGCTCTCCGATCGCCTGCGGGGGCGGCCGGGCGTGCAGGGCGACTGGCCGACCGACGACCTGCCGCTCTCGCGCGAGCAGCGCCGCGAGCTGCAGCGCCTGCTGATCCAGCGCGGGTACAATGTCGGCGAGCCGGACGGCGCTGTCGGTTCGCTGACCCGCGCCGCGATCAAGGAGATCGAGGCGAAGATCGGCATGCCGCAAACGGGACGGCCCGGTGAGAAGGTGCTGCGCGCTCTGAAGGGCGGGCGGGTCTGACCGCGCAGAAAACGGGTGGCGTATGCTGCCGCATTGGATGAATGGCTTGGTCATCCCGGACAAGCCGCGATAGCGGCGCCGATCCGGGATCCATGCCTGAACCGGTCCGGCATGGAACCCGGGTCTCCCTTCGGTCGCCCGGGATGACCTGCGTTTCATTCGGAGAACTCATGCGCCGCCTGATTTCCACCGGTTCGCCCTTCGAGCGCAGCTTCGGCTATTCGCGCGCCGTGATCGATGGCGATCTCGTCTTCGTCTCCGGCACGACCGGCTACGACTACGCCACAATGATCCTGCCCGACGATCCGGCCGAGCAGGCGCGCAACATCTTCCGCACGATCAGCACCGTGCTGAAGGAGGCGGGTTCCTCACTCGCCCAGGTCGCGCGGGCACAGTATTTCGTCACCGACCGCAGCTATTGCGAGCCGGTGCTCGGCGTTTGCGGCGAGTTCTTCCGCGAGATCAGGCCGGCCGCCGGCATCTATGTCGTGTCCGGGCTGCTGAAGCCCGAGATGAAGGTCGAGATCGAGGTCACGGCGCGCCTGCCGAAGGCCTGACATCGCCACGCTTCGCACAGGGCAGGGCTGCATCGCGGCGCTTGCGCGCGCCGCCTTGCGCCCGTAATCACCCGCCAACGCAAACACGCGAAGGCGAGGCGACGATCATGGCGACCCACAAGCTCCTGCTGCTCCCCGGTGACGGCATCGGCCCCGAGGTGATGGGCCAGGTCGAGCAGATCGTCTCCTGGTTCGGCAAGCAGGGCCTCGGCTCCTTCGAGATCGAGAAGGGCCTTGTCGGCGGCGCCGCTTACGACGCACACAAGCAGGCGATCTCCGAAGGCGACATGAAGCTGGCGCAGGATGCCGACGCCGTGCTGTTCGGCGCGGTCGGCGGCCCCAAATGGGCCGACGTGCCCTATCAGCATCGCCCGGAAGCCGGCCTGCTGCGCCTGCGCAAGGATCTCGGCCTGTTCGCCAACCTGCGCCCGGCGATCTGCTACCCGGCGCTGGCCTCTGCCTCCTCGCTGAAGCCGGAGGTCGTCGAAGGCCTCGACATCCTGATCGTGCGCGAGCTCACCGGCGGCGTCTATTTCGGCGAGCCGAAGGAGATCGTCACGCTGGAGGACGGCTCCAAGCGCGGCGTCGATACGCAGCTCTACACCACGCCGGAAATTGACCGGATCTGCCGCGTCGCCTTCGAGCTGGCGCGCACCCGCCGCAACAAGGTCTCCTCGGCCGAGAAGCACAACGTCATGAAGACCGGCGTGCTCTGGAAGCAGACGGTCACCGCGCTGCATGCCGCAGAGTACAAGGACGTCGAGCTGGAGCATGTGCTGGCCGACAACTGCGCCATGCAGCTCGTGCGCTGGCCGAAGCAGTACGATGTCATTGTGTGCGACAACCTGTTCGGCGACATCCTGTCGGACGTCGCGGCGATGCTGACCGGCTCGCTCGGCATGCTGCCCTCCGCCTCGCTCGGTGCCGAGGATCCTGCCACCGGCAAGCGCAAGGCGCTCTACGAGCCCGTCCATGGCTCGGCCCCGGACATCGCCGGCAAGGGCCTCGCCAACCCGATCGCGATGATCGGCTCCTTCGCGATGGCGCTGCGCTATTCCTTCGGCGCGGGCGAGGCGGCGGACAAGCTGGAGGGCGCGATCGCCGACGTGCTGGGCTCCGGCACCCGCACCAAGGACATCGCGGCTCCCGGCGCCAACGCCGTTTCGACCAGCGAAATGGGCGCGGCGATCATCAAGGCGCTGGAAGCGCGCGGCTGATCTTCCCTTCTCCCCTTGCGGGAGAAGGTGGCGCGTAGCGCCGGATGAGGGAAGGGTCGCGTGAGCGGCCCTTTCTTGTTTTGGAGAGGTTCTGCCCTCATCCGTCAGCGCTGCGCGCTGCCACCTTCTCCCCCGAGGGGAGAAGGGAAGTCGCGTCTCTCTCCCTCGTGAATTGCCGTGACCCCGCTTTCGTGGCCTAACGAGCCCATGGCATCGGACCGAAAAGTGGAAGCCACTTTTCGGGAGAATCCGATGCGATGACAAATCGCTCGATCACTGTTGTCGCGCCCGAACGGGCGCGCAGCGATCGAGCGAAAATGGAGTATGTCCGTCATGCTGATCAAGCGCCGTGCCGGCTGGGAAATGCCGGAAAGCCAGGCCACGCCCGAGGGCGTGTTCCTCAATCGCCGCCAGTTGATGACTGCCGGCGCCGGATTGATCGCGGGCGCCGCTTTGCCAAGTGCCGTGTCGGCGCAGACGCCCGATCCGACGCTCGATCTCTATCCAGCCAAGCGCAATGCCGCCTATGTGCTGGGCGTGCCGCAGACGAAGGAAGAGGACGCGGCGAACTACAATAATTTCTACGAATTCGGCATGACGAAGGACATCGTCGAGGCCTCGCGGCGGCTCGCCACGCGGCCCTGGAGCATCCAGGTCGACGGTCTCGTCGAGAAGCCCTTCGAGATCGGCTTCGACGACCTCATCCGCAAGCTGCCGATCGAGGAGCGGCTCTATCGCTTCCGCTGCGTCGAGGCCTGGGCGATGGCCGTGCCGTGGACCGGCATCCCGCTCGCTTCCTTCGTCGCACTCGCCAAGCCGCTTTCGGGCGCGAAATACATCCGCTTCGAGACCTTCATGAACCCGCGCGTCGCGCCGGGGCAGAGCCAGCGCTGGTATCCCTGGCCCTATACGGAAGGGCTGACCATCGCGGAGGCCACGAACGAACTCCCGCTGCTCGTCACCGGTATCTACGGCAAGCCGCTGCCGACGCAGCATGGCGCGCCGATTCGCCTGGTCACGCCATGGAAGTACGGCTTCAAGTCGGTGAAATCGATCCGCAGGATCAGCTTCGTCGCCGAGCGGCCGAAGACCTTCTGGGAAGGCCTGCAGGCCTCCGAATACGGCTTCTGGGCCAATGTGAACCCGGCCGTGCCGCATCCGCGCTGGAGCCAGGCGAGCGAGCAGATCCTGGGCTCGCGCGAGCGGCGGCCAACGCAGATCTATAACGGCTATGGCGACCAGGTCGCTGTGCTCTACAAGGGGCTGGAGGGCGAGAAGCTCTTCATGTGAGGCAGGCGCTCGATGCGAGGACGGCACTCGGCAGGTTTCGGGTGCCGTCTCCTGCCGCTGCCGTGCTAGACCTCGTGTCATTCTTCGCCGGAACGACACGAGTCGCACATGGCCAATCAGCATTTCCATCTGTTCGAGACCACGATCGGCCCCTGCGCCGTGATCTGGGAAGGTGAGCGCTTCATCGGCGCGCAATTGCCCGAGCGCGATGAGGCGCACGCTCGCAAGCGCCTGGAGCGGCGGTTTCCCGAGGCTGATGAGACGGAAGCCGAGGGCTTCGTCGCGGAAGCCGTCGCCGGCATCCGCGCGCTGTTCGATGGCGAGAAGCGCGACCTGTCGCATCTGCCGGTGGCGCTGGAGAACGTCTCCGACTTCAACCGCAAGGTCTATGAGGTCGCGCTCGCGATCCCGCATGGCGAAACCCTGACCTATGGCGAGGTGGCGCAGCGTATCGGAGATCCCGGCGCGGCGCGGGCGGTGGGCGTCGCGCTCGGCCAGAATCCCTGGCCGATCATCGTGCCCTGCCATCGCATCCTGGCCGCCGGCGGCAAGACCGGCGGCTTCTCGGCCGAAGGCGGTGTCGAGATCAAGCTCCGGATCTTGACCATCGAGAAGGCGCGCACCAGCGCCGAGCCCAGTCTGTTCGACGATCTGCCGCTGGCGGCCCGGCCCGGGCGGCACTGAGCGGTCGCTAACCAGCCCTGCAGCTTGAAATCGCGCAATGCCGCCCTTGCAGCGCCGCTGCTTGCGCCGCCGTGGTTGCGGCCTCTACTGTTTCGGCCTTTCCACCCTCACTGGGGACTGTCATGGCCAAACTGAAGCTTGCCATCATCGTGGGCAGCAACCGCCGCGAATCGATCAATCGCAAGCTGGCCCAGGCGCTTGCGAAGCTGGGTGAGGGCGCTTTCGACGTCAGTTTCGTCCAGATCGACGACCTGCCGATGTTCAATCAGGACCTGGAGTCGAACCGGCCCGAGTCCACCCTGCGCCTGAAGCGCGAGATCGAGGCGGCCGACGCGATTCTGATCGTCACGCCCGAGCATAACCGTTCGATTCCGGCCGTGCTCAAGAACGCGATCGACTGGGCCTCGCGTCCCTATGGCAAGAATTCCTGGGCCGGCAAGACGGTCGCCGTCACCGGCACCAGCGGCGGCGCCGTCGGCACGGCCGTCTCGCAGAACGAGCTGCGGATGATCCTGACCAATCTTGCCGGGGTCGTCGTCGGCAGCCAGGTCTTCGTCACCTTCAAGGACGATCTGATCGACGCCCAGCACAACGTCACCAACGAGGCGACGCGCGGCTTTCTGCAGGGCTTCGTCGACAATTTCGCCAAGATCGCCGGCAAGCTCGCCGCCTGATCGAAGCGGCCATTACGGCATGCGAAAGGCGTCGCCCTCGGGGGCGGCGCCTTTTTCCGTTTGGCGATGCCGGAAAGAGCGCAGCCGGGCAAAGGCCGTAACATACAGGTAAAAAAAGAGCCGGCGTCCCCGAGGGGAGCCGGCTTTGAAAGTTTGAAACATCTGGCGAAACCGCCAAACATCTCAGAGGGGAACGGCTGAAACGAACTCAACGCCGGGAGGAGATTGCGGAGCCCGTTTCGAACAACCGTGAGTTCAATATCGGCCAGGACCTGCCATTTTGCAATGCAACATATCTTGGGTCCGCCATGCGCATGATGCATGAACGAAGGGCAGATGGCGCTAATTTGAGCCTAAATGGTTGAGAAATATGCGTTCATTGCAGGATGGGGGCTGCGCGGGAAAGTTGCAGGCCCCTTGGAAACCTAGCTTTTGTCCGCTGCTGAACAGTTTTCAGGCGAACCGTTCGATTTTGGCGCATGCGAGATGCCGATTTGGTCACAAAACCGCCAGAATCAAAACGGGCGCCGTGAGGCGCCCGATTCTTCCGCCGTGACGGCACAATTAGTAGGTCCAGCGCTGGGCTTTCTGGATGAGGAAGTCGCGGAAGACCTGGACGCGGGCGACCGACTTCATTTCCTCGGGATAGACCAGATAGCTTTCGAGCTGCGGCATTTCCGTCTCGCGCATCAATTGCACGAGCGGGGAGCCGGTCTCGATCAGGTAGTCCGGAAGCACGGCGATGCCGGCGCCCGAATCAACGGCCCGCTTCATCGCGGTGATGTTGTTGACCGTCAGATGGATCGGCCGCGGGTTGCGCTGGTCGCGTCCCATCGTGCCGAGCCAGTGCACCGCCGTCAGGTAGGACGGCGAGGTGCCGCCGAAGGACAGGATGCGGTGGTTGTCGAGATCGTCGTAGCTCTTGGGCTCGCCGAAGCGCTTCACATAGGCCGGCGAAGCGTAGACGTGGAAGTGCACGGTGAAGAGCTTGCGCTGGATCAGGTCCGGCTGCTGGGGCTGGCGCAGGCGGATGGCGATATCGGCCTCGCGCATCGACAGGTCGAGTTCCTCATCGGTGAGGATGAGCTCGACCCGGATGTCGGGGTAGAGATCCATGAACTCGGAGAGGCGCGGCGTCAGCCAGTGCCCGCCGAGGCCGCGGGTCGCCGTGACCTTGAGTTCGCCTGAGGGGTGCTCGCGCGTCTCGGAGAGTTGCGAGCGCGTGCGCTCCAGCCGCTGAGTCATCTCGCGGGCGGCGCGCCACAGCAATTCGCCCTGCTCGGTGAGGATGAGGCCGCGCGTATGGCGATGGAACAGCGGTGCGCGCAGCTCCCGCTCCAGCGCGCCGATCTGGCGGCTGACGGCCGATTGACTCAAGCCGAGAACATCGCCAGCTTTGGTGAAGCTGCCTGACTCCGCGACCGTATAAAAGATTCTAATGCGGTCCCAATCCACCGCGCATCTCCCCGTTATGCGTTTTTTGCATGATGGGGGATAAAGGCGTTGTGCGTCAACGCCTGTGTGACGGGGAGTCTCTGTTATTCGTCGTGAATCTGGTGACGCAACCCATCAGAGTCAGTGATGGGTTGCGCGAAAGCCTTCATTCCGCTGCTTCACGGCGGTCGAGCGCGGTGGCGGCGAGCCAGCGCTCGGCGTCGAGAGCCGCCATGCAACCCAGGCCGGCGGCGGTCACTGCCTGCCGGTAATGCTCGTCGGTGACGTCGCCAGCGGCGAAGACGCCCTCGACATTGGTCCGGGTCGTGCCGGCCTCGACATCGAGATAGCCGGACTCGTTCATGGCGAGCTGGCCGACAAACAGCTCCGTCGCCGGCTTGTGGCCGATGGCGATGAAGACGCCGTCGGTCTTCAGTTCGCTCTCGGCGCCGGTCTTGAGGTTCTTCAGGCGCAGATGTGTGACATTGGGGGGCGTGGTGCCGCCGCAGATCTCGGCGATCTCGCTATCCCAGACCACCTCGATCTTCGGATGCTTGAACAGGCGCTCCTGCATCACGCGCTCGGCGCGCAGGCTGTCGCGGCGATGGACCAGCGTGACCTTGCTGGCGAGATTGGCGAGATAGAGCGCCTCCTCGACGGCGGTGTTGCCGCCGCCGACGACTGCCACCTCCTTGTTGCGGAAGAAGAAGCCGTCGCAGGTCGCGCAGGCCGAGACGCCGAAGCCCTGGAAGGCCTGCTCGGAGGGCAGGCCAAGCCACTTGGCCTGGGCGCCGGTCGCGATGATCAGAGCGTCGCAGGAATAGGTTTCGCCGCCATCGCCCCAGAGCCGGAAAGGACGCTGCGAGAGGTCGACGCGGGCGATGTGGTCGGAGACCATCTTCGTGCCCATGTGTTCGGCCTGGGCGCGCATCTGCTCCATCAGCCAGGGGCCCTGGATGACGTCGGCGAAGCCGGGATAGTTCTCGACATCGGTGGTGATCATCAGCTGGCCGCCGGCCTGCATGCCGGAGATCAGCACCGGTTCCATCATGGCGCGGGCGGCGTAGATCGCGGCGGTGTAGCCGGCCGGGCCGGAGCCGATGATCATGACGCGGGCGTGGGTATGGGCCATCGTCTCAATTCCTCTCCTGCGGGCGGGAGCCGCAGTCTCGATCCGTCAGATACGCCGGCGTGGCGCCGAAACAAGGGCAACCGGGTTCAGGCGCGCGTGAACTCCAGTGCAGCCCGATGGCGCAGCCAGCCTTGCCGTATCGCATCGGCTATGATCGGGGTTGAGTCTATCGGTTCGTAAGCCTCGCCTTCAAGACGTCCACAGAAGCGATGCACAACGCCCTCGCGCTCCAGCGCCGCGACCAGCGCCGCGATCTTGGGATGGCCGCCCGTGGGCTCGAAAACCAGCACGGGCCGGCCTGCCGCCGCGGCCTCGCCGATCATGTTGGTGGAGTCGGCCGTCACCACCACCGCATCGGCATTGGCGAGCAAAGCGAGGAAGGGATTTTCGCCCGTGCCGTCCCACCACCAGCCGCCATGCCTGGCGAAGACGGCGGCGACGGCCGCCCCCAACGCGGATGAGGTTCGCCGGGAGGGCGAGCCCATGAGGCTTGCGCCCGAGCCGGCGAGCTCATCGAGCTGCCGGGCGAGGCGCTCGATATCGGCCGGCGTGAAACGGTGATGCCGGCTGTCGCCGCCGACCAGGACTGCTACGCGTGGTGTGTTCAAGCTCGCGATGGCCGGGGGCGGCACGGCGCGGGCGGCGGCGAGCTTGCCGGGCGTCAGGCGATGCGGCGAGGTGGTGGTGACCAGGACGTTGTCGCCGCGCAGCCTGTCATGGCCGGAGACCCAGACCAGGTCGGCGGCACCGGGGCCGGTGCGCGGATCCTTGAGGAACACGGTATAGGTCGCGCCGTTCGAGGCCTGCTTCAACGCGCGCAGATAGGCCACGGCGCGTCGGCCCGAGGCGATGGCGATATCGGGAAAAGGGGGCTTGAGCGGGCTCTCCGGCCGGTCCGGAGCCTCGCGCGGGTCGATCGGCCCGCGCGGCATCAGCCAGGCCCAGGGCTTGCGCGGCTTCACCCGGCGGATCTCGGGGACGATGCCGAGCCGTTCGGCGACGCCCAGGCACTGCAGTTCGTCGCCGGCCTTGCCGTCGGTCAGGACCCAGACTTTCGGCTCCGGATTGTCGTGCATGGCGGTCTGGGCTCGTGGCATGCGCCTTGTATCGCCTGACGCCGCCGTCTACACCAGCGCGACCTTCACGCGAGGATTTTCGTGCGCCCCAAACTTGACGATATCGACCTGCGCATCCTGCGCGAACTCCAGGCCGATGGGCGCATGACCAATGTCGAGCTCGCCAGCCGCGTCGGCATCTCGCCGCCGCCCTGCCTCAGGCGCGTGCGCGCGCTGGAGGAGGCCGGGCTGATCCGCGGCTACCATGCCGATCTCGACGAGCGGAAGCTCGGCTTCGAGGTCGTCTGCTTCGCCTTCGTGCATCTGGCGAGCCAGGCGGAGGCCGATCTGGTTGCCTTCCAGGAGCGGATGCGGAACTGGCCTGCGGTGCGTGAGTGCTGGACCCTTTCGGGCGATATCGACTTCTCCCTGAAATGCGTCACGCCGGACCTGAAGGCCTTCCAGGATTTCGTCGCCGAGCTCACGGCGATGCCGAATGTGCGCAATGTCCGGACCGCGCTCGCCCTCGACCGGGTCAAGGACGAGCCGATCGTGCCGTTCGGCTGACGGCCGGCGTTCAGCCGGTGATGTAGCGCTTCACCCACCAGGCATTGTTGCGGGCCAAGGCCCTCAGGCGGAACCAGTCGGCCTCGGGCTGGGGCTGGAGCCCGGCGCCGGTGGCGGATTCCGTGGACCGGATCGGATAGCTGGCGAGCGGCCGGCCGCTGCGATCATAGAGCGTCGCCGTGCTTTCGAGGTAGTCCTCGTGGGCTCCGGTCAAGCCAGTGCCCCGCGTGCTGCTGGAGAGCCACAGGCGCCCGATGGTGACGACGAGCTTCGTCCCGGCGCCGCGCTGCAGCGACGGCCCGAGAATTTCGACCAGCGTTCGCTCCAGCTCGGTCTTCACCATCGGCAGATTGGGACCCCAAGCCTCCACGACCGAGGGCAGCGCATCGACGCGGATCGTGCCGACCGCCCGTCCTTGCGCGAAAGCGGGGGAAACCGCCGGCGCCAGGGCCAGCGCGGCAGCTCCGAACGCGGATGCCAGTGCCTGTCGACGGGTGATCATGGCCGGATCTCCGAAAAGCCTGTCGCCTCAATGTAGGGACGGACCAGCGATAGTCCATGGCTGGCGGTTGCGCGCGATCATGCGCGGGAGATGGTTGCCAAGCCGTGTCGAAATCCGGTCTATCGGGGCGGGGGAGGCGCGCCGGCACCGGCGCGACCGGAGGGGCACTGCCGTGGAACGCTGGCTGACCGAATTCGTGAAGCTCTGGGTCGTGATCGACCCGATCGGGACCTTGCCGGTCTTCCTGGCGGTGACGGCGGGACTGAGCGCCGCAGCGGCACGGCGCATCGCGCTGCAGGGCTCGCTCGTCGCCTTCCTCGTGCTCTTGTTCTTCGTCGTACTCGGCCAGGTCCTACTGACGGCCATGGATATCGAGCTGAGCTCGTTCCAGATCGCCGGCAACATCGTGCTGTTCCTGTTCGCGCTGACGATGATCTTCGGCGAATCGAAGCTGGAGGAGGACCAGAAGCTGCTGCGCTCCTCCGATCTCGAAAAGGCGGTCTATCCGCTGGCGATCCCGAGCATCGCCAGCCCCGGCGCGATGCTGACGGTGATGACGGTCACCGACAATTCGAAATTCAGCCTCATCGAGCAGACCGAGACCGTGATCCAGATCGCGATCATCTTCGCGATCCTGCTAGGGCTGCTGTTCAGCGCCTCGCGGATCATCGCGGTGATCGGCAATGCGGGGGCGAGCATCATCAGCCGCGTGATGGGGTTGATCCTGGCCAGCGTCGCCGTGGACGGCATCATCAAGGCGATGCGAGTCGTGCTGGCGGGGTAGGGGGCGGTCCTACCTTCTCCCCTTGGGGGAGTAGGTAGGACCGCAGGGCCGGATGAGGGGGCGCGCAGGTCGAAGTCATTGATGGGCGTCGGGGAGCGCTGGCTATGAGCGTCGCGAGACCCCTCATCCTAACCCTCTCCCGCAGGGGGAGAGGGGACATGGCGCGGTTCCGTTCTCTCAGCGGAAGACGACGCTGACGACTTCGTAGGACTTGCCGCCGCCGGGCGTGTTGACCTGCACGGAATCGCCGACCTTCTTGCCGATCAGCGCGCGTGCGATCGGCGAGCCGATCGAGACCTTGCCGGACTTCACGTCCGATTCCGGCTCGCCGACGATCTGGTAGCTCTTCTCTTCCTCGGTATCGTCGTCGATCAGCTTGACGGTGGCGCCGAACTTGATCGTGTCGCCGCCGGCGAGCTTGGCGATATCGATGATGTCGGCGCGGCCGATCAGCGATTCGAGTTCCATGATCCGGCCCTCGTTGAGCGACTGCGCTTCCTTGGCCGCGTGATACTCCGCGTTCTCGGAAAGGTCACCCAGCGCGCGCGCCTCGGCAATCGCGGTGATGATGCGCTGGCGTTGGACCTGCTGACGGTCCTTCAACTCGGCCTCCAGGGCGGCGAAGCCGCCCGCGGTCATCGGAACCTTTTCCATACCTTCCGTCCCATAAGCTCCGAAAGCGCGGCTCACCGGCGGCAAATCGACCGCCGGTTCCCGCGCTTCCGCTCAATCTGTGATGTGCGACGAGCGGCCTGTCAGGCCGCGCGCTCGAAATACGATTGCAAGGATCGTACTTCGAGATCGCCGCTGCAATAGGCCTTGATGCCCTCCGCGGCAGCGATCGCTCCGGCCAAGGTGGTATAATAGGGCACCTTGTGCAAGAGGGCCGTGCGCCGGAGTGCACGGGAGTCTGCCAGGGCCTGCGGGCCTTCGGTGGTGTTGAAGACGAGCTGGATCTCGCTGTTCTTCAGCGCGTCGACGACATGCGGGCGGCCTTCCAGAACCTTGTTGATCTTGGAGGCCGAGATGCCCTGCTCCTGCAGGTGGCGCAGCGTGCCGCCCGTCGCGAGGATACGGAAGCCGAGATCGGCGAGGATGCGGACCGCCGGGACGATGCGCGGCTTGTCCTCGTCGCGCACCGAGACGAAGACCGTGCCCTTGACCGGCACCTTGGAACCGGCACCGAGCTGGCTCTTGGCGAAGGCGGTGTCGAAGGAGCGGTCGAGGCCGATGACCTCGCCGGTCGAGCGCATTTCCGGCCCGAGAAGGACGTCGACGCCGGGGAAGCGCGCGAAGGGGAAGACCGCTTCCTTGACGCCGACATGGTCGAGCTTCGCGGGCTTCAGGCCGAAGCTGGCAAGCGGCTCGCCGGCCATGACGCGGGCGGCGATCTTGGCGATCGGCTGGCCGATGACCTTGGCGACGAAAGGCACCGTACGCGAGGCGCGCGGATTGACCTCGAGCACATAGATCTCGCCGTCCTTGATGGCGTACTGGACGTTCATCAGGCCGCCGACATCGAGCGCGAGCGCCATCGCCTTGGTCTGGCGCTCCAGCTCGGCGATCGTCTCGGGCGAGAGCGAGCGCGGCGGCAGCGAGCAGGCCGAATCGCCGGAATGGATGCCGGCTTCCTCGATATGCTCCATGATGCCGGCGATGAAAGCGTCCTTGCCGTCGGCGAGGCAGTCGACATCGACCTCGATCGCGTCCGACAGGTAGCGGTCGAACAGCAGCGGGTTCTTGCCGAGCACCGTGTTGATCTGGCCGGTCTTATCGTTCGGGTACTTGGCCTTGACCTCGGAGGGGATCAGCGAGGGCAGGGTGCCGAGCAGGTAATCCTCGAACATGATCTCGTCGCGGATGATCGCCATGGCGCGGCCGCCGAGCACATAGGACGGGCGCACGACGAAGGGCAGGCCGAGCTCGCTGGCGATGATGCGGGCCTGCTCCACCGAATAGGCGATGCCGTTCTTCGGCTGCTTCAGGTGCAGCTTGTCGAGCAGGCGCTTGAAGCGGTCGCGGTCCTCGGCGAGGTCGATCATGTCGGGCGAGGTGCCAAGGATCGGGATGCCGGCCTCTTCCAGCGCGTTCGCCAGCTTCAGCGGGGTCTGGCCGCCGAACTGGACGATGACGCCCATCAGCGTGCCGTTCTGCTTCTCGGTCTCGAGGATTTCGAGCACGTCTTCCGCCGTCAGCGGCTCGAAATAGAGCCGGTCGGAGGTGTCGTAGTCGGTTGAGACCGTCTCCGGGTTGCAGTTGACCATGATGGTCTCGTAGCCGGCGTCGCGCAGCGCGTAGCAGGCGTGGCAGCAGCAATAGTCGAACTCGATGCCCTGGCCGATGCGGTTCGGTCCGCCGCCGAGGATCACGACCTTCTTGCGATCCGAGGGATTAGCCTCGTCCGCGGCCTTGCCGGCGAAGGGCATGGCGTAGCTCGAATACATGTAGGCCGTCGGCGAGGCGAACTCGGCCGCGCAGGTGTCGATGCGCTTGTAGACCGGGCGGACCTCCAGCGCGCGGCGCGCCTTCCTGACCTCGGCCTCGGTCTTGCCCGAGACGGCTGCGAGGCGCTTGTCCGAGAAGCCCATCGCCTTGATCTGGCGGAACGCGCCGGGCGTGGTCGGCAGGCCGATCTTGCGGATCTTCTCCTCGGTCTCGACGAGCTCGCGCATCTGGGCGAGGAACCACGGGTCGATCTTGCAGCTCTCGTGGATGTCCTCGTCGGTGAAGCCCGCGCGCATGGCCTGGGCGACATGGAGGATCCGGTCCGGCGTCGGCGTCGAGATCGCTGCCTTGATGGCGTTGCGGTCATCACCCTGGCCGAAGCCCTCGATCTCGATCTCGTCGAGGCCGTCGAGCCCGGTCTCAAGGGAGCGCAGCGCCTTCTGCAGGCTTTCCTGGAAGGTGCGGCCGATCGCCATGGCCTCGCCGACCGACTTCATCGCGGTGGTCAGGGTCGGCTCGGAGCCCGGGAACTTCTCGAAGGCGAAGCGCGGGATCTTGGTGACGACGTAGTCGATCGTCGGCTCGAAGGAGGCCGGGGTCGCGCCGCCCGTAATGTCGTTCTCGATCTCGTCGAGCGTGTAGCCGACGGCGAGCCGCGCTGCGACCTTGGCGATCGGGAAGCCGGTCGCCTTCGATGCCAGCGCCGAGGAGCGCGAGACGCGCGGGTTCATCTCGATGACGATCATGCGGCCGGTGGCCGGATCGATCGCGAACTGCACGTTCGAGCCGCCGGTCTCGACGCCGATCTCGCGCAGCACCGCCAGCGAGGCGTCGCGCATGATCTGGTATTCCTTGTCGGTCAGCGTCAAGGCCGGTGCGACCGTGATCGAATCACCGGTATGGACGCCCATCGGATCGAAATTCTCGATCGAGCAGACGATGATGCAGTTGTCCGCCTTATCGCGGACAACCTCCATCTCGTATTCCTTCCAGCCGAGCACGCTCTCCTCGATGAGGACCTCGCTGGTGGGGGAGGCGTCGATGCCGCGCTCGACGATGTCGATGAACTCGCCCTTGTTGTAGGCGATGCCGCCGCCGGTGCCGCCCATGGTGAAGGACGGGCGGATGATCGCGGGCAGACCGATATCCTCAAGCGCGTCGAGCGCCTGGCCGAGCGTCTTGATGTGATGCGAGCGCGGGGTGTCCAGGCCGATCTTGGTCATGGCCTCGCGGAAGAGCTCGCGATCCTCGGCCTTGTCGATGGCCTCGGCGGTGGCGCCGATCATCTCGACGCCGAACTTCTCAAGCACGCTGATCTTGCTGCCATCGGGCTGGACGATCGACTTCTTGTTGAGTGAGAGCGCGCAGTTCAGCGCGGTCTGGCCGCCCATGGTCGGGAGCAGCGCGTCGGGGCGCTCCTTCTCGATGATCTTGGCGACGATCTCCGGCGTGATCGGCTCGACATAGGTCGCGTCGGCCAGGTCCGGATCGGTCATGATCGTCGCCGGGTTCGAGTTGACCAGGATGATGCGGTAGCCCTCGGCCTTCAGCGTCTTGCAGGCCTGGGTACCGGAATAGTCGAACTCGCAGGCCTGGCCGATGATGATGGGGCCGGCGCCGATGATCAGGATGGACTTGATGTCTGTGCGCTTGGGCATGATCTCGACCGGTCTTGGGCAGGCGCGCGCAAGGCCGGTCCGATCGGGCGAGCGGAGGCGTGGCGAGCGTCTGAATGAATGCTAGGCGCTCGCTATAGACGGCGAAGGCCGCGGGGGAAAGCTAAAAGGAGCGGCACGGCCAGATGTGCACGGCTTCGTCACGGCACTTGCCAGGCAGGAGGCTTTCATGAAATGTTATATTATAACGTTTCATGTCGAGGTTCTCCCTATGCGTCGCCTGCCCGTCACTGTCCTGTCCGGCTTCCTCGGAGCCGGCAAGACGACCCTGCTCAACCACATCCTGAACAACCGCGAGGGCCGCAAGGTCGCGCTCATCGTCAACGACATGAGCGAGGTGAATATCGACGCCGATCTGGTGCGGGAGGGCGGCGGCAAGCTCTCGCGCACCGACGAGAAGCTGGTCGAGATGAGCAACGGCTGCATCTGCTGCACGTTGCGCGACGATCTGCTGGCCGAGGTGCGCCGCCTCGCCGAGGAGGGGCGGTTCGACTACCTGCTGATCGAGGGGACGGGGATCGCGGAGCCCTTGCCGATCGCCGCGACCTTCGAATTCCGCGACGAGGCCGGGCTTTCGCTGTCGGATGTCGCGCGGCTCGACACCATGGTGACGGTGGTCGATGCCGTGAGCCTGCTCAGGGATTACGGCTCGCGCGATTTCCTGAGGGAACGCGGCGAGACTGCGGGGGAGGGCGACGAGCGCACGCTGGTCGACCTCCTGGTGGAGCAGATCGAGTTCGCCGATGTGGTGGTGCTGAACAAGATTTCGGACGCCTCGCCGGAACAGCGCGAGGCCGTCAGCAAGATCGTGCGCGCGCTCAACCCGGACGCAAGGCAGGTCGAAGCGGATTTCGGCAAGGTGCCGCTCGATGCCGTGCTCGATACCGGGCTGTTCGACCACGAGAAGGCGCAGGAACACCCGCTCTGGCACAAGGAGCTCTACGGCTTCAAAGATCATGTGCCGGAGACGGAGGAATACGGCATTTCCTCCTTCGTCTACCGGGCACGGCGTCCGTTCCATCCCGAAAAGTTCAGCGCTTTCCTGAGCCGGACATGGCCGGGGCTGATCCGCGCCAAGGGGCATTTCTGGCTGGCGACGCGGCCCGACTGGGTTGGCGAGATGTCGCTTGCCGGCAGCATCTGCCGCACCGAGGCGATGGGCTTCTGGTGGGCCGCCGTGCCGCGCTCGCGCTGGCCGGATCATCCCGAATGGACGGCGATCCTGAACCGCAACTGGCATTCCGTCTGGGGTGACCGCCGGCAGGAGTTGGTCTTCATCGGGACCGAGCTGGACGAGGCGGCGATTCGCGCCGCGCTCGACCTTTGCCTCGTCGGCGATGCCCTGCCGCTGCGCTTCAACCCCGAGCGCTATCGCGACCTGCCGGACCCGTTCCCGGCCTGGCGGCGGGCGGAAGCGGCCTGATCCGCCCGCACCGTCTCAGCTGCGGGCTGGCGCTGCCGTTTCCGAGAGGGACGGCACGCGCCTAGCGGCGCGCTTGCGATGGAGCGTGAATGCGAGCACCGCGAGCGCCGCGACCTCGCAGGCGGCGCCGACGAAGCCGAGAGGCCAGGTGCCGGCATGGCGCATCACCTGCTGGCCGAGCGCTGCGCCAGCCGCGATGCCGAAATAGAGCGCGGAAGCATTGAGCGAGAGCGCGACCACGGTGGCATCCGGCGCCATCGCGGCCAGTCGCGACATCTGCGAGGGATGGCCGGCCCAGCCCGCCGCGCTCCAGATGAAGAGCACGAAGGGGATCGGCCAGATCGCCAAAGCCGGCGGCAGGTTGATCGCGATCAGCGAGGCAGAGGCCAACGCCGCTGCCAGGATCGACAGCACCACGCTCAGCGAACGCTCGGGGCCGAAGCGGTCGCTGGCGATGCCGCCGAGCTGGTTGCCGATGGCCGAGCCGAGGCCGGAGACGACGAGCGTCGCGGCGAGCCAGGGGCCGGTGATGCCGGCGTGATTGGTCAGGAAGGGCGCGATATAGGTGTAGAGAACGAAGGCACCGGTGGTCCACAGCATGGTCGTGGCGAGGGCCAGCAGCACGTCGCCGCGCGCCGCCACCTGCAGCCGCTCGCGCAGCGTATTGGTGCCGCGCGGCAGGCCGCGCGGAAGCTTGACCAAGAGGCCGACGAGCGAGAGCGCGCTGACCAGTGCCACGATCAGGAAGGCGAGATGCCAGCCGCCGAAGCCGACGACCGCCGTGCCGATGGGTATGCCGAGAATCAGCGAGACGGTCATGCCGCCGGTGACGAGCGCGATGGCGCGGCCGCGGCGTTCCGGGGCAGAGACCGCGACGGCGACGGCGTTGGCGGCGGGCATGAAGACGCCGGCCGAGAACGCCATCACGATCCGGGCGGCCATCACCACCCAGAAGTCGGTGGCGAAGGCGGCGCCGAGATTGGCGAGGCCGAAGACGGTGATCGCGCCGGCCAGCACCGTCTTGCGATCGGCGTCACCGAGCACGGTGGAGAGAATCGGCGAGCCGATCGCATAGGCCAGCGCAAAGATCGAGATCAGCAGGCCGGCAGTATCGACCGAGATGGCGAGGCCGGAGGCGAGATGGGGCAGGATGCCGGTGACGATCAGGCTGCCCGTGCCGATGGCGAAGGCGCCGCCGGCGAGCGAGAGAAGGCGCGTATCCATTGGAGTGACCCTTGGGGAGTGATCCTTGCGGATGATCGCTGTTTCGAAAGCTGGGTTCGAAATTCAATGATCGTTGAATTATACTCGCCTGGCGATTGCCACAAGGGTAATTTCAATGAATGTTGAATATTGTCAGCGGCGACGGCATCGCCTATCTCGGAGGCTATGAAGCCGGTCTTTCACCCTGATATCGAGGATGTTGCGCCCGCCGACGTGTTCGCGGCGCTGGCCGATCCGATCCGGCTCGGCATCCTCGTCGCGCTGTCCGACGTCAACGAGGTCGACAAGGCGCGCTGTAGCCATTTCACCGCCTTCGCCTCGCCCTCGCTTTTGTCCTATCACTTCGCCAAGCTGCGCGAGGCCGGCATCACCCGCGTACGGGCGGAGGGCACGTCGCGCTATCTCAGCATCCGGCGCGAGGAGCTGAACCAGCGCTTTCCGGGGCTGATCGACAGCGTCATCGAGACGGCGCGGCGCGATCCGAACCTGCCGCGGCTGGGGTCGGAATGGCTCGCGGGCGCCGAGCAGGCTCAGGGTCAGACTTCGTCACGTTGACAGGCCCTCGCACGGGTCTAGCGTTCCTGTTTCCGCGATGGCGTCGAGCCGGATCGCGACACGGCACCGGCCACGCCCGAACCCGAGGAGCATGGCCATGCGTGCTGCCGACCCTCAAAAACTCGATGCCCTGGTTGGACGCCTCGTCGGTGATGTCGGTGCCTCCGTCACCGGCGCCCTGATCGTGCTGGGCGACCAGCTCGGCCTCTACAAGGCAATGGCGGACGGCGAACCCGTTACCTCCCAGCAACTGGCCGAGAAGACCGGGCTCAAGGAGCGCTATCTGCGCGAATGGCTCGCTGGCCAGGCTTCTGCCGGCTATGTCGAATACGACGAGGGCAGCGACAGCTTCAGCCTCTCGCCGGAGCAGGCCATGGCCTTCGCGGAAGAGGACAGCCCGGCCTTCTTCGCCGGCGCTTTCGAGATCATCCAGTCGATGTGGCTCGACGAGCCGAAGGTCGAGGAGGCCTTCCGCAACGGCTCGGGGCTTGGCTGGCACGAGCACAGCAAATGCCTGTTCCGGGGCACCGAGCGCTTTTTCCGGCCGGGCTACAACGCGCATCTGACGGCGGACTGGATTCCGGCGCTGAGCGGCGTCCAGGCCAAGCTGATGGAGGGCGCGACCGTCGCCGATGTCGGCTGCGGTCACGGCTCCTCCACCATCCTGATGGCGCAGGCCTATCCGAAGTCGCGCTTCCACGGCTTCGACTATCACGGGCCGTCGATCGAGCGGGCCCGCGAGGCAGCGGAGAAGGCCGGCGTCGGCGACCGCATCGTCTTCGAGCGTGCCTCGGCCAAGGATTTCCCGGAGCGGAAATACGATCTCGTGACGATGTTCGACTGCCTGCACGACATGGGCGACCCGGTCGGTGCCGGAAAGCATGTGCGTGAATCGTTGGCCAAGGATGGCAGCTGGATGATCGTCGAGCCTTTCGCCCACGACCATCTCAAGGACAATCTGAACCCGGTCGGGCGGATTTTCTACGGGGCCTCGACCATGATCTGCACGCCGGCCTCGCTCTCGCAGGAGGTCGGGCTTGGGTTGGGCGCGCAGGCGGGCGAGATGCGGTTGCGCAAGGTCGCGATGGATGCGGGCTTCCAGCATTTCCGCCGGGCGACCGAGACGCCGTTCAACATGGTGTTCGAGGTCCGGGCCTGAGCTGGTCCGACCTTGGTTTGTTTTCACGGAACCGGAGCGTCATTCCGGGCAAGCCGCGAAGCGGCGCCGACCCGGAATCCATCGTAAAGCTCGCCGCTCTACGATGGATCCCGGGTCTTCCTTCGGTCGCTCGGGATGACGCGTGTTTCCGCGCAAAATCAGCAGGCTCTTGACGATCATCGTCCGGCGAGCGCCTGCCGGGCGGTGCGGCTTGTCCACCGGCAGCACGGAAGCGGGGTTGAGTCTGTGTGGTAGTGATGCAATGTTATAGTATTCCATTATTGCCCTGGAGACCCCTGTGCCTTCCTTCCGTCTCGCCGCTGCCGGCCTTGCCGGCTGCCTGCTCGCTTCCGCGGCCTTTGCCCATGATCATGCCCCGCTGCGCGGGCGCCTCGTCTTCGCCGATCATGAGAAGCCGGTCGTCCGCATCCTCGATCTCGACAGCGGCGAGGTCACGCACAGCTTCGATGTGCCGAAGGCCAACCCCGGTTTTGCCGGCGTTTCCGGCGGGCGCTATGTCGTGGTCAAGACCGGGGACGAGGCGGGTACGTTGCGCATCCTCGATACCGGGCTGATCGCGGAATCGCATGGCGACCATGTCGATCTCGACAAGGCGACGCCGAAGCTGCTTGATTTCGCGGTCAAAGGCGACCGGCCGGCGCATGTGCTTTCAGGCCACGGGCAGCTCGCTCTGTTCTTCGATGGCCGGCGGCCCTGGGAAGGCAAGAGCGAGCCGAAGGCGGTGCTGGTCGCGATCGACAGCCTCGCTAAGGGAAAGCCAACCGTCACGATCTGGCCGAGCCCAGCGCCGCAGCACGGCATCGCCGTGCCGCTCGGCAGCCGGCAATGGCTGATGTCGATCCCGAACCCGGCCTATGCCAAAGGCGACGACCGCAGCGCCTCGTCGCGCCCGAACGGCTTCGAGGTTCTCGCGGAGGGCAAGGACTGGAAGCGCGTCGCGCTGTTCGACGACGCCGCAAAGCCCGACGCCTCCTGCAAGCTCTTCCATGGCACGGCTGAAGCACGGGGGCGCCATGTCTTCGGCTGCGCTGAGGGCGAAGGCGGCGGCTTGCTGGTTCTGTCGAAGGCTGGCAAGGGGGCTGCGGCGGCATGGAGCGGGCGCAAGCTCGGCTATCCCGACGAGCGCCGCGTCAGCGCGCTGAAGGCGCGCGACAGCGGGCGCCATCTCGTCGGCAATTACGGGCTGAAGGCGCCTTACGACGCGCTGCTGCGGATCGATCCGGAGGCTAAGGCGCTGAAGATCGAGGACGTGCTGGCCGTGCCGGGCGGGCAGGCCGCCTGCCAGTTCGAGCTCAGCGGCAATGGCAATCGGCTCGCCAATCTGACGCCGGACGGCAAGCTCAGGATCTATGAGATCGCGCCGACCTGGAAGGAGCTGGCGGCTTTCGAGGCGGTGCCGGCCTTCGATTGCGCCTATGGCGCGAAGACCCCGACGCCAAACCTCGCCGTGATCGGCGGCAATGCCTTCGTCAGCGACCCTACGAACGGGCGCATCCGCGAATACCATCTCGATACGCTGAAGCAGGGGCTCGACATGCCCGTCGGCGGCATGCCGGCCAATCTCGCGGGCAGCGACGCGGGCTGACGGGCTTCCGTGCGCGTGCGGCATCCTCTAGGAAGCGCGGATGCCGCTTCGTCGCTATCCGCGCCAATTCCGCCAGCTCGCCGCATATGTCTTTGCCGGCGGGCTGACCGCGGTCGCGCATTACGGCGTGCTGATCGGCCTGGTCGAGCTCGGCCGCATCGACCCCGTGCCGGCGACGCTCGCCGGCTTCATCGTCGGCGCGCTGGTTTCCTATGCCCTGAACCGGTGGATGACCTTCGACGCGACCCGCAGCCATGCACAGGCCGGCTGGCGCTTCGCCCTGATCGCGGCCGGGGGCTTCGTGCTCACCGGCATCCTGATGCATCTCTTCGTGGCGCGGGCGGGCTTGCCCTATCTGCCGATGCAACTCGTCACCACGGGCGTGGTGATGGTGTTCTCGTTCCTCGGCCACAAATTCTTCAGCTTCGCGGACAGGGCGGCGTGACGGGTTGCGCGTCCGCCGCCCCATTCGATGTCACGATGTCGGGGCGACGGTCAGTGTGATCTGCCTGCGGCCGATGCGGCCTTCCTTGTCGGTGGCCTCGATCTCGATGATATGGCTGCCGCTCGGCACGACGACTGCGGGCGCGTCGATGCCGTTCGGCGTGATGTACTGCTTGATGCGCTGGGTGATGTCGACCGGAGGGTCGCGGCGATAGAAGACGCGCACGGTCGCCGGATCGATCGGCACGCTGTTCGCCGGCAGGAAGCGCACGTTGAGGCGGAAGGGTTTGCCGTCGACGCCCTTATCCGGCGTCGGAAGCGTGTCGATGCCGGGGCCGCGCGTCAGGTTGCGCGTGCTGGCCGGGATTTTGGCCGCGGCTGGCAGGCCAGCTTCCTCACGGGTGATGAGGTGGACCGGGTCGGCGGCTTGCGCCGCCATCGGCAGGGCGGCGGTGGCGAGAACGGCAGCCAGCATGTGCCGAGCGAGCACAGACTTCATCATCGTCCTATTTCACTCCAAGGATTGCAGCGATGAGGCCGGCGATTGCCGAAATGGCGGTGCCGGCCATGAGGATGGTGGTTTCGATGGTCTTCAGCGTTTCCATCGGCACCTTGCCATGGACGGCCTGCAGCCCCTTCCGCAGTTCCGGCAGCGAGACGAGGCCGCGCGCGGCGAGCGCAGCCTGCGTCACGCGCAGCAACATCCCCGAGAACATCGAGGCGGCGATGCTCAGCGCGTAGAATGAAGTCTCGCGCCAGGCCACCGCCCCCTGCGGAAGGAGCGGTATGTTGTCGTGCCAGCCCAGCAACGCGTTCATGGTCGCGACGGAAAAAATTGCGAAGACGATAGCAACGCCGATGTCGAAGGCGATCAGGCGTGGGCGGATACCGAAATAGATCAGGCCCGTGAAGAACGGGATCGCGATCGAGGCGAGACGCAGGGTCCAGAGCGGCAGGTCGAGCCAGAGGATCACCGCGCAATAGGCGAGCAGCAGCAGCACGAGGCCGAAGGGCAGCACCCAGAAGCGCCGGCGTGCGAGCCCTATGGTGGCGGGCGCCGCTTCAGGCGATGGTTCCACCAGGTCGGCAAAGGTGGCAGGCGAAGGCTCGGGCACCCGTGCGCCAGCGGGCGCGGGACGGCCTTCTTCCGGCTGCTTCTCAAGAGCGGCGAGACGTTCTTCCAGCGCATCGAGACGGCGCAGCAGCGGCAGAACGGGCGTGAGGTCCCGGCCGCAGCAGCGGCAGGACAGCACGCCCTTGTTGAGCGCAGCTTCGCAATAGGGACAGACGAACTGGTCCAGCACGGTAATCTCGCGGGGCAAGCCGCGGTCAAAGCCATATCTGAAGCGTCAAATCAAGGCGTATGACGAACTTCCGTTAGGGAATTGCGGTGCTGAGACGCCGGATCTTCGGTCTGTATTCTACTTTCGTCTACGTCGCGGCCTTGATGGCCTTGAACGTCATGCGGTGCGGGTTATGGCCGAAATTCGCCGGCCGCCGCACATCGGCGAAGCCGGCTTCGCGGATCAACTCGGTGATCGCCTCTGCCGTATAGGTCGAGAGGCCGTATTGCGCCCTGAGCTTGCGGTAGTCCGAGAAGGCGGTGCGGACGAGGCCACCGAGCGCCGCCAGGAAGAAGCCGCCGCGCCAGGCGAAGGCGAGCAATTGCGAGGCGTCGGTCAGCGGGCTGACATCGGGCGGGATGACGTCGGCGAGGATCAGCGCGCCGCCGGGCTTCAGCCGGTCGCGCCAGGTCTCCAGCAGCGCCTTCAGTTCGTCGCGCGAGAGGTACTGGAGCAAGGAATTGGCGACGACGAGGTCGAGCGAGGCCGGCGGCAGGGCCTCGACCTCCTCCGGCGAGACCACGACGATAGTGTCCTTCCGGCCGAACTGCGCGCGCAGCTTGTCACGGACATTCGGCGCCGCCTCGCAGAGATAGAGCCTGCCGCAGGAAGCGGCGACGCGGGCGGCATCGAGAGCCTCGCCGCAGCCATGGTCAAGGACGGTGGCCTCGGCTGAGGGGATGTGGCCGATCAGGTCGGTCGCGATGGCGCGATAATGCAGGGCCTTGTGGCGCGGCGAGACGTAGATCGAATGCTCGCCGTTCCAGAAATCGCGCCAGGACATGTGTTCGGTCGCCCCTCGGGGAGCGGCCGGATGCGGCCGCCTGATCCCGATGACTACGCACAAGCCGGGAAGCTCCGCAACCTTCGGGGGTTTCGAGGCTGCTAGGTTTCCGCTTTAGTTGGCGAATCGAGACGAGGAGCGCCCATGCTGCTGCTGCCGCGATTGCTCAGGCGGTTCATCCGCCACGGCCGCCTGACGGTCATCACGCCGGACGGCAAGCGGCATGTCTTCGGCGCCGGGCCGGTAGAGCTGCTCTTCGCGGGCGTCACCAAGACCGCGCCCGCCGTCACCGTGCGCTTCCATGACAACCGCGTCGAGCGCGAGCTCTTCCTCAATCCCGAGCTCGCCTTGGCCGAAGGCTACATGGACGGGCGGATCGATTTCGAGGAAGGCACGATCCACGACCTGCTGACGCTGTTCTGGATGCAGCGCCGGGAAATGCGCAAGGACCCGTTGCAGCAGGCGATCCGCAAGGTGCGCTTCAAGATCCGGCGCTGGCGGATGCATAATCCCCTCGGCGTCGCCGGCAAGAAGGTCAAGCATCACTACGATATCCCGACCGAGTTCTACCGACTCTGGCTCGACGAGACGATGACCTATTCCTGTGCCTATTGGCATACTCCGGAGGTCGGGCTGGAAGCCGCGCAGAAAGCGAAGCTCCGGCATCTCGCGGCGAAGCTCAAGATCGAGCCTGGCATGAGCGTGCTCGATATCGGCTCGGGCTGGGGTGAATTGGCGATCTACCTCGCCAAGGCCTGCGGCGCGAAGGTGACCGGGCTCAACGTCTCGCCAGATCAGATGGCGGCGGCTTCGAGGCGGGCCGAGGCGGCCGGCGTCGGCGATGCCGTTACCTTCATCAACAAGGATTACCGCGAGCTCGGCGGCACGTTCGACCGCGTCGTCTCGGTCGGCATGATGGAGCATGTCGGCGTCGCGCATTACGGCGAATATTTCGAGAAGATTCGCGACCTGCTGACGCCCGACGGGATCGCGCTGGTCCATTGCATCGGCCGCGTCGGCCCGCCCGGCTTCACCGGCCCCTTCTTCGACAAATACATCTTCCCAGGCGGCTATGCGCCGGCGCTGTCGGAGGTGTTCGCGGCGCAGGAGCAGACGGGCTTGTGGGCGTCCGATTGCGAGTTCTGGCGCCGGCATTACCACTGGACGCTGGAGGCCTGGCGCGAGCGCTTCATGGCCAAGCGCGACGAGGTCGTCGCCATGATGGGCGAGCGCTTCGCCCGGATGTGGGAGTTCTATCTCTGCGCCTGCTCGATCTCCTTCGATATCGGCGGCGACATGGTGTTCCAGCTCCTGCTCGGCCAGCACAAGAGCGCCGTCCCGGTCATCCGCGACTATATCGCGGATGACGAGAAGGCATTGGAGGCGAGAGGCTTCTGATCAGCGCTTCAGGTTGACGACCACTACCCCGGCGAGCGCCATGGCGCCGCCGATCAGGCCGAAGACCGCGGGGATTTCGCCGAGCCAGAGGAAGCCGATGAGCATCGCCATCGGCGGCACGGCGTACTGGAAGTTCGAGGCGCGGGCGGCCGGCAGGCGCGAGAGCGTGATCGCCCAGGTGCCGTAAGCGATCAGGCTCGGCACCACCGCGAGATAGACCACTGACCAGAACGAAATAGTGGGAGCGACCTGCGCCTGCTCGATTGCTGACGGCAGGAAGGGAAGCAGCACGAAGCCGCCGATCGCCATGTTCCAGGCGGCGACATGGAGCGGCTTGTAGCGGGCGAAGAGCGGCTTTTGCAGGACGGTGGTGATCGCATTGCAGAAGGCGGCGCCGAGGATCAGCAGCACGCTGATGCCGATCTCGACATCGAGCCCCTTGCCGAGCGCGATGACGCCGATGCCGGCGAAGGAGAGCGCGGTGCCGAGCCAGGCGGTGAGGCTGAAGCGCTCGCCCAGGATCATCATGGCGAGCACGGCGGTCATGATCGGGTTGGTGTTGATGATGAAGGCGGCGGGACCCGCCGGCACGACGCGCTGGCCGAAATTCAAGAGCAGGGCGTAGCCCGCGATGAAGATCACGCCGCCGACGAGGAAGCGCCAGATATCGCCGAGCTCGGGCAGCTTCGCCCGTGTCGCGATGAGGAAGAGCGCGGCCGGGGCGCCGGCGAGCGCAAACCGCAGTGCGGCCATTTCCGCGGGACCGAAGCCGGCGAGGCCGGCGCGGATCGCCGGGAAGGAGGAGGCCCAGGCCATGACCGTGAAGCTCACGGTGAAGACCAGCGTCGGATCGAGGCGCTGGGGGCTGGAGGCCGCGAGGGTTGGTGAAGCGCAGCTTGAGGAGGACATGGCGTCGTTCCATCGGTGACGAGAAGTTGCTCCCGATAAGCGCCTCGGTGAGCTGATTGACAAACGAACAATTCGCGCATGAGCTGTGAGGATGGATCACAGCTCGAACCTGCCGCCGCTCGATACCTTGCGCGCCTTCGAGGCGGCCGCACGCACCGGCAGCTTCTCCTCGGCCGCCGAGGCGCTGAACCTGACGCATGGCGCGGTGAGCCGGCAGATCGCCAAGCTCGAGCATTGGCTGGGACTGCGCGTCTTCCTGCGGCAGGCGCGGGGCGTCTCATTGACGCCGGAAGGCCAGCGCCTGCTCCAGCGCACGCAAGAGGCCTTCGCGCTGATCGCCGATAACTCCGAGCGCTGGCGCGAGGTGAGGGGCGCGTCGGTGGTCAGGGTCAGCGCGCCGCCGTCGGTCTGTGCGCTCTGGCTGATGCCGCGACTGGCGGTGCTGGAGGCCGGGACACCGCCGCTTCGGATCGTGCTGCAGGTCGAGCATCGCAAGGTGGATTTCGAGGAGGAAGGCGTCGATCTCGGGATACGTTGCGGTCGTGGCGGCGCGCCGGACCGGCTCTCGCTCAAGCTGTTCGAGGAATGGTGTTTTCCGATCGCCTCGCCGCAGCTTGCCAAGGCGATCGGGGAGGGAGCGCCGGAGCGCCTGCTGGCGCAGCCTCTGATCCACGACTCGGATGCCGCCGGCTGGAAGGCGTGGTTTGCGGCGCAGGGGCTCGACTATCGCCCGCGCCCGCAGGATCGGCGCTTCGAGGACTATAATCTTGTGCTGGATGCCGCCGCGCATGGGCTCGGTATCGCCCTGGCGCGTCCGCCTCTGGCGCGCGAGCAGCTGGCAGCGGGACGGATCGTCAGGGTCGACGCGCGCGAGGCGCTGAACCCGGTTTCTTATTGGCTCGATCGGCCGCTGGGCGCGCTGCGGCCTTCGGCGGCGGCTTTGGCCGAGCGGATTGCGCTTGAAGCGGGGGCGGATCGCGGAGAGATCGCAGCTTTTCTCAGCCGGGAAGCCAGGGCGGCTTGATCCGCCGCGCGTCATGCTCGCCCTTGTGGCGAGCATCCACGTCTTGAACACAGGATTGCATCGGTGAAGACGTGGATGGCGGGACAAGCCCGACCATGACGACTGAGGCTGTTTTTACCGCAAGCTATGCCGCGGCGCCGCGAATTCGCCGCGCTGGCTGGCGCGGGCCATCTCGAAGCTGTCGGCGATGCGGCGCGCCCTGACGATGAAGGCCTGCGCGATATCGGGCGGGCAGACCTCGTGGGCGGTGATCTCGAACAGATCGAGCCAGCGGTCGAAATGCTCAGCCGTCAGCGGCAGGATCAGGTGCGGGCGCATCGGGCGACCATCGTAACGGCCGGTGCGCAGCATCACGCCGCTCCAGAAATCGGTGATCTTGCCAATATGATGGTCCCAGTCCTCGACGGCAGCCTCGAAGACCGGGCCGATCAGCTTGTCCTCCCGGGCTCGCGCATAGAACGTGCGGACGAGCTCCGCGATCATCGGCTCGCGCAGGTCGGGATGGGCGGCGCCCGGGTAGATCAGGGGATTGTCGGTCATCGTCGCGCGATCAGGGAGTGTCTGTATCCGATATGGCGAATGCGGGACCGGATTGGTAGGTCCGCCAGCGTCGCAGGCCTCATGCCAGCACTCATGCCTGTCATCCCGGACGGAGCGAAGCGGAGATCCGGGATCCATGCCTGAGCTTGGCAGATAGAAGTTCCGGCATGGATCCCGGCTCTCCCTGCGGTCGCCCCGGGATGACCGTCGTTTTTGTCAAACGGTGAGGAGCTGGCTATCGGCGGGCGCCTCAGCGGTTTCCGTGAACCGGCCATCGCCATGTTCCAGAAACAGCCGCATCTCCTCGGCGAGCGCGAAGAAGCGATCGCGCACCGCCTTGGCATGCGGATTGGCGCGCTCGATCGTCATGAAGACGTTGGGCGCGTCGTAGCGGACCATCTCGGTCGCTTGCATCAGGAGGTCGAAGCTCGCCGTGGTCATGGTGCGAGGCAGGGGTTCCATGCGGACCAGGATCTTGGCGATGAGATGGGTCAGGCCCTGCACCATCGCAACCTCGCGGTCATGGGCGTCGGCCGTGGTGACGATCACCTTCAGCTTGAGGATATGACGCAGGAAGGCGGCGATGCGCGGCGTGCTGGAGCCTCGGATCGGACAGAGCGCGATCTTGAGGCCGGTAAGCCCGTTGCGGGCGCTCTGCGGGCCGAAAAGCGGATGCGTGCCGATGATTTCGACATCGTCTGGCAGCGCCGTCTGCATGGCGCGGGCCGGGCCGATCTTGACCGAGCCGACATCGAGCACGATGGCGCCGGCCTTGAGATGCGGCCGCAAGGCCGCGATCGCATCGGGGATGGCCGGGACGGGCACGGCGAGGATGACGAGGTCGCAAGCGGCGACTTCGGTGGCGGTCGCCGGCCGCAAGCCCTTGCCGCTCGCATCGGTGGCGGGCGCGTTGCCGGGATCGCAGACGCATAGCGCGAAATGCGGCTGGAGATGGCGGGCCATCAATCGCCCGAAGGCGCCGAAGCCCATGATGCCGATGGTGGAGATGGTTCTGATCGTGGAGGACATCGTTTTCGCTCGGTGGAGCCGCGATGCCGGGTGATCTGCCTGAATTCAACCGCCAGCGCGGCGGTTGAACATGGGAATGCCACCGCCTCTATGAGGACGGGGCGTAATAGCTGCGCTGGAGGGCCATCAGGCTGGTCATGCGCTGCTTAAACCGCGCAGTGACCGCGCTGTCAATCGAGCGACGGCGAATAGGCGGTCGGCGTCATCAGGCGATCCTCGATCGCGCCGACGAGGCTGCCATGCGCCAGCGAGGTCACGCGCTTGATCTCGATCCATTCGGGATCGGCCACGAAGCTCGCCCAGGCCTTCGCCTTGGTCTCGGCATCGGGCCAGGCGAGGATATAGGCGAACTCGGTGCGCCCGGTGCTCGCGGTCTCCCACGTCGCGACGATCCTGAAGCCGTGACGGGCCATGATGCGCGCGGCATGGTCGCGGAAGCGGGCATGGAAGGCCGCCTTGTTGCGCTCGAAGATCTCGTAGATGCGCAACTGGTGGATCATGTCCGCCTCCTCAAGTCAGCCCTCAGGCCGCCTTCTTCGCCTTCTCGGCCGCCATCAGTTCGGTGAAGCGGTTGAAGAGATAGTGGCTGTCCTGCGGGCCGGGCGAGGCTTCCGGGTGATGCTGGACGCTGAAGGCCGGGCGGTCGGTGAGCGCGATGCCGCTGTTCGAGCCGTCGAAGAGCGAGACATGGGTCTCGACCGCATTCCCCGGCAGGCTCGCCGGATCGACTGCAAAGCCGTGGTTCATCGAGACGATCTCGACCTTGCCGGTGGTCTTGTCCTGCACCGGATGGTTCGCGCCGTGATGGCCCTGCTTCATCTTCATGGTCTGGCCGCCGATGGCGAGCGCCATCATCTGGTGCCCCAGGCAGATGCCGAAAGTCGGGACCTTCCTGTCGAGCAGCTGCTTGATGACCGGGACGGCATATTCGCCGGTCGCGGCCGGGTCGCCCGGGCCGTTGGAGAGGAAGATGCCGTCCGGCTTCAGCGCCAGGATGTCTTCGGCGCTCGTGGTCGAGGGCACGACGGTGACGTCGCAGCCGGCCTTGGCGAGCAGGCGCAGGATGTTGCGCTTCACGCCGTAATCGATGGCGACGACCTTGAACTTGTTGCTTTCGCGCTTGCCGTAGCCGACCGGCCAGACCCAGGGAGTTTCGTCCCAGTCATAGCGCTGCGAGGCGGTGACCAGCGGGACGAGGTCGAGACCGGCCATGGAGGGCAGCCCGGCTGCCTGCTTCTTCAGGCGCTCGATGTCGAAGACGCCGTCGGGGCTATGCGCGAGGATGGCGTTCGGCATGCCGTTGTCGCGGATCAGGGCGGTGAGCGCACGGGTGTCGACGCCGCAGATGCCGACGATGTTGCGGGCCTTGAGCCAGGCGTCGAAATGCCGGTTCGCGCGCCAGCTCGAGGGCTCGGTGATGGCGGCATGGAGCACGCAGCCGCGCACGCCGGAGGAAGCGGCGGCGTTCACCGTCTCGGTGTCCTCCTCGTTCACGCCGACATTGCCGACATGCGGGAAGGTGAAGGTGATGATCTGCCCGGCATAGGACGGGTCGGTCAGGATTTCCTGATAGCCGGTCATCGCCGTGTTGAAGCAGACCTCGCCCGGCGCCTCGCCGACGGCGCCGAGGCCGAAGCCTTCCAGCACCGTGCCATCAGCCAATACGAGGAGCGCGGTCGCGCGCGGTTCGGTCCAGCCGCCAGCGGCGGGGTTTCCTTCGGGAGCGGTCATGTCTATGTCTCGGTCCAGTCCGCTTGAGCGGAAAAATGCGGGGGCGGGGCATGGGCATCCACTCCGCCGGTCTGGAACGCGAGCCTTAATGAGCCGGGCGCTGCCCGTCAATCGAAGCTGGCGCAGCCCGCACAAGAGAAAAAGGAACAACGAGATGACGAGCCTGCGCGAGCGCTTCATGCCCGATATGAAGGAGGCGATGAAGGCCGGCGAGAAGGAGAAGGTCGCGGCGATCCGCCTGATCGTCGCCGCGCTGAAGGAAAAGGACATCGAGGCCCGCGGCGCCGGCAAGGGCGAGGCGACCGATGACGAAATCCTCGGCGTGCTCCAGAAGATGATCAAGCAGCGCCAGGAATCAATCGCGATCTACGACGCCAACAACCGCCCCGAACTCGCCGATGGCGAGCGCGGTGAGGTCGCGGTGATCTCGTCCTATCTGCCCAAGCAGATGTCGGACGACGAGGTGAAGGCCGCGATCGACAAGGCCGTGGCCGAGACCGGCGCGACCGCCGTCAAGGACATGGGCAAGGTCATCGGCGTGCTGCGCGCGGCTTACGCCGGCCAGATGGATTTCGGCAAGGTCAGCCCGATGGTGAAGGCCGCGCTCGGCGGCTGAGCCGGCGGGAACGGGCGGGCCTCAGGCCCGCTCGATATCCGTCCCGGAGAAGTCCTCGCCCTTGTAGAGCAATGGCCAGCCGCGCGCTTTCGCCAGGGCATAGGCGGCGCAGTCGCCCATGTTCAGCCGGGCCGGATGGCGGCCCTTGCCGTAGCGGCCATAGGCCTCGAAGGCGAGATCGGAGAGGGCTGCGTCGAAGGGGACGATGTCGACGTCCCAGCGTGTGAGCAGTTCTTCCAGCCGTGACGATGGTACGTTTCGGCCGTAGCCGAGCACGATGCGCGCTTCCAGATGGTTGGTGGCGGAAAGGCAGCGCTGAGAGGCTGCCGCGATGCGTTCCAGCAAATCTCCTGCGTCGCCTTCACCGGCCAGAATCGCGACGAGTGCGGAGCTGTCGATGACGATCCTCACCACATGCCGTTCTCGTCATAGCCGATGATGTCGTCCATCTCCTGCTTGGTCATGGAGCGTTCGGCAGGCTTGATATTGTGCCGCTTGTAGAAGTCGGCGAGCCAGCGCCTGCCTTCCGCCACGCGCCGGGCCTTCTCCTCCTCGGACAATTCATCCTTGCCGAGCTCGCTCCTGACGGCCTGGCGCACGGCCTCGGTCAAGCTCAGGCCACGACGACGCGCGAGCAGGCGCACGGCCTCCTCGGTCTCGCGGTCCTTGATGTTGAGCGCCATGGCTTTCTTCCTTTTCTCCGATTTTCTTTACCAGATGGGGAGCGCTGTGGATATCGTCCATAAGCCCGGCTTCGGACGTCTCGGCGGTTGGCAAGCGCCTTCGCAAGGACCAGATAGAACCCCATGAAATTCCCGCCCTCCGTCCTTGATGAGATCAAGGCGCGGCTGCCTGTCTCGGCGGTCGTGGGCAAGCGCGTGCGCCTCCAGAAGTCAGGGCGCGAATGGAAGGGCCTCTCGCCCTTCAATGCCGAGAAGACCGCCTCCTTCTTCGTCAACGACCAGAAGGCCTCGTTCTTCGATTTCTCGTCCGGCAAGAACGGCGACATCTTCAAGTTCGTGATGGAGACCGAGGGGCTTTCCTTCCCCGAGGCTGTCGAGAAGCTCGCGGCCGAGGCCGGCGTCATCCTGCCGAAGATCACGGCGGAGGCGCAGGTCCAGGAGGAGAAGCGCAAGGGGCTGCACGAGGTCGTGGAGCTCGCGGCGCAGTTCTTCGAGGCCGAATTGATGGGCGATCGCGGTGGTGCGGCAAGGCGCTATCTCGCGACGCGCGGGCTCGACGGAGAGGCGCGCACGCGCTTCCGTCTCGGCTATGGCCCGGTCGATCGCTTCGCCTTGCGCGACCATCTGGCGGGGAAGGGCGTTCCGGCCGAGTTGATGATGGAAGCGGGGCTGCTCATCCACGGCGAGGAAATCGCCGTGCCCTATGACCGCTTCCGCGACCGGGTGATGTTCCCGATCCATGATGCGCGGGGACGCGTGGTCGCCTTCGGCGGGCGGGCGATGAGCTCGGAAGTCGCGGCGAAATATTTGAATTCGCCGGAGACGCCGCTCTTCCACAAGGGCCATCTGCTGTTCAACCACCACAATGCCCGCAAGGCGTCGCATGACACCGGGCAGGTGATCGTGGTCGAGGGCTATGTCGACGTCATCGCCATGTCGCTCTCGGGCTTTCCGCAGACGGTGGCGCCGCTCGGCACGGCTTTGACCGAGGATCAGCTCGGCCTGCTCTGGCGCATGGCGGACGAGCCGGTGATCTGCCTCGACGGCGACAAGGCGGGTCGCAAGGCCGCGAGCCGGGCGATCGATATCGCACTGCCGCTGCTGGAGCCCGGCAAGTCGCTCTCCTTCGCCTTGTTGCCGGACGGGCAGGACCCCGACGACCTCGCCCGCTCGGGCGGGCGGCAGGCCATTGCCGAGGTGGTCGCGGCGGCGCGCCCGCTGGTCGACATGCTCTGGCAGCGCGAGGTCGAGGCCGGACCGCTCGATACGCCGGAGCGCCGCGCCGCCTTCGAGCGCCGCCTGAAGGAGCCTCTCGGGCAGATCCGCGACGAGACCACGCGCAAGCATTATCGCCGCGAGATGGATGAGCGCCTGGCGCAGCTCTTCGCCAGCGCGGCGCCGGCGCGGCCGGAGCGCGGCGGCGGTGGAAATTTCCAGCGCGGGCGCGGCGGGGCGCCCCAGCGCGGCGGCGGGTTCGGTCGGCAGGTGCCGCCCTGGCTCGCCGGCCCGCTCAAGGCGTCGAGCGCGCTGACGCAGTCGCGCCTGATCGCGAAGGTGCGCGGCGAGGACCAGCGCGAGGCCTTCATCCTGCTGGCGCTGGCGAGCCATCCCGATCTCATCCTGCGCTGCGCCGACGAGATCGCCGAGTTGTCGCTGGACGGACCGGCGGCCGAGCGCTTCCGGCAGGCGCTGCTCGATTCCGTCGAGGAGACGCTCGATCGGGAAACCCTGGCGAATCGGCTGGAGCAGCCGCGTGTGCGGGAAGCGCAGGGCCATCTGATGGCCGTCACAGGCCCGGCCGAGCGATTAAAACTCGCGCAAGATGCTGATCCTGAATCGGTTTTTGACTCGATTCATCAGGCTCTCGTCTTGCATCATCGCGCGCGGACGCTAAATAGCGAGTTGAGAGCAGCCGAGCGCGCCTTGGCTGATGACGCGACCGAAGCCAATTTCGCCTGGATCAAGGACGTGAAGGCCCGCCTCGAGACAATCGAAGGCACCGAGGCCATGTCCGAGAATTGAAGCCCAGCGAGTGGTGGACGCGAGTCCGAGTGCGCGCAAGCTGTGGGGTGGTTCACGATTCGTCAACGACGTCTGGTGCCATCTGCAACTGGATTTGGGTGGGTGAGCGCGCCGGGCCTGCGGTCGCGCCGCCCTTTTATGCGTCGGTATATGGCTTTCTCGGCCAGAGCCGGCGCGAGTGCGGAGCGCTGATTGATGGCGACTAAAGCGAGCGAACGGGAAAAGACCGATCAGGTCGCGCCGGATGCCCCCCCGACTACCGACGGCCCGTTGCTCGATCTGACCGATCAGGCCGTAAGGCGGATGATCAAGCTCGCGAAGAAGCGCGGCTATGTCACCTATGACGAACTGAACGAAGTGCTGCCTTCCGAGGAATTCTCCTCGGAGCAGATCGAGGACGTGCTCGGCCAGCTCAGCGAGCAGGGCATCAACGTCGTCGACAACGAGGACCCGGAAGCGGCCGGCGAGGAGCGCGCTGCCCGCAAGGATGGCGGCGGCGACGAGGAAGAACCCGAGGGCGGCGACATGGTCGACGCCTCGCGCCAGACCCTGCCTGTCGAGACCAAGCGCAACCTCGAGCCGACCGAACGCACCGACGACCCCGTCCGCATGTATCTGCGCGAGATGGGCTCGGTCGAGCTGCTCTCGCGCGAGGGCGAGATCGCGATCGCCAAGCGCATCGAGGCCGGCCGCGAGGCGATGATCGCGGGCCTCTGCGAGAGCCCGCTGACCTTCCAGGCCATCATCATCTGGCGTGACGAACTCGTCGACGGCAAGGTTCTGCTGCGCGACATCATCGACCTTGAAGCGACCTATGCCGGCCCGGACGGCAAGAACCCCGACGCCGTCGCCGGCGAGGAGGGGGGCGAGGAAGCCGAGCAGGCCGAGACCCCGGAGGGCGAGACCCCGCCGGACATGGACGACGACGACATGGAGAACAACGTGTCGCTCTCGGCCATGGAAGCCGAGCTCAAGCCGCGCGTGCTCGAGACCTTCAACGCCATCGCCGACGACTACAAGAAGCTGCGTCGCCTGCAGGATCAGGACATCGCGAACCGGCTGGAGAACACCAAGCTCTCGCCGTCGCAGGACCGCAAGTACAAGAAGCTCAAGGACGACATCATCACCGCGGTGAAGTCGCTCTCGCTCAACAACAACCGCATCGAGGCGCTGGTCGAGCAGCTCTACGACATCAACAAGCGCCTGATCGGCCATGAGACGCGCCTGCTGCGCCTCGCCGAGAGCTATGGCGTGGCGCGCGACGACTTCCTCAAGCAGCATGTCGGCGGCGAGCTCGATCCGAAATGGGTCCTGCGCGTCTCCAAGCTCGGCTCGCGCGGCTGGAAGGAGTTCGTCGCGGCGGAGCTGGAGCGCATCAAGCAGCTGCGCGAGGAAGTGCATACGCTCGCCTCCGAGACCGGCCTGGAGATCCAGGAGTTCCGCAAGATCGTGCTGATGGTCCAGAAGGGCGAGCGCGAGGCCCGCCAGGCCAAGAAGGAAATGATCGAGGCCAACCTGCGTCTCGTGATCTCGATCGCCAAGAAGTACACGAACCGCGGCCTGCAGTTCCTCGACCTGATCCAGGAAGGCAATATCGGCCTGATGAAGGCGGTCGACAAGTTCGAGTACCGCCGGGGCTACAAGTTCTCGACCTACGCGACCTGGTGGATCCGGCAGGCGATCACCCGCTCGATCGCCGACCAGGCCCGCACGATCCGCATCCCCGTGCACATGATCGAGACGATCAACAAGATCGTGCGGACCTCGCGCCAGATGCTGCACGAGATCGGCCGCGAGCCGACCCCGGAGGAACTGGCCGAGAAGCTGGCCATGCCGCTGGAGAAGGTGCGCAAGGTCCTGAAGATCGCCAAGGAGCCGATCTCGCTGGAAACCCCGATCGGCGACGAGGAAGATTCGCATCTCGGCGACTTTATCGAGGACAAGAACGCGATCCTGCCGATCGACGCCGCGATCCAGTCGAACCTGCGCGAGACGACGACCCGCGTGCTGGCCTCGCTCACGCCGCGCGAGGAGCGCGTGCTGCGCATGCGCTTCGGCATCGGCATGAACACCGACCATACGCTCGAAGAGGTCGGTCAGCAGTTCAGCGTCACCCGTGAGCGTATCCGCCAGATCGAGGCGAAGGCGCTGCGCAAGCTGAAGCATCCGAGCCGGAGCCGGAAGCTCAGGAGCTTCCTCGACAACTGAGATAAAACGAAGGGCGCCATTGGCGCCCTCCTTCATTTCCAGCAATTGCATATCAGCGACAGGTCATCCCGGACGCAGCGAAGCGGAGATCCGGGATCCATGCCTGAACCTCAACCGGAAGCGCTCCGGCATGGATCCCGGGTCAAGCCCGGGATGACGCCGTGTTTCCGAGCAAGATCAACATGCCCTAGCTATTCTTCGTGTCGCGCCCATCCGGCTCTTTGGCTACCCCTTTGAACGGTCCGGGGCTGTCCTTGCGTTCCATGAAATGGCCGGTGCGCTCGTCGCGCTTCTGCCAATCTCCATTCGGCTGTTGAAACTGCGTTCTGCCCGTCACGGCACCTTGACGGTGCCCTTTACCGGTATTGGTAGCCACTGCTGCCTCCTGGCCTGGAACAAAGCATAAACATTTTCTGATTCGAGGCAGGCGTCAAGCCTCTGCCTGCCGTTACGCGCGTTTGGTTCCGCCACAGTTCTGCTAAAGTCGCTTTGAAGATCAGTGCTTCCGTCGGAGGAGAGCAGATGACCGGTATCCCAACGCCCGAAGAGATCGAGGCCGCCCAGACCGCGCTCCAGGCACAAGCCCAGAGCGAGCCGAAGCAGGAAACGGGGTCCGCCACGGCCGACATCATCGGCGGCGCGCTCGATATCGCGGGAACCGTCACGGTCGATGTGGCCGGGGCCGTGGTCCAAGGCGTGGGGACCGTTGCCGTGGCAACCGGCGAGGCGGTCGTCGCCGTCATCGGCGGCATCTTCGAAGGGCTGAGTTCCTGATGTCCCCCGAATTCCTGCTGACCTCGCTGATCATCGTCGCTTCACCCGGCACGGGCGCGATCTACACCATCGCTGCCGGGCTGACGCGCGGCTCGCGGGCGAGCGTGCTCGCCGCCTTCGCCTGCACGATCGGCATCGTGCCGCATCTGATCGCGGCGATGATGGGGATCGCGGCGCTGCTGCATGCCAGCGCACTTGCTTTCGCCATCGTGAAATATGCCGGCGTCGCCTATCTGCTCTACATGGCCTGGCAGACGCTCAAGGAGCATGGCGCGCTCAAGGTCGAGACCAAGGCGGATGCGCGCTCGGCCTGGCTCGTGCTGCGCGACGGGCTTGCGCTCAACCTGCTCAACCCCAAGCTCTCGATCTTCTTCGTCGCCTTCCTGCCGCAGTTCATCGTGGCCGGCGAGGCCAACCCGGGCGCGCGCATGCTGGAACTCTCGGGCGTGTTCATGGCGATGACCTTCATCGTCTTCGCGCTCTACGGGCTCTTCGCCGCGGCGATGCGCGACAAGGTCATCAGCCGCCCGGCGGTGATGGCCTGGCTGCGCCGGAGCTTCGCCGCCGCCTTCGTCGCGCTCGGCGCCAAGCTCGCGCTGACCGAGCGCTGATGGCGCGGCAGACGATCCTGAGCGTCGAGACGCGCGGGCCGGGGCTTTACGAGTTCACCGACCGCGTCGTTTCCTTCGTGAGGGACAGCGGCGAGGCGAGCGGATTGCTGACGCTGTTCGTGCGTCACACCTCCTGTTCGCTGCTGATCCAGGAGAATGCCGACCCGGATGTGCGCCGCGATCTCGACGCGTTCTTCCGCAGGCTGGTGCCGCCGGCGGATGATCCGGCGATGGCCTATCTCGTTCATCGCGACGAGGGACCGGACGACATGCCTGCCCATATCAAGGCGGCGCTGACGCCGGTCTCGCTCTCGATCCCGGTGATGGGCGGGCGCCTCGCGCTCGGCACCTGGCAGGGCATCTATCTGTTCGAGCACCGCCGGATGCCGCATCGGCGCGAGGTCGCCCTCCACCTTTCGGCGTAAGCGATCAGGCCGGCGGCGCCACCACGAGCGCGACGAGGCGCCGGACGAGCGGCAGCACGAGGAGCAATGTCGGGAAGGCGACGAGCCAGGACAGGGCCCAGGCGCCGGGCCAGGTCCAGAGGAACTCTGCTGTGAAGCCGAGGGCCTTCACGGTCGAGATGCCGGAGACGACGAAGGTCATCAGGATCGACAGGAAGAAGGGCATCACCACGCCGGCATAGCGGGCGGGGAGGCGAGGGAAGGCAGGGCTGGACATAAGTCAGGCTTTCGCAAGAGGCAGGCCGTTCGGAGGCATCCGATACGACTTGGCCGAATGGTGCGTTGCCTGACGTGAGACGCTTACGAACGGGATGGAAGCCCGGTGGCGGCTCCATTAGGTGATCCGAACGGGATTGCCAAGGCGGTCTACCGCGCTGCGAACAGATCCTGTTCCGGCAGAGGCTCCCAGGCTTCCCCTGCGCCGACGAAGCAGCTTCTGCCGGCGGGGTTGGTGGCGAGCAGGGTCCAACTGCCGGTCGGCCCGACATAGAGCTCGAACAGGACACCGCTCTCGGCCAGCCCGCTGCCGATCATGCGTTCGCCGAAGGTGTCGCGAAGCTGGCCGACGACATGGCTGCGATCGGCGCAGGGCGGCTCGCGCGGTGTGGGTTGCTGGGCGAAAGCGGGGGCTGTGACCGTCGCACCGACGAGCCACGCGGTCATCAGGATTCTGCTGAGTGTCATGACCACCTCCCTGTCCGGAGGTAGCCGCTCGGGCGGCACGATATCGGGAAGCCCCGCGGCTGCCCTGAACACCCTAGATGTGGGAAGCGGCGAAGCGCGGTGCAAGCGGCAGAGCCGGCGGGGCTTTCCGCGATCAAGCGAAACAGCGCTCCCCTTGAGGCGGCTCCTGCCTTATATCAGGCCGCAAGCAATGCGGAGGCACCATGTCTTTCTTCAAATCGCTGTTCGGTGGCCGCAAGCCGGCCGAGGACAAGCCCGCCGGCCCGGTCAAGAGCATCGAGCATAACGGCTTCACCATCCATGCCACGCCCTACCAGGAAGCGGGGCAGTACCAGCTCTGCGGCGTCATCGAGAAGGTCGTCGACGGCGAGACCAAGAGCCATCGCTTCATCCGGGCCGACCGTTTCCCGGGCCAGGCCGAGGCCGCCGATTTCACCCTGGTGAAGGGCCAGCAGATCGTCGACATGGAAGGCGACCGCGTCTTCCGCTGAGACTGCGGGGCGGGAGTCTGAAATGCTCCCTGCCGCTGGCGCGCGGCAGGGCTGCCTCGCGTGCGCTTGCCCGGCGGATTCCAGCGGCTAAAGCTGCCCGGAGAAGAGCCATCTCCAAAGATGTGGCCGCCGAGGAAACATGTCCCACGACGCCGAGCGCTACCAACCCGATTCGTCCTATGCCTGGCTCCGGCTCGCCGTCGCGCTGGTGATCGGCACGATCGCCTGCGTCGGCTCCTGGTCGGTCGTGGTGGTGCTGCCGACGATGCAGGGCGAGTTCGGTACGCTCCGGGCCGGTGCCTCGCTGCCCTATACCTTCGCCATGCTCGGCTTCGGCGCCGGCAACATCATCATGGGTCGGGTCGCGGATCGCTACGGCATCATGGTGCCGATCGTGATGGGCGCGATCCTGCTCGCGGCCGGCTATGCGGCTGCGGCGATGTCGCAGTCGCTGTGGCAGTTCGCGCTGGCGCATGGACTGCTCATCGGCATGGGCAGCGCCGCCGGCTTCTCGCCGCTGATCTCTGACCTCTCGCACTGGTTCCGCAAGCACCGCGGCCTCGCCGTGGTCTGCGGCGCTTCGGGCAGCTATCTCGCCGGCGTGTTCTGGCCGCAGGTGATCACCTGGGGCATGGCCAACCATGGCTGGCGCGCGACCCATTTCGGCATTGCCATCGTAACGCTGGTGGTCTTGCTACCGCTCGCGCCGTTCTTCCGGCGCCAGCCGAGCGCGGCGACGTTTGCCGCGGCCGAGGCGAGCAGTGCCGGAGCGCGCGGCGATCTCGGCCTCAGCGCCGGCCAACTCCAGCTCCTGCTCTGCGTCGCGGGCTTCGCCTGCTGCGTCGCCATGGCGATGCCGCAGGTCCATATCGTCGCCTATTGCGGCGATCTCGGCTACGGCGTGGCGCGTGGCGCCGAGATGCTCTCGCTGATGATGCTGCTCGGCATCGTCAGCCGCATCGGCTCGGGCTTCGTCGCGGACCGGATCGGTGGCGTGGCGACGTTGGCGCTGGGCTCCCTGATGCAGGGCGTCGCGCTCTTCCTCTATCTCTGGTTCGACGGGCTGCAGTCGCTCTATGTCGTCAGCGGCATCTTCGGGCTGTTCCAGGGCGGCATCGTGCCGATGTACGCGGTCGTCATCCGCGAATATCTGCCGGCCAAGCAGGCGGGCGTGCGGATCGGCCTGGTGATGTCGGTGACCGTGCTCGGCATGGCCTTCGGCGGCTATCTCTCGGGCGTGATCTTCGACTATTTCAGCTCGTACCGGATGGCCTTCCTCAACGGCCTCGCCTGGAACCTCGTCAATCTCAGCGTGGTCTGCTGGCTGATGATGCGGGCGCGGCGGTCGACGCCGCCGCTTCAGGTCGCCGGCTAGATCGCCGCGCGTCCGATTGGACGCGATTGTGGCGATCTCGCTCTTTGCGATCGCATCGGATTCTTCCGAAAAGTGCATTCCACTTTTCGGTCCGATGCGTCAGGCGGGGCGATAGGTGCCGAAGCACCAGACATGCCCTTCCGGGTCCTTGCAGATGAAGTCGCGGCTGCCATAGGGCTGGTCGGTCGGCTCCATGCAGATCTCGGCGCCGGCCTTGCGGGCGCGCTCGCAGCGGGCGTCGATATCGTCGGTGGCGATGTAGGGCGAGGCGGTGGTGCCGCCGAGCTCGGCCGGGCGCGCGACCAGCTTGCCGAATGCGTTGCCCTCGGACGAGCCGAGCATGACGAAGCTCGTGCCCATGCGCAGTTCGCCGTGGAGAAGCGTCCTGCCGTCCTCTGAATAATGGGCGGCATGCTTCTCGAAGCCGAAGGCCTCGACCAGCCAGCCATACATCCGCGGCGCGTCGGCATAGCGCAGCGAGATGATGATCATGGGCGCGGGCTTGGAGGCGTCGGCGCTGGACATGGCATGATCCCTGTTCATGGGGCCCGTCGCGGTTGTCGGCGACAATGCGAGGCAATGCAAAGCGCCCGTTTGGCAAAGCGCCCGCTTGCGCGCCCGCCGCAGCGTCAGCATCATCGCCGGCGGATTCTCCGCCTGCCCCAAGGATGCCCATGAGCCCTGCCACCGACGGATCCGATGAAGCCCCGCGCGGGACGCTGACCGTGCGTACGATCGCCATGCCGGGCGACACCAACGCCAATGGCGATATCTTTGGCGGCTGGGTGATGTCGCGGATGGACCAGGCCGGGGGCATCGCGGGCGTCGACCGGGCGCAGGGGCGCGTGGTCACGATCGCGGTCGATGCGATGACCTTCATCCGGCCGGTCAAGGTCGGCGACGTGCTCAGCGTCTATACGGAGATCGAATCCGTGGGGCGGACTTCGATGAAGATCCATGTCGAGGCCTGGGCCAAGCGCTTCCGCACCACGCTGCACGAGAAGGTCACCGACGCCACCTTCACCTTCGTCGCGATCGACGAGGAGGGGCGGCCGCGGCCGGTGCCGAAACCGGAAGCTTAACCGTATTTAACCTCCTCTAACGCCGAGTGAATCTCTCGGCCGCGAGAGTGATTCAAAAGAATCCACTTTTAAGCGTTCCTTAAGCGCGCTCGGGGGATGCTGCGCTCCAGACCGGGGATACGCCCCGGCCAGGGGACTTCCATGGCCTTTCGACGCCGCATGCGGATCCAGCCGCCTGGCTTGCACGCCGGGGGAGGGAGGGGATTCCCGCGTCTGCCGGATGATCAGGGCCGGCTCAGGGTGAGCCTGAGCGGGTCGGTCTTCCTGTGTTCAGAACTCCTCTCCAGCGTTGCGTGAATCCGGAGTACGACTTCATGACGAAAGCCAAGCCCGCGCGTGAGGGCAAGCCGCTGCGGATCGGTATCGCGCCCCGCATCTATGCCGCTCTCGGCGTGATGACGGCCCTGACCATCATCTCGTCCTCGGTGGCATGGTTCTCCTATGACAGCGTCGACCAGACGGTGGACGACCTCGTCGGGCAGAAGATGCCCGTGGTCGAACTCGCGCTCGAGCTCTCGCAGGCGGCGACGCAGTCGACCGCGCTGGCGGCCCGCTTCAGCGAGGTCTCGACCCTGCAGCAGCGCGCGACCCTGACCGGCGAGCTCGATACCGTCGAGGCGCGCCAGCTCGAGCTGCTGCGGCGCATCGCCGAGCAGGGCAAGGTCGACAAGTCCAAGCCGCAATCGGCGATCGACGACCTGGCGCGCCAGATCAACGACATCAACGACCTGACGGGCGAGCGGCTGCGCAACGCCGCCGACACCACTGCGGCGCTCGCAGCCCTGTCCAAGGCCCGCGACGGCTTCAGCGCCATGGCCGATTTCGAGACGGCCGACGCCCAGTTCAACGTCAAGATGAACATCACCAGTGCCGCGCAGCTCACCGGTGCAGAGTTCGACGCCGCCCTGTCCAAGGTGCTCGACAAGGATCTCTCCTCGCTCCAGACCGCCCAGTCGCTCCAGCTCCAGATCAGCGAGACGGTCGGCCTGCTGCGCGAGATTTCCCAGGTCGACAGCACCGAGAAGCTCGAATATGCCAAATCGCGCCTCAAGGCGCAGCTCGGCCAGGTCCGCGGTCTGCTGATGGCGGCGGACATGCTCCAGGCCAATCCGGCGCGCGGCCAGGCGGTCAATGCCGTGACCGAACTCGGCGAAGGCGCGGGTGGTCTCGTCGCCATCCGCGAGCGCGATCTCGGGACGCAGGCCGCGATCGCTGCCGGCCTCAAGAATCTCGACCAGGCGGCGGATAAGGTCCGTCGCGAGGTCGGCGAGCTCGTGACCTCCGCCCGTGGCGGCGCGATCGCCGGGCGCGACTCGACCAAGGCGGTGATCAAGCGCAGCGAGCTGACGCTGGCCGCGATCGGCATCACCTCGCTGCTGATTGCACTCGCCCTGTCCTTCTTCTTCGTCCGCCCGATGATCGTTGGCCGCCTCAACCGGCTCTGGGCCGCGACCAAGGCGATCGCCGATGGCGCGCTGGAGACGGTGGTCGATACCAAGGGCAATGACGAGATCTCCGATATCTCGAAGAGCGTCCTGCTGTTCCGCGACAACGCGGTGGCGTTGCGCGCGGCCGAACTCGCCAAGGTCGAGGACGAGGCGCGGGCGCTGGAGCAGCGCCGCGAGATGATGCGCGAACTCGGCGAGGCCTTCGGCGTCGTCGTGGCCGCCGCTGCGGCTGGCGACTTCACCCAGCGCGTTGCGGCGCAGTTCGCCGATCCCGAGCTCAATGCGCTCGCCGGCTCGGTCAACACGCTGCTGGAAACCGTCCAGACCGGTCTGCTGGAGACCTGCGACGTACTGGCGGAGCTGTCCGCCGGTCATCTCTCGACCCGGGTCGAGGGGATGTATCAGGGTGCCTTCGCCGAGCTCAAGGACGGCACCAACGCGCTGGCCGACGAGTTCGAGAGCACGCTCGCCCGCCTCGCCGAGACGGTTTCCGCGGTCCGCAGCGCGACCAGCGAGATCCTCGACGGCGTCACCGACCTGGCCGAGCGCACCAGCGAGGAGAGCAACGCCGTCTCGATGGCGACCAACCAGCTCGGCGCCTTCGCCGGCACCGTGAAGAAGACCGCGAGCGAGGCCGCCCAGGCGACGGGCATGGCTCAGGGAGCGGAGGAGCGCGCGCAGCAGGGCGAGAAGGTCGTGGCCTCGGCGCTGGAAGCGATGCAGCGCATCCGCCAGTCCTCGAGCAAGATCTCCGAGGTCATCGCGATGATCGACGAGATCGCCTTCCAGACCAATCTGCTGGCGCTGAACGCCGCGGTCGAAGCGGCGCGTGCGGGCGATGCCGGCAAGGGCTTCGCGGTGGTCGCGACCGAGGTGCGCAGCCTGGCCAAGCGCTCGGCCGACGCCTCGAACGACGTCAAGAAGCTGGTCGAGGCGGCGCATGGCGACGTCAAGGTCGGCGTCGGGCTGGTCGAAGAGACCTCGTCCATGTTCGGCGCGATCGTCTCCTCGGTGAACGAGCTGACCGGGCTGATGAACGGCATCTCGCAGACCGCCCGCAGCCAGGCGAGCGACGTCTCGGCGATCAATACCGAGATCGACGGCATCGGCACAATGGCGCACCAGAACGCCGCGCTGGTCGAGGAGACCAACGCTGCGCTTGCCCTCACCGACGAGCAGACGCGGGCGCTGACCGAGCATATCGGCCGCTTCACCTTCCGGCAGGGCCATGCGGCCGAGGAGCATGGCGAGGGCCGGCACGTCGCGGCAGCCTGAGAGGGCTGCAGGGCCATCCAGCTCCCGTGAACGGAACAGGGCCTCCCGGCATTGCCGGGAGGCCCTTTCGATTCCGGCTGCATGCGCCTTGCTTGCCGGGTGGTGGCGATGCTAGGCGAGGAGCGGGCCGGTAGCTCAATGGTTAGAGCTCGCTGCTCATAACAGCGCCGGTGCCGGTTCGAGTCCGGCCCGGCCCACCATTCCGTTTCAGATCAATGCCTTAGCCAGAGGATCGTGCCGGTGGGACATTCTGGTGGGGCATTTCTGTGTTCAATCCGGCCTATTTGCAGCGTTCCAAAAGCGGCATCTTTTACCTGCGTTGACCGATTCCCTGGCGGCTTCAGACCGGAATCAACCTCGCGACATGGCGCTCCGCCGGCCGTTCGCTCTCGGCGAGGCCTGCTGCGACGCCGGCGCGGTCGGTCGGGCTGCGGTTCTGGCTGAGCTTGCGCTTGCCTTCGAGCGCCGCGATCGGCATGCGCAGGCCGACGATGCCGCGCAATTGCGCCTGGATGAACTCAGCCGGCGCATCCGAGACCGCCCAGGGCGCGGCGCGCTCGCCCTCATGCAGGTTGGTGAGGCGGGTGACGACATCCAGCAGCCGGGCGGGATCGTCGAAGAACTCGACCGGACCGGAGGCATGGACTGTCACGTAGTTCCAGGTCGGCACGACCTTGCCGGTCTCCTGCTTCAGCGCGTACCAGCTCGGCGTCACATAGGCGTCCGGGCCCGCGAAGAGGGCGAGGCCATTGCCCACGGCAGGCACGCGCCATTGCGGGTTCGCCCTGGCGAGATGGCCGTAGAGCACGCCATGCTCGCCCTCGTTCTCGTCGATAAACAGCGGCAGCGGCGTCGCCAGAGGTCCTTCCACTGTGGCGGTGACGAAGGTGGCGAGCCGCGCGGCGCGGATCGTCGCCAGCAGGCTCGTCCTGTCCTCGTCGCGAAAGGCTGGTGGCGTGTACATGGGGAACTCCTTGTGTCGCCGTCGTCATGCCTGCAATCTGGACCTTCAGGAATATCCAGTTCCAAGGGTTTTTAGTGGTCCAGTTGGAAGAGCAGGGCGTCGCCCGCCGGATCATCGCCGCGATCAAGCAGCGAATCCATGACTGGGAATACCGGCCGGGCGACCGCCTGCCGTCGAGCCGGGCGCTTGCGGCCGAATGGGGCGTGTCGCGGACGACGGTCACGGCGGCGTATGGGCAGTTGATTGCCGAAGGCTATCTGCTCAACCGCCCCGGTGCGCGTGTCGTCGTGGCGCGCGGGCTTGCGGCAGTGCCGGTGCTGAAGGTTGCTGCGCCTGCAAGTGCGCGGGCCTTGTCCGATTTTGCCGAGCGCTTGCTGTCCTTGCCCGCGCCGGCCCGGTTTTACACTTATCGCATCGCCGATCTGCGCTATGGGGACCTGAGCGGCGCGGATTTTCCGATGCTGGCCTGGCGTCGTGCGCTCAACCGGGCGAGCCTGCGCCGGGCCGAGCGGCTGCGCTACAGCGATCCGCAGGGCTCGTTGTCATTGCGGACGGCCTTGCAGAGCTATCTGTGGCGGGCCCGCGGGATCAGTTGCGCGCCGGAGCAGATCGTCGTCGTCAACGGCTCGCAGCAGGGGCTCGATCTCTGCGCCCGGCTCCTCCTCAATCCCGGTGATCGCTTCGTCATGGAAGACCCCGGCTATGTGCTGGCGCGGCATGCGTTCGCGGCCTCTGGCGGCGTGGCTGTGCCTATCGCTGTGGATCGCGAGGGCATCCGGACGGAAGGCTTGCCGGCGGCGCGGCTGGCCTATGTCACGCCATCCCATCAATATCCGCTGGGCAGCGTCCTTTCGGCGGCAAGGCGACGGGCCTTGTTGGACTGGGCGGCCGAAGCCGGAGCCATGGTCGTCGAGGACGATTATGACGGCGAGTATCGGCATGGCGTCGCGCCGATTCCGCCCTTGCAGGCTTCCGCACCCGATAGGGTCATTTATCTCGGCACCGTCTCGAAGACGCTCTCGCCGACGCTGCGGCTCGGCTATCTCGTCGTGCCGCCCGATCTCTGCCGCGCCTTCGCGGAGGCCAAGCGCTTGACCGACCGACATACGCCCTTGCTGGAGCAGGAGGCGCTGGCGGAGTTCCTCTCAAGCGGCGGCTACGAGCGTCATATCCGGAGCATCCGCCGGCGGAATGCGGAGCGCCGGACCGCGCTGTTGCAGGCTCTCGCGGACGAATGCGGCGCGCGGCTGACGGTGACCGGCGCGGATACCGGCCTGCATGTCGTGGCGTGGCTCGACGGCGTCCCGGCAGAGCGCGAGGTGGCGATCGTCGAGGCCGCGCGCGAAGCCGGGATCGGCCTTTATCCGATCGGGCCGCTCTACGCTTCCGCGGAAGAGCGCCCGGCCGAGGCCGGCTTCGTCATCGGCTATGCGGCACATGATGTGGACGTGATCCGGCGTGGCGTTGCCGGGTTGGCCAAGGTGTTTGCGGCCGCAGGCTGACGGTCAGCCGCGCAGGCCGCCGAACATCAGGTCGTAATAGTCCTGAGCGAAGGACGCGGCGCGGCGACCCTTGCCCGGCTTGAACCAGCGCACCATCCAGTTGAGCATCGAGAGGACGGCGCGGCTAGTGACATCGATATCGACCGAACGGAAGGCACCCTTGGCCATGCCGTCGGCGATGATGCGCCGCAGGGCTTGCTCATGCTCGTCGCGCAGCTTTTGCGCCTCTGCGATCATCACGACATTCTCCATCCCGCCATAGCCGACCAGCATGGTGAGGAAGCCGTCATAGTGATCCTCGAAGAAATCGGCATGGGCGGTCATGAAGCGGGCCAGCGCTTCTTCCGGCCCGGAGGCTGCACCCGTGGCCTGCGAGACGTGACGGCGCAAGCCTTCCAGCGTGCGCACGATGATCACCTCGTAGATCTCCTTCTTGTTGGGGAAGTAATGGTAGATCGCCGCCTTGGTGACGCCGACCGAGGTGGCGAGCTCGCCGAGCGATGTCCCGTCATAGCCGTCCCTAGCGAAAAGCCGGGCGGCATCGTCGAGGATGCGGTCGCGTGCGTTCTCGATGGTCGGCGGGCGACCCTGGCGCTTCGGTTTCGTTTCGGTGCTGCCGGGTGCGGCCATGGCTCGTCAGCCGATCGCGCCGGCAGCGCGCAGGCGTGCGATCTGCTCGGGGTCGAGCTGGAGATGTTCAGCCAGAACCGCATCGGTGTGCTCTCCCACCGCAGGCGGCGGCGTCGGTTCGCGCAACGGGCTCGCGGACATGCGCAGTGGGCTGCGCACCGAGCGGAAGGAGCCGATCGTCGGAGCGGGAACCGAGACGACGCTCTGGCGCAGTTCGGCGATGTCGCTGGTCAGGGCCTGCCCGACGCTGCGGACATCGCCTGCGGGCACGCCGGCTGCACGCAGATCGGCCAGCACGTCGGTGAGGTTCAGGCCCGCGAAATGCTGTTCGAGCAGGGGCAGCAAGGTTTCGCGATGCTCGGTGCGCTTGCGGTTGGTCGCGTAGCGCGGATCCTCCGAAAGATGGGGCATGCCGAGCGCCCGGCAGAAGCGGCGGAACTGCTCGTCATTGCCGACCGCAATGGCGATCCGGCCGCCGATGCAGGCGAAGATCTGGTAGGGCACGATGCTGGGATGGGCATTGCCATAGCGGCCCGGATCCTTGCCGGTGTTGAGATGGCCCGAGGCGATATTCGCCAGGAAGAACAGGGCGCTGTCGTTGAGCCCGATATCGAGCCACTGCCCCTCGCCAGTGCGCTCGCGCATGTAGAGGGCTGCAAGCACCGCCTGAACCGCGTTCATGCCGGTGACGAGGTCGATGAAGGCGACGCCCAGCCGCATCGGCTCGCCGTCGTGCTCGCCGGTGATCGCCATGAAACCGGACTCGGCCTGGATGATGAAGTCGTAGCCGGGCCGGTCTTCCTGCGCATGGCCGCGGCCGTAGCCTGAGATCGAGCAGACGATCAGGCGCGGGTTAATCGCCTTGAGGTCCTCATAGGTCAGCTTGAACTTGCGCAGCGAGGCCGGCCGGAAATTCTCGACGAGGATATCGGACTTGCGGGCGAGCTCGACGATGATCTCGCGGCCCTCGGCGGTGCCCATATCGATGGCGAGGCTCTTCTTGTTGCGGTTGGCGCCGAGATAATAGGTCGAGATGCCCTCGACCGAGGGCGGCATCCAGCCGCGCGTGTCGTCGCCGGCGCCGGGTTGCTCGATTTTCCAGACCTCGGCGCCGAGATCGCCCAGCGTCATGGTCGCCCAGGGGCCGGCGAGGACGCGGGTGAGGTCGAGGACCTTGATGCCGTCCAGTACCGCGTCCATCGCCCGCCGCCCCGCGCTCTCGATATTTACTTACCGGCCAGAAGGTATTTGACTGCCTCGCCTTGTCAAGGAAGCCCGAGGCACCGGGCGAGGGCAAGCGAGGGAGACGGCGATGGCCTTGGACAGCGAGACGATGCAGGGGTTGCTGGAGAGCGTGGAGCGCTTCGTCCGCGAACGCCTGCGGCCCCTCGAGCATCAGGTCGCGCAGGAGGATCGCATCCCCGCAGAGATACGTCAGGAAATAGCGGGAATGGGCCTGTTCGGCCTGTCGATCCCGGAGGAACATGGCGGCCTCGGCCTGACGATGGAGGAGGAGGTCCGGGTCGCCTTCGAGCTTGGCCGGACCTCGCCGGCCTTCCGCTCGCTGATCGGGACCAATAACGGCATCGGCTCGCAGGGGCTGATCATGGACGGCACGGAGGAACAGAAGCAGTGCTACCTGCCGCGACTGGCTTCCGGCGAACTGATCAGCTCGTTTGCGCTGACGGAGCCGGAGGCTGGTTCAGACGCGGCCTCATTGAAGACTTCTGCGCGAAAGGTCGAGGGCGGCTATGTCCTCAACGGCACTAAGCGCTTCATCACCAATGCTCCGCATGCCGGGCTGTTCACGGTGTTCGCGCGCACCGATCCGTCGCAGCCCGGCGCCAAGGGCGTCTCGGCCTTCCTCGTCGAGGCGGGCACGCCGGGGCTTTCGCTCGGGCCGATTGACAAGAAGATGGGCCAGAGCGGCTCACATACGTCGGACGTCATCTTCGAGGATTGCCGCGTGCCGGCCGATGCGCTGCTCGGCGGGCGCGAGGGGCAGGGTTTTCGCACGGCGATGAAGGTCCTCGACCGGGGACGTCTGCACATCTCGGCGGTCTGCGTCGCGATGGCCGAGCGCGTCATCGATGACAGCCTGCGTTATGCCGTCGAGCGCAAGCAGTTCGGCCAACCGATCGTAGAGTTCCAGCTCGTGCAGGCGATGCTCGCCGACAGCCGGACGGAAGCCTATGCGGCGCGCTGCATGGTCTTGGAGACCGCGCGCGCCAAGGATCGCGGCGAAGACGTCGCGACGGACGCCGCCTGCTGCAAGCTCTTCGCCAGCGAGATGGTCGGCCGGGTGGTCGACCGGGCCGTGCAGATCCACGGCGGGGCCGGCTACATCGCCGATCACGGCATCGAGCGCTTCTACCGGGATGCCCGCCTGTTCCGGATCTACGAGGGCACCTCGCAGATCCAGCAGATCGTCATCGCCCGCAACATGGTGAAGACGCTGAGCTGAGCCCGCTCAGCGCTTTTCGTCGAGCGCGTCGCGGACGCCGTCGCCGAGCAGGTTCACCGCCAGGATCAGCAGGCAGAGCCCGGCGCCCGGCAAGGCGATCAGCCAGGGGTCGAACAGGATGTGTTCGCGCCCCTCGGCGATCATCAGGCCCCAGGAGGGCGTCGGCGGCTGGGCGCCGAGGCCGAGGAAGGACAGCGCCGCTTCGAGCAGGATGACGTTGGCGATTTCCAGCGTCGCGACCACGATCAGCGTGTTGCGCAGGTTGGGCAGGATGCCGTGCAGCATGATGTAGAGATGCGAGGCGCCGAAGGACTGGGTCGCCTGCACGAATTCGCGACTGCGCAGGCTCTGCGCAGCGGCGCGCACGACCACCGCGAACCGGTCCCAGAGCAGGAGGCTGAGAACGATCGCGAGCGTCTTCAGCGAGGCGCCGCCGAGCGCCACCGCCGCGAGCGCGACCAGCACGATCGGGAGCGAGAGCCGCGTCGTCACGATGAAGCTGATCGCCATGTCGACACGGCCGCCGAAATAGCCGGCGGCGAGGCCGAGCATCGTGCCGATGAACCCGGCGCAGAGCGTGACGCCGAGGCCGATCAGGATCGAGACGCGGGCGCCATAAAGCAGGCGGGCGAGATAGTCGCGGCCGAGATGGTCGGTGCCGAGCCAGTGGGCCGGGTCCGAGCCCGGATACCAGAAGGGCGGGATCATGCGCTTGCCGAGATCCTGCGCGATCGGATCGTGGCTCGAGAGCCAGGGCGCGAAGATCGCGACGAAGACAATGACGGCGAGCAGACCACCGCCGATGCGGATGGCGCTGCTGGCGCTCAGGCCCTTGAAGAGCTTGCGCCGGCGAATGGCGGGGCTGTCGGCGATCGACATCAGGCGCTCCTCAGGCGGGGATCGAGCCAGGCATTGATCAGGTCGGCCGCGGTGGTCAGCGTCACGTAGATCAGCGAGAGGATCAGGATGATCGCCTGCACGACGGGGAGGTCGCTGCGCAGCAGCGATTCCCAGGCGAGGCGGCCGAGCCCGTTGATGGCGAAGACGCTCTCGATGACGATCGAGCCGGAGAGCATCAGGCCGAACTGGACGGCGGCGAGCGAGACCAGAGGCAGGACCGCGTTGCGCAGAGCGTGGACCAAGAGCACACGCGGCTGCGAGGCGCCCTTGGCGCGGGCGGTGCGGATGTAATCGGCGGTCAGCACGTCGATCATGCCGGCGCGGGTCAGGCGCATCAGGGCTGGCATGGCGTAGTAGCTGAGCACCACAACGGGCAGGATATAGCCCTGCCAGCTTTCCGTGCCGGAGATCGGCACGAGCCCGTACCAGACGCCGAAGACGACGATCAGGATCAGGCCGAGCCAGAAGCTCGGGATCGCCTGGCCGAGCACGGCGAGCATCAGGGCGATGCGGTCGATCGTGCCGCCGGGCTTGAGCGAGGCGAGGATGCCGAGCGGGACGGCGACCACGAGTGCGAGCAGGAAGGCGGCCGAGCCCAGCACGAGCGTGACCGAAAGCCGCTCGGCGATGATCGGCGCCACCGGCAGGTTGAAATAGAGGCTCGTGCCGAAATTGCCCGCGAAGGCGTTGCCGATCCAGCTCAGGAACTGGAGCGGAATCGGCCGGTCGAGGCCATAGGCCTGCCGGATCAGTTCGACATCCTGCGCCCGGCCGGCCTGGCCAGCGAGGACGACGGCGGGGTCGCCGGAGACGAACATCAGTCCGAAAGCAACGGCCGAGACGGCGAGCGCCACGAGGGCGGCGACGATCAGGCGGCGCGCGAGAAAGGGCAGCATGACGGCTCCGGGAATAGCGGGTCGGCCTGCCTGGCAGGGATGGCGCCGCTACCAGCCATGGACTGGAAGCGGCGCGGCGACAGGTGAGGAGCTGTTACTTCCAGCTCGACAGCCACCAGCGGGCGAACTCGTCCGGATGGGGCTTGAAGGTGAGCTGCTGCGACAGGCCGTAATTGATGTTGAAGTCGTACATCGGCAGCCAGTAGGCCTGATCGGCGATCTTCTTCAGCGCCTTGGCGTAGTTCGCCTCGCGCAGCGCCCGGTCCTGCGAGGTGTCGGCCGCGTTGACCAGCTCCATGACTTCCTTGTCCTGGACGAGGTCGTCGGCGCCGCCGCCGAAGAAGTTGGAGATGATGAAGGCGACGTCGCCGGTGCCGTAGCTGCCCCAGTTGGTGAAGAAGGCCGGCAGTTCGCCCGCGCGCCACTTCTGCACGCCGGCCGCGTATTGCTGCTCATTCAGCGTGGTGCGGATGCCGACCTTGGCGAGATCGCTGGCGATCGCCTCGGCGACAGGGCGCGGCATGGCGGCGAAGACCATCTCGATGTCGACCCCGTTGGCGAAGCCGGCTTCCGCCAGCAGCGCCTTCGCCTTGGCCGGGTCATAGGCGTATTTCGTCACGTCCTGCGCGCAGCCGAACTGCTTGGGGTTGCAGGCGGCGTTGAGGACCTGCGAGGCGCCGCCGGCGAAGGCCTTGACGATGGCCTCGCGGTTGACGGCGTGGTTGATCGCCTGCCGGACCTTCAGGTTCTTGGTCGGGTAGTCCTTGCCCTTACCGGTCACGGTCATGCCGACATAGGAGATGCGCATGATCGGGCCGTTGACGATCTGCACGCGGCTGGCGAGGCGCGCGGCCTGGTCAGGCGGGATGCGCCAGGTCCAGTCGAGCTTGCCGGCCATCAGTTCGGCGAACTGGGTGTTGAGCTCGGGAATGGTGCGCACCACGATCTTGCCGATGGCGGGCTTGCCCTTCGGGCTGCCGGCATAGTGGCCGTCGAAGCGCTCGAAGGCGTAGCGGATGCCGGGCGTCATCTCGACGAGCTTGTAGGGGCCGGTGCCGACGGGCTTGGCGGCCATGCCGGCGGAGCCGACTTCCTTGAAATAGGCAGCCGGATAGATCGGCAGCGCATCGGCCAGCATTTCGACCGCGCCGGCGAAAGGCTTGGCCATCTTGATGCGGACCTGGAAATCCGAGACCTTCTCGACCTTGTCGATCCAGTCGACGGCGATGCGGAAGCGCGTGCCATAGGCGGGGTCGAGCACGGTCGTCAGGGTGTAGACCACGTCGTCGGCGGTGAACTTGGCGCCGTTATGGAAGGTCACGCCCTCGCGCAGGTCGAATTCCATCGTGGTGGGATCGACGAAGCGCCAGGCCTTGGCGAGCGCCGGCTTGATCTCGCCGGTGTCGAGGTCCTTGTAGAGCAGGCCGTCATAGATGTGCCGGGCGAGGATCAGGCCCTCGCGGCCGGCGATCTTGTAGGTGTCGAGCGCTTCCGGCTCGAGCGCAAAGGCGGCGTTCAGCGTATCGTCGGCCTTGCCGGCCATGGCCGGAGCCGGCGCGAAGGCGAAGGAGGCGGCCAGCAGCGCGCCGGCCAGCGCGGTCGTTCCCAAGATCTTCATCGGTGTGTTCCCCTGTGCTTCTGGATGTTCCGTCCGGCCGGAGCGCGCCTCTATGGGCGATTCTGCGGCCGGGGCCTATCAGGCTTGCGATGTTTCGAAGAGCTTCCGCGTGCCGTTGATCTCGTCGATGCGCTCGCCCTTGCGGACCCGTTCGATAACGCTGGGCTCGGCGGCCTGCATGGCGGCGCAGGTCCTGGCGAGGGCGTCGGCCTCGGCGGGATCGATGACGCAGACGCCGTTCTCGTCGGCTAGGACCAAGTCGCCGGGGCGTATCGTAACACTGCCGCACTGGACGGTCTCGCCGATCGAGCCGCCCTTGCCGAGCAGCTTGGTCGTCAGGGGCGAGCGGCCACGGCACCAGACCGGCAGGCCCGAGGCCCGGATCGCCGCGACATCGGTGACGAAGCCGTCGATGACGACGCCGACAATGCCGGCCGCCTGTGCGGCGGCGGTCATTACCGCGCCCCAGCAGGCATGGCGATCGTCGCCTTGGCGATCGATGACGAGGATGTCGCCGCGCTTCGCCTGCGTCAGGGCGCAGGAGAGAACCGCGCCATCGTCGGGCGGGACGCTCACGGTGAAGGCCGGCCCGCAGACCCGCGGGCCTTCTATGACGCACTGGATCGCCGGGACCATGAAACCCTCGGTCAGGATATGGCCGAGCGTCGCGGTCTCGATCTCGCGGAAGAGCGCGGCGCGCTGCGCGATCGTTGCTTCCGCCGATGATCCGGTCGCGGTCATGGTCGCCCTTGTGCTGGAGAATGTCCGTTCTGCCGAACCTACGGAAGCACCGAAACCGGGTCCAATAGACAGTTCCTATGCTAAGCATAGGCTTGCCACGGCAGCGGGTTTGCATAAGGGGCATGGACCACCAAGGGAAGAGAGATACACGCTTGAGCGGAACGAAGCCGAAGCTGCACCATCTCAACTGGAACCTGCTGCATACCTTCCTCGTCATCGTCGAGGAGCGCAGCATCACGCGGGCGGCCGACCGTCTGCTCGTGCGCCAGCCGACGGTGAGCGCGGCCCTGCAGCGGCTGGAGGAGACGCTGGGCGGCCAGCTCATCCAGCGCGACAGCCGCCGCTTCGTCCTGACCAAGCGCGGCGAATTGCTCTACAAGGAATGCGTCGACATCTACCGCAGTGTGGCGCGCATCGGCGACCGGCTGTCGGAAGATCACGACGACCTGACCGGGCTGGTGCGCCTGCTCGTCGTGACCCATGTCGTGCTGCCGCCGCTCGACCGGACGCTGACGCTGCTCAACCGCAAGCATCCCGGCGTCAGCGTACGGATCGACGTCGCCAACAGCCAGGACATCGTCCGCGCGGTCTCGCAGAAGCTCAGTCCCTTCGGCTTCTGCCTGCTCGCCAAGCCACTCGCCGGGCTCGACTGCCGGCCGCTGCTGCGCGAGGAATTCGGCATCCTGTGCGGGCGCGGCCACCCGCTCTTCGGGCTCTCGGATGTGCCATTGGCAGAACTGCGCGACGAGCCCTTCGTCGCGCTCGCCTGCGGGCAGGACGGGGCGCTGGAGCCGATGGTCTCGGTCAGGGAAGGGGCGGGGCTCGGCAGCCGGGTCGTCGGCTCCAGCCCCAATCTCGAGGAGGTTACCCGGATGATCGCCGCAGGCCTCGGCATCGGCATTCTGCCGCTCGCCTCGGTGGCCGAGGCGCTGGAGAGCCGCTCGCTGTGGAACCTCGCTCGGCCCGAGGACCTGCTCGGCGCCGACCTCTATTTCATCTCCAACCCGGCGATGCAGCTCAGCGCCGCGGAAGAGGCCTTCCTGCGGCTGTTCGAGCAGCGGCTCAGCACGGCGGAGGAGGAGCCGGCGGCCGAGGCCGCCGCGGTCCTTCTCAGCGATCCGCCCGTGCCATGACCGTGTGAAGCAGCACGTTGAGACCGGGTTCGAGGTCCTCCTTCGTGCAGAGTTCGGCATTGTTATGGGTGATGCCGCCCTTGCAGGGCGCGAAGATCATCGTCGTCGGGGCATGGCGCGCGACGAAATAGGCGTCGTGCCCGGCCTGGCTGAGGATGTCCTGCGTGCGATAGCCCAATGCCAGCGAGGTCTGGCGGACGCTGTCGATCAGATCCTGCGCGAAGATCTTGCCGCCCCATTTCCAGATATCGAGGATCTCGGCGGTGCAGCCGGCGCGGGCGGCGGATTCGCCGACGGCGCGGCGCACGCGCTCGGCCATGACCTCGGAGGTTTCCGGATCGGGATGGCGGACATCGCAGACGGCTTGTGCCCAGTCTGACAGGATGCCCGGCTTGTTCGGCCAGGCGGCGAGGCGCGCAGCCGTCGCCTTGCCGCCGCCAGCGGCATAGGTCCAGCCGATCTCGTCGGTCTCTACCAGCAGGCGGGCGCCGGCCAGCAGGGCGTTGCGGCGACGCTCCATCGGCCAGGGGCCGGTATGGGCGGTCTCGCCCTTGAACTCGACGAGCATGCCGGTGCTCGGGAAGCCGCCTGTGACGACGCCGACCTGCATGCCGTCGCGGTCGAGGTAGTAGCCCTGCTCGATATGGAACTCGAAGTATGCGTCGAAGGCGTGCGGTGCCGCTTCCATCTCGCCGCGATAGCCGATCCGCTCCAGCTCCTGGCCGATCGTGCGGCCGTCCTCGTCGGTGCGCCCTTGCGCGAAGTCGAGCGTATAGGCGCCGACGAAGCAGCCGGAGCCGACCATCGGCGGCGAGAAGCGCGCGCCTTCCTCGTTGGTCCAGTTGACGATCTCGATCGGCCGGCGCGTGCGGTGGCCTAGCGCGTCGAGCGTGCGGCAGACTTCGAGCCCGCCGAGCACGCCGGCGATGCCGTCGAAGCGGCCGCCATTGATCTGCGTATCGAGATGGCTGCCCATCACCACCGGCGGCAGGCTGTCATCGGTGCCGGCGCGGCGGGCGAAGATGTTGCCGATGCCGTCGACACGCACATCGAGCCCGGCCTCGCGGCACCAGCCGACGAAGACGTCACGAACCTGCTTGTCGGCATCGGACAAGGCGAGGCGCGAGAGGCCGCCCGGCCGGCCGGGACCGATCTCGGCCGAGCGCTCGATCGTGGTCCAGAAGCGCTCGATGTCGATACGGGCCGTGTCGAGGCTGGGCATGACGGGTCTCCTCTCCGCCGGGCGGGGCGGGAGCTGCTGCGGGGCGATGCGTTCGCTCAGCCATGGCGAGCGAACCAACCAGCTCAGGATTTCAGGCCGGGGGCGGCGCAGGCAAATAGATATTGCCTATGCTTGCCATCGGTGCGGCCTCCGCGCCGTCCCGGCGCCGCTCACCGATCGGGAGGCAGCTCCGCATAGACCAGTCGGTTGCGGCCTTCGTTCTTGGCGCGGAACAGGGCGAGGTCGGCGGCATTGACCAGCCTCGCGGGATCGCCGTCGGCATCCGGCCAGGCGGTCGCCACGCCAGCGCTGATCGTCACCCGGTCGTTTCCATGCGCGATGTTCAGATCGCGCACGCCCTGCACCAGCCGCTCGGCGACATGGACCGCCCCTTCCTGTGGCACGCCGGTCAGGATGACCACGAACTCTTCGCCACCGAAGCGTGCGGCAAGGTCGGTCGAGCGGGTGGAGCCTTCCTGGATCACGCGTGCGACCTGTTTCAGCACGTCGTCGCCGGCGAGATGGCCATAGGCGTCGTTGTAGCGCTTGAAATGGTCGACATCGATCATCAGCACGGAGAGCGGGCTCTGGGTACGCTGGCAGCGCTTCCACTCGGCGGTGAGGTACTCGTCGAAATAGCGCCGGTTGCCGAGACCGGTCAGGCCGTCGATCCGGGTCAGGCGCTCGAGCTCGAGATTGGCCCGCATCAATTCGCGCTGGCTCTCGCGCAGCGCACGGTAGGCCTCGTCGCGCTGGAGGTGATCGAGATAGGCGCGGGTGTGGTAGCGCACGCGAGCGATCAATTCGATCTTGTCGGGCAGCTTGACGAGATAGTCGTTGGCGCCGGCCTGGAACGCCTCGCTCTTCGTCGCCGGGTCTTCCTTGGTGGAGAGCACGATGACCGGCACGGCATGCAGGGCCGGATGCTTGCGGTACTGCCGGACAAGATCCAGCCCGTCGACGCCGGGCATGACGAGATCCTGGAGGATGACTGTCGGCTTGACGCGCTGGGCGATCGCGATCGCCTCCAGCGGGTCGGTGCAGTAGTGGAAATCGAGATCGCCATGATGGGCGAGCGCGCGGCGTACGGCTTCGCAGACCATGACCTGGTCATCGACCAGCAGCACCATGGACAGGTAGCTGTCGGCGGGGGGCGGGACGTCAGGCGAGGGAGGTCTCGTTTCGGCTGTCATGGGCAACCTTCATCAGGACGACGGAGCGCACGCCTCGGCCAGGCGAGGGGCGATAGCGGCCAGCGGCAGAATCTCCGCAGCCGCGCCGATCGCGGCGGCAGCCTTGGGCATCCCGTAAACCGCGCTTGTGGCCTTGTCCTGCGCAATCGTCAAACACTGCCTGTCGCGCAGGAGCTTCAGTCCATGGGCGCCATCGCGGCCCATGCCCGTCAGCAGGACGCCGACAGTGTCGCCCTGCCAGCGTTCCGCGACGCTTTCGAAGAACACGTCCACCGACGGACGGTAGGGATAGTCGCGCGGTTCGGCCCGGTAGCCGAGTTCTCCGCCGGCCTTGAAAACCAGGTGATCGGCGCTCGCCGCGATCAGCACCGCGCCGCGCTTCGGTCTGTCGCCTTCGCGGGCCGGCCGGACGGGCAGGCGGCAATGCTGGCAGAGCCAGCTCGCGAAGCCGGGCACGAACTGCTCGTCGAGATGCTGGACCAGGATGATCGCCGCCGGGAAATCGGGGGCCAGCCCGCCGAGCAGGGTCGCCACGGCGGCCGGGCCGCCGGCCGAGGCGCCGATGGCAACGAGCCGCTGAGAGGAGGAGACCGGCGCTGGCGGCCGGCGCGAGCCTGGATCGACCGTCGGCAGGCTGCGCGATAGTCGGCCGATCGTCGCGATGCGTGCGAGCAGGGCGGCCGTCTGCGCCGAGGTGTGGCCGTTGGCGCCGACGCTGGGAATGTCCACCGCATCGAGCGCGCCATGGCCCATCGCCTCGTAGACGCCGGAGACATTGGCGTCGACACTGGCAGTGACCAGCAGGATCGGACAGGGCGTCTCAGCCATGATCCGGCGCGTGGCCTCGACGCCGTCCATCTCCGGCATGGTGAGGTCCATCAGGATCAGGTCCGGCCGGTCGTGCCGGCAGGCCTCGACCGCCTCTCGGCCGTTCATGGCGATCCAGGCGATTTGATGCTCCGCCGTTGAAGCGATGACGCGTCGCAATAACTCGACCGCCATCGGCAGGTCGTTGACCAGACCGATTCTCATGAAACGCCCCCACAGCGTATACTTGTGCTCATGGCTCGCCGATCAGGTCGACGACCGCATGGATCAAAGTTTCGTCGTGGAAGCTCCCTTTGGTCAAATAGTAATCGGCGCCGGCATCGAGACCTCGGCGGCGATCCTCCTCGCGGTCCTTGTACGAGACGATCATCACCGGCAGGTTGCGCAGGTTGGGATCGCGCTTGATCAGGGTGACGAGCTCGATGCCGTCCATGCGGGGCATGTCGACATCGGTGACGACGAGGTCGAAGGAGTCGGAGCGCACCGCGTTCCAGCCGTCCATGCCGTCGACGGCGACCTCGACCTCGAAGCCGTGATGGTCAAGCAGCTTGCGCTCCAGCTCGCGCACCGTCAGCGAATCGTCGACGACGAGGACGCGCTTGCGCCGCTTCTGTCCCGTACGAACCACGCTGCGCTCGAGCGTCCTGAGGCGCCCGCCCGAGACCAGTTTCTCCATCGAGCGGATCAGGTCCTCGACATCGAGGATCAGCACCGGCGAGCCGTCGTCCATCAGGGCGGCGGCGCTGACATCCTTGACCTTGGCCAGCCTCGGGTCGAGCGGCCGGACCACGAGTTCGCGCTCGCCGAGGAAACGGTCGACCACGAGCGCGTAGAGATTGTCACCCTCGCCGACGACGACCGTCGCCAATTCGGCCTCGCCGGCTATCGCTTCGCCCCGGCCCAGGATTTCGTGGGCGGTGACAAGGCCGACCTGCTGCTCGCCATGACGGAAGTGCGGGCGACCTTCGAGCAGCTCGATCTTGTCACGCGGCAGCCGCAAGGCGCGGCCGATCGCCGTCAGCGGCAGGGCATAGGGCTCGCCGTCGATCTCGACCAGCAGCGCGCGGATCACGGACAGCGTCAGCGGCAGCTGCAACTGGAAGCGCGTGCCGATGCCGGGCTCGGAGACGACGGTGACCTGGCCGCGCACCTGCCGGACCATGGCCTGCACGGCATCGAGGCCGACGCCGCGGCCCGAGATGTCGCTGACGGTCGCCTTCATCGAGAAGCCGGGCAGGAACAGGAACTCGAGCAATTCCTCCTGGCTGAGGTCCCAGACCGTCTCTGCCGTGGTGAGGCCGCGCGCGAGTGTCGCCTGCCGCAGCGCCTCGATATCGATGCCGGCGCCGTCATCCGAGATGATGATCTGGAGCAGGCCCGCATTGTGCCGCGCCTCCAGCCGGATCAGGCCCTCGGCCGGCTTGCCGGCGGCACGGCGCTGTTCGGGCGTCTCGATGCCGTGATCGGCGGCGTTGCGCAGGAGATGGCCGAGGGGCGCGTCAAGCTGGTCGAGGATGTCGCGGTCGATGCTGGTGGCGCCGCCGACGATGTCGAGGCGCACCGTCTTGCCGAGCGTCCGGCCGATATCGCGCACATTGCGCTGGAAATGCCGGACGCCGTCCTCGAAGGGCCGCATCCGGCTCGCCAGCGTCTCGTCGTAGAGACGGTTGGCGAGATCGGTCGCGCGCCGGTCGACCGTGTCCATTTCGTCGAGGCGCTGGGCGAGGAGCGCCTGGCCTTCGGCCAGCTTGAGCTGCGCGGTCACCAGTGCCTGCGCGGCGCGGCTGTCGATATCGACGGGCATCGCGGCGCGCAGGTCCTCGAAGCTCTTGGCGAGCTCGGCCTGGACACGCCGCAACCGCAGCAATCCGTCATTGAACGGTCGAAGCCGGCGCGCCGACATCAGCGACTCGCCGGCGAGGCCGAGCAGGCGGTTCAGGCTGTCGGCGGTGACCCTGACCATGCGCTCGCCAGCGGCGCCATCTCCAGTCGGGGCGGGTGTGTCCGCAAGGACAGGCGGCGCGGGAGTTGTCGCTTCGGTGGCGGGGGCTTCGTCTGCAGGCACCGAAGCGCCGCGAGAGGCGCTCGGTGAGGGCGCCGTCGCTTCGTCGGAGGCGCGGCGCAGGACCTGCGCGAAGGCTTCGATCCTGCTCCTTGTCTGCGCTTCCGGCTCGTCCGTTCCGGCCGCGATCGCAGCAAGGAGGTCCAACCCCGCGAGCAGCGCGTCGATATGCCGTTGGTTCAGCCGGATCTTGCCGTGTTGGGCGGCGACCAAGCATTCCTCCAACTCGTGCGCGACCTGCACGGCCGGCGAGAGATCGATGATGCGGGCGGCGCCTTTCAGGGAATGGGCGGCGCGCATGCAGGCTTCGAGATGGACGGCAGCGGTCAGGTCGCGCTCGAGGGCGAGCAGGCCGGCCGTGAAGGCCTGCGACTGCGCCGCCAGCTCGGCCCGGAACAGCTCGAGCATCGAGAGGTCGCTGAGGTCCTCGCCGCTCATGCGATGCTCCGGTCGATCAGGGAGAGCAAACGCACCGCATCGAGGCAGCCGACCGCGCGGCCGTTCCAGGGGATCATCGCTTCCACGACACTCGCCGCCGAGCGACCGACCGTTGCCGGAACGGCACCGCGTTCATCGGTACGGTAGCTGTGCAGGCCGTGGACCTCGTCGACCTCGAAGGCGACGTGTCGGGTCTCCTCGCCGGTAACGACGAGGCGAGGGAACACGGCGATCCGCTCTGTGCCGCGAGAGGCGGCGGCCGAGCCAAGGCCGAGCAGGGCGGATAGCGACATGCAGATCAGCAGCTCGCCACGGACATTGACGATGCCGCGGACGGCCTCGCTGCGGCGATGGGGCAGGGAATGGACCGGGCGTGGCTCGGCGATCTCGCGGCAGATCCCGGCCGGCAGGCCGAGCCATTCCTCACCGATGCGGAAGATCAGGACGCTGTCGATCTCCTCGCCTTCGGGTGCCTTCTCGTCGCGTTTCGCAAAATGCTGCGTCCATGCGTCGCGATAGCCCGGTGGCAAGGGCCGGTCGAGCAATTTGCGGGCGATCTGCGCATGGGTCGGGCAGTTGCGGCAGTGGAGATGCTCCACCAGCTCGGGACAGGTGCGGTCGCCGCTGACGCCGATCTCCCGCCAGCATTCGTCGATGCCGTCGGTGGCCATCGGATGGGTTTCGGCGGACATCAGGTGCCGCTCCGTTTCGTCAGCCGGTCGAGCCTATCAGCCAGGGCCTTGGCGGCGCCATGGTCGCCCTGGCGCTGCTGGAGCAGCCGGAGCTGGGCCAGCGCCCGCTGGTGGTCAGGCGCGAGGTAGAGCGCCTTGCGATAGTTCCGCATCGCGTCCTCCACCGCGTCGGCCGCGTCATGGGCGAGCCCCAGCCAGTAGAACGCATCGGGCGAGGGGCCGAACTCGGCGATATGGCGTTCTGCGGCCGCGCTTACCTCGGCCAGGTGCCCGGCATCGGCGGCGCGCTCGATCTCGGCGAGGCTGGCAGCCACCCGGTCCGGCGATGGTGCGGATGGCTGGGCGGAGGCGGTCTTCTGCGCGAAGGGGCGCGGCGCAGAACTTGCCTTGGCTGTCTGCGCCCGCGGCAAGGGAGCAGCCTTCGCCGGTGCCGGTCTCGGCCTTCGTGCGGCGGGCGGCTCTGGAGGTTTTATCGGTGCAGCTTCTGCCTTGATGAAGGCGAAGGCCCGGGGAACGCGCGTGGAGTTGAAGCCGTGCAGAGGCGGCAGGCCGGACTCGGCCGGGCCGACCAGCAGGAGGCCATCATCGGCCAGCATCTGCCTGAGCTGGTTCAGCGCCGCGCCTTGCGTCTCGCGGTCGAAATAGATCAGCAGGTTGCGGCAGAAGGCGACAGCGTAAGCCTCGTTGCCGGTCTGGGCCGCGGCGGAAAGCACATTGCCGATGCGGAAGCGGACGTGCCGGCGAACGATGTCATGCGGCCTGAAACCGCCGTTGCAGGCCTCGAAATAGCGGTCGCGAAAGGCAATGTCGGCGCCGCGGAAGGAGTTCTTGCCGTAGATCGCGCGCTCGGCATGGACGAGGTTGCGGCTGCTGACATCGATCGCGTCGATCTGGAAGCTGCCATCCGGAAAGCCCGCATCGAGCAGCGCCATCGCGATGGAATAGGGCTCCTCGCCGGTCGAGCAGGGCAGGCTGAGCAGCTTGAGCGGGCGGCAGCTGGCCCGGTTTTCGCGGAGGTGGCGCACCATCGCGCCGAAGGCCTCGCGATCGCGGAAGAACCAGGTTTCGGGGACGATGACGGCATCGACCAGCTCCTGCCGCTCGGCCGGGTTCCCTGTCACGAAGGCCCAGTAGGCGTGAAGATCGGACAGGGCGCAGGCCGTCATCCGCCGCTTCAGGGCATGGCGGATGACGGAGGCGCCGACCGTCTCCATGCTCAGGCCGATCGTCTCCCTGAGCAGCTTCTCGAAATCCCGGATCGGAGCGGTCTCGTCCATCACAGCTCCGCCATTGGCTGACGGAACAGGATGTCGCGGATTTCGGGCGTGAGCAGGGCTTCGCCCCGGACCCATTGGATCAGTCCACGCTCGTCGCTCGCGACCGGGCCGAGATAAGGCGGCATGCCGGCCTCGACGCCGGACGTGGTGAAGTCGGTGGGGTCGCGCTCGATGGTCTCGACGGCCTGCTCGACCAGCAGGCCGAGGAGATCGTCACTGCCTGGGCCGGACGGATAGCGCAGCAGGATGATGCGGGTGCTCAGGCGCGGCTCGGCCGGGCGCCCGAGCGCCAGCAGCGCGAGATCGACCACGGGCACGGCCCGGCCGCGATAATTGATCGCGCCGGTGATCCCCTTGGGTGCGCCGGGCAAGTGCTTGGTCGCGAGCAACGGCAGCACGGCCTCGACCTGCCCGGTCTCGAGCACGTAGCGGTCCTGCCCCAGCTGGAACATCAGAAACAGCATCGCGCGGTTCCGTTCCGCCTTTCTCGTCAGGCGCGCAGCTTGAAGCGCGAGATGCTGTTGCGCAGCCCGCTCGACACCTGGTTGAGCTCGTCGATGGCGAGCGTCGACTGCTGCAGGGATTCGACCGTCTGCTGCGCGGCCTCGCTGAGCTGGGAGAGCGCCTCGCTGATCTGGCCCGCGCCGGTCGCCTGTGCCTGCATGCCTTCGTTGGCGCCCTCGAAGCGCGGCACCAGCCCCTGGACCTGCTCGATGATCTCCGAGAGCTGGCCGCCGACCTGCTGCACCTCCTGCATGCCGCGCCGGACCTCCTCGGAGAACTTGTCCATCCCCATCACGCCGGCCGCGACGGCCGACTGGATGTCCTTGACCATCTGCTCGATATCGTAGGTCGAGACGGCGGTCTGGTCGGCGAGGCGGCGGATCTCGGTCGCGACCACGGCGAAGCCGCGGCCATATTGCCCGGCCTTCTCCGCTTCAATCGCGGCGTTGAGCGAGAGCAGGTTGGTCTGGTCGGCGACCTTGGTGATGGTGGTGACGACCTGGTTGATGTTGCCCGCCTTCTCACTGAGGATCGCGAGCTTGGCGTTGATGGCGCCGGCGGCCTCCATCACCTGCCGCATCGTGCTTTCCATGCGCGCGAGCCCGGCCTGCCCGCCATTGGCGAGCGTCGCGGTCTGCTCGGCCACGGCCGAGACCTCGTCCATCGTATGGGCGAGCTCGTTGGAGGTGGCGGAGATCTCCTTCGCGGTCGCCCCGATCTCGGTCGTGGTGGCAGCGATCTCGTTGGCCGTCGCCTGCTGTTCCTTCGAGGTCGCGGCGACTTCGGTGATCGAGGTGTTGACCTGGATGCTCGACTTCTGGACCTGGCCGATCAGCCCGGCGAGATCGTCGGCCATGGCGTTGACGCCGTCGGCGAGCGTGCTGAATTCGTCGCGCCGTTCCAGTGTCAGGCGCTCGCTGAAATCGCCGCGCCGCATGTGATCGACGATGCCGAGCAGCTTGCCGAGCGGTAGGGTCACCGCCCGGAACAACAGGACGCCGCAGAGGATCGCGAGGATGAGTGCGATTACGAAGCAGATGATCAGGCCTAGTTCCGCAGAGCGAACGATGCTGACGATCTGGCGGGTCGAATCGTCGGCCTCGGCCTTGTTGAACTCGACCATCTCGTTCAACACGTTGCGCATGTTGGCGGAAATTGGGTCCAGATCGGTTCTGACGGTCCTGGATTGATCGGGAAGCTGGGTGGTCGCGTCCTTGCCGATGGCGAGAACCACATCTTCCGCCTGAACGTATTGGTTGAGAAGTTGCGCCGCCAGAGCATGGTTGCGTCGGTCTGTCTCCGTCGTGATCACGCTCTCATAGGATTTGATCAGCTCACGCAGCCGCCCTCGATTGGCCAGAATCGCGTCTGTGGCCTGTTTCTTTGCGGCAGGATTTTCTGCCCGCGCATGCTCGCGTGCAAGGCCGGTCGTATTCGCCCATAAAGCCATCAACTGTGCGCTGTAATACAGGCTTGGGACGGTCTTGGTCTCGACTTGCGTTACTTCGCGCTCGGTCTGGAGGAACCAGAAGTAGCTCGCGCCCGCCATGGCGGACATCACCGCGAGGATGGCGACGAAGCTGATCAGGATGCGGCGGCGTATCGTCAGGCTCTTCATCGCTCAATCCATCGTCGCGGCGTGCACCGGGCGGTAGCCGGGCCGGCTGTCGCCTTAATCATGGTCGAAGCGTGCGCAGATCATCGTTAGCGAGGAGTTATTGCGTCTCCGTTGCGGAAACGCGTTGCAATGAAGGCTGTGGAAGCGTGGCGCGGCACGGCCGGCCGGATCAGCCAGTACGCGCCGAGGGCAGGAAACGTTCGGCCGCGAAGGGCGCGGGGTCGCACAGGGGCGGCGCGCCAGTCATCATTTCCGCGAGCAAGCGGCCGGTCGCGGGGCCGAGCGTGAAGCCGTGATGGGCATGTCCAAAGGCAAACCACAGGCCGCGATGGCGTGGCGCCGCGCCGATGATCGGCAGCATGTCGGGCAGGCAGGGGCGGGCGCCGCGCCAGGGTTCGGCATCGAGGCGTCGGCCCAGCGGTACGATCTGTCGCGCGATGCGCTCGGCCCGGTCGAGCTGCCAGGAATCGGAGGGCTCGTCGCGGCCGGCGAGTTCGATCCCCGTCGTCAGGCGGACGCCGCGCTGCATGGAGGTCAGCACGAAGCCGGCCTGAGCATCGCAAAGCGGATGCTGCGGTGCCGTTTCGGCGGCGCTCTCGTAATGCATGTGGTAGCCGCGCTTGAAGCCGATCGGGAAGCGATATCCGAAGCGCTCGCACAGGTCGTTCGACCACGGGCCGAGCGCGACGACGGTCTCAGGCGCCTGCCAGTTATGGCCATCGGCGGATAGCCGCCAAGCCCCGTTGTCTTGCTGCAAGCTGGCCGCATCAGCCGGCTTCAACTGGCCGCCTCGGGCGACGAACAGCGCGGCATAGGCGCGCGTCACTGCGCCGGGATCGCTGACGGTGACCGGGTCGCGCCAATGCACCGCGCCGGAAACGCTGCCGGAGATCAGGCCGGGCTCAAGGCGGCGCAGGGCGGCGTCATCGAGCAGGTCATAGCTGAGGCCATAGGCGGCGAGTTCGACCGCTCCGCGGATCGCCGCGTCGAGTCCTTGCCGGCTGCGGTAAAGCTCGATCCAGCCTTCGCCGCGCATCAGGGCCTCGGTGCCGGCGGCTTTCGTCCAGCGCCGGTGTTCCTCGATGCAGCGCTCGATCAGCGGGAGGATGGCGCGGCCCAGTTTATCCAGCCGGTTCGGGGCCGAGTTCCACCAGTAGCGTGCCAGCCAGGGCGCCATGCGCAGCAGTGCGGCCGGCCGATAGCGCACAGCGATCGAGCGGTTCGAGGCGAGGCTGGCCAACGTCGCGAGATCGCGCGGGAAGGCATAGGGCACGACGGAGGAGCGCTCGATCAGCCCGGCATTGCCATGGCTGGTCTCGGCGCCCGGCTCGCCGCGATCGACGAGCAGGACGGTCTTGCCGCGCTCCTGCAGGTGCAGCGCCACGCTGACGCCGACGATGCCAGCGCCGAGCACGATCACATCGGCCTGTCCTGTCGCGGTCGCCATCGTCGCTGGAATCCTCCCCATCTCTCTGGAATAGGCGCAGCGGAACCGAGCCTCAAGCGAAGCATTTTTGCAAGAAAATAAAAACTGTTTGACAGTTTGAAAGAAAAATTTCTTGATCTCTAGACGCGCAGGAGTGCCGATGTCGCAGACGCTTCGCCAGAGATTGCAGGCTTGCCTCGCCAACGGCTCCAGGGCCGACAAGGCGCTGGCGAGCTATATGCTGGCGCAGATGCCGAGCCTGCCCTTCGAGACGGCGGCGAGCCTGGCCGAGAAGGTTTCGCTCAGCGAGCCGACGGTCGGGCGCTTCTGCCGGACGCTCGGCTACAAGAGCCTGAAGGACCTCAAGGCCAATCTCGCCGAGGAGATCGGCGACAGGCCCTGGCTGATCAGCGACCGTCTGCGCGATTTCCAGCAGCGCAGCTTGGCCGGCGACGATCAGCTCGCGCGCAGCCTCCAGTTGGAGATCGCCGGGCTCGTGCGCATCTACGAGCTGGCCCAGAGCGAGGAGTGGAAGCGCGTCGCCCGCCGGCTGGCGACGGCGTCTTCCGTCTGCGTCACCGGTTTCCAGACCGAGCGCGGGCTCGCGCAGTACCTCGCCAACCAGCTGCAGTATCTGCGCGACGGCGTGCATCTCGCGGATCTCGCCGCCGGCAATTTCTCGGACCTGCTGTTGTCGGGCGAGACCGAGCGCTGCCTCGTGATCTTCGAGGCGCGGCGCTATTCGCGCATGGCCAAGGTGCTGGCCGAGCAGGCGAAGGCGGCGGGCATCAAGACCACGCTCATCACCGATTCCTTCTGCGACTGGGGGCAGGGACTCGTCGACGAGATGCTGGTCGTCTCGACCGAGTTCAACCTGTTCTGGGACTCGACCGCCCAGATGGCGAGCCTGAGTAACCTGCTGATCAACGCGGTCTTCGTCGAGCTCGGACCGCAGGTCGAGGCGCGGCTGAACCGGATGGCCGAGCTCTACGGCCGCTTCACCGGCCATGTCGGGGACAGTTCCGGCCCGCTCGGCTGACGGCCGCGATCACAGCCTTTCGCAACATCTCGAAACAAAAGGGGAAGCGGGATGAAGACGATGATGAAGGGGAGCATTCTGGCGCTGGGCCTGTCGGCGCTTGCCGCCGGCACGGCGTTGGCGCAGGAGGCCACGTTCGTGATGACCGCGCGCCTCGTTGGTGCGCCGACTTATAACCCGATCAAGGCGACGAAGCTCAACACGGCGACGACGCTGATCTACGACCGGCTGGTGGTGCAGGATGCCGACCAGAGCTTCCACGGCCAGCTCGCGACCTCCTGGGAATCGAGCCCGGATGGCAAGCTCTGGACCTTCAAGCTCAAGCCAGGCGTGAAGTTTCACAACGGCGAGCCGTTCAACGCCAAGACGATCGAATGGTGGGTGCCGCAGTTCAAGGGCACGGAGAATGCCTTCACCGTCGAGGCGATCGAGAAGGTCGAGGTTGTCGACGACCTGACCGTGCGCTTCCACATGAAGCATCCCGACCCGAACCTGCTGTTCAATCTCGCAAGCTCCTTCATGTGCGTTCCGGAGCCGAAATCCTATCAGGCTCTGGGCGACAAGTTCGGCGTGACCGAGGCGATCGGCACCGGCCCCTACAAGATGCAGCAGTTCACGGTCGGCCAGCAGACCGTGCTCGTGCGCAATGACGACTACAAATCGGCCTCCGCCCTGTCGAAGAATCAGGGGCCGGCCAAGTTCAAGAAGCTGACCTTCCGCGAGATCGGCGAGGAATCGACCGCCTATCTCGAACTGAAGACCGGTGGCGCCGACGTGCTCGTCAATGTGCCCACCGACTTCCTGCCGCGCATCCAGGCCGACAAGGCGGTGAAGCTCGTGACCATCCCCGGCAACGAGGTGGTCTACATGCCGATCAACACCAGTGTCGAGCCGTTCACCGACGTGAAGGTGCGCGAGGCGACGGCCTTCGCCGTGAACCAGAAGGAAATCCTGACCAGCCTCTATGGCGGCAATGGCGCGACCGCCGACACCTTCCTGATCTCCTCGCTGAAGGAATCGCAGGTCGATCCCAAGTACAAGATTTCCTATGACCCGGAGCGCTCGAAGAAGGTGTTCGACGCGGCCGGCTGGAAGCCCGGTCCGGACGGCATCCGCGTCAAGGACGGCAAGCGCCTCGAAGTGAAGCTCTGGGCCCAGAACGGCACCGAGTTCAAGCGCCTCGCCGAGATCGTCCAGGCGCAGCTCAAGGCGGTCGGCATGCAGGCCGATATCAGCATCATCGATGCCGGCTCGATCAATGCGCAGTACCGCAAGAAGACCGAGCACCAGCTCGCGGTGCGCGCCTATCAGTGGACCAATGCCGATATCGTCGACTGGTTCTTCGCGGCCAAGCGCGCGGGCTACCCCAATGTCTCGATGTTCAACGACCCCGAGGCGGAGAAGCTCAACGACATCGCCATGAACAAGTCGAAGACCTGGGACGAGCGCGTCGCGAACTTCACGAAGTACCACGAGTATGTGCTGTCGCAGTACCCGTTCGCGCCGATCTATCAGCCGGTGCAGAGCCTGGCCTATGGCAAGCGCGTCGTGATGCCCGAGAAGATCCGCGGCATCGGCTTCTCCAGCCAGTCGATGATCGACATCGCCCCGGCCAACTGAGCCGGGACGAATTCGCGTAGGAGATCGATCCCTTGCTGCGCTTCGCGATCCGGCGCCTCGCCATGCTGGTGCCGGTCTTCCTCGCCGTCTCGCTGGTGATCTTCATGATCATCCATCTCGTGCCGGGCGATCCGCTGGAACATCTGATCCAGGTCGGCTCCTCGCCCGAGCAGCGGGCGCAGATGATCGCCCGCTACGGGCTGGACCAGCCACTGCTGGTCCAGTACGGGCGCTGGCTCGCCAAGGTCGTCACCGGCGATTTCGGCGATGCCATCGTGATGCGCCAGCCGGTCTCGCAGCTCATCGCCGAGAACATGCCGCATAGCCTGGCGCTCGGCGGCACGGCGCTGATCTTCTCGACCGTGGTCGGGATCGTCACCGGCGTGCTCGCGGCCTCCTTTCGGGACAGCCTGTTCGACCGAGCGGTGATGGGCTTCATCCTGCTCGGTTCGACGCTGCCGAGTTTCTGGCTGGCGCTCCTGATGATCCTGATGTTCGCCGTGCAGTTCGAGTGGTTCCCGGTCTCGGGGGCAAGGACATGGGACGCGCTGGTGCTGCCGGCGCTGACCATCGGCATCGGCGGCACAGCACTGATCGCCCGCGTCACCCGCGCGGCGATGGTCGAGATCTCGCAGCGGGATTTCGTGCGCGTGCTGCAGGCCAAGGGCGTGCCGTTCTGGCGCGTCCAGCTCCGCCATATCCTGCAGCAGGCGATGCTGCCGGTGATGACCATTCTGGGCCTGCGCATCGGCTGGATTCTGGGTGGCGCTGTCACGGTCGAGTATGTCTTCGCCCGGCCGGGGCTCGGCTCCCTTCTGATCACGGGGCTCGGCCAGCGCGACTATCCGCTGGTTCAGGGCTGCCTGCTGATGCTGGCGATTGCGGTGATGTTGGGCACGCTGATCGGCGATCTCGCCCAGGCGGCGCTCGACCCGCGCCTGCGCGAAGCGATGGGTGCACGATGAGCCGCAAATCCCTCGCCGGCCGCATCGTCCGGTCGCCGCGCGGCGCCATCTGCGCGCTGTTCCTGCTCGCGCTCGTGCTGTGCGCGATCTTCGCGCCCTGGATCGCACCCTACGACTATGCCGCGCAGAAACTCTCCATGGCCAATACGCCGCCGTCAGTCGCGCATTGGCTCGGCACCGACGAGTTCGGGCGAGACCTGCTCTCACGCATCATCCAGGGGGCGCGTACCTCGCTCAGCGTCAGTGTGCTCTCGATTGCGCTCTCGGTATTGATGGGTGCGACGCTCGGCGCCGCCGCCGGCTATTTCGGCGGCGTCTTCGACAAGGTCGTTACCGTCTTCGTCGACCTGACATGGTCCTTCCCGGAAATCCTGCTGGCGCTGATCCTGATCGCGATCCTGGGGCCCGGGCTGCATTCGACGGCGATTGCCATCGCGATCGCCTATCTCGCGCAATTCACCCGCCTGACGCGGGCGCAGGTGATGGCTCTCAAGGGCGAGCTCTTCGTCGATGCGGCGGTGACGGCGGGCGCGAGGCCTGCCCGCGTACTCTTCCTGCATCTTCTGCCCAACGCGATGACGCCGGTCATCGTCGCCGGCATGCTGGCGACGGGCGATGCGATCGTGCTCGAAGCGACGCTCGGCTTCTTCGGGCTCGGCGCGCAGCCGCCCGTGCCGAGCTGGGGGGCGATGATGAGCTCCGGCACCGCGCAGATCTTCATCGCGCCCTGGATCATCATCTTCCCCGGCCTCGTCATCGCCACGGCCGTCATCGCCATCAATGTCTTCGGCGACGCCTTGATCGAGGCGCTCGATATCCGCCGCCCGCTTCGGGACGGCTGAAGCCCCCAATAACGCGCGAAAGCAGCCAGAGGAACGCCATGAGCTTCACCGTCCTGACCGCCGAGTTCTCGCATGAGAGCAACACCTTCAGCCGCTGCCCGGCCGACTACGCCGCCTTCACCGATCGCGGCATCAAGCTCGGCGATGAGGCCATCGCCGCGCGGGCCGAGGCCAATACGCCGATCGCCGGTTTCCTCGATATCGGCCGCCCGGCCGGCTGGACGGTCATCCATGCGATCAGTGCCGCCGCACAGCCCTCCGGCCCGGTGACGCGCGATGCCTTCGACCGGATCGCCGGCGTGATCGTGGAGACCGCGAAAGCGCATGCCGGCAAGATCGACGGCGTGCTGCTCGGCCTGCACGGCGCCATGGTCACGGAGTTCTGCGAGGACGGCGAGGGCGAGTTGCTGGAGCGGGTGCGCGCCGTGCTCGGGCCGGACGTGCCGATCGGCATCACGCTCGACCCCCATGCCAACGTCACCCGCAAGATGACCGACCTCGCCGACATCGTCGTCTCCTACAAGACCTATCCGCATGTCGATATGCGCGAGATCGGCAAGCTTGCCGCCGGCATCCTGCAGCGGACCATGAAGGGCGAGATCAGGCCGGTGACGCTGCGCGCCGAGCGGCCGATGCTTGAGGAGGTCAATGGCGGGCGCACCGATATCGGCCCGATGGTCGAGCGCATCGCCAAGGCCAGGGCCTACGAGAACGAAGCCGGAGTTTTCGCCGTCAGCGTCAATGGCGGCTTCGGCAATGCCGATATCCATGAGGTCGGCCCGACCGTGCTCGTCACCTGCGAGGGCGAGCGCGAGAAGCACCAGGCCTTCGCCGAGGCGATGGTCGAGGATATGTGGCAGCGCCGCTTCGACGTGGTGACGCCGTTCCTTTCGGTCGAGGAGGCGGTCGCGGAAGCGAAGACCTATGTCGCGACGAAGGGGCCGCTGATCATCGCGGACTACGCGGACAACCCCGGTGGCGGCGGCTATGGCGATGCGACCGGCCTGCTCAAGGGCATGATCGATGCCGATCTCAAGGACGCCTGTTTCGGGCCGATGGTCGATCCGGAGGTCGCGGCCGAACTGCGCAAGGGCAAGCCGGGCTCGACGGTTTCGGTCAGGCTCGGTGGCAAGGTCGATCCCGAGATCGGTGGCGGCCCGCTTGAACTCACCGGCACGCTCGTCAGCGTCAGCGACGGCGATTATACCGGCGATGGCCCGATGATCGGCGGTCTCCAGGCGAGCTGGGGCCCCTGTGCCGTGCTGCGCGTCGGCGACATCGAAATCCTCGTCACCACCATCCGCGCGCAGATGAACGATCTGCAGCAGTTGCGCGCTTTCGGCATCGATCCGGCGGCGAAACGTGTCGTGGGGCTGAAGTCGATGCAGCATTTCCGCGCCGCCTTCGAGCCGATCGCCGGTAAGGTCACCGTCTGCGACAGCGGGGCGCTCTGCACGCCCGATCTCGGCAAGCTGCCCTATCGCCGGGTGCGCCGGCCGCTCTATCCGCTCGACAAGGTGGCGTGAGAGGGCTGCGCGCCCCGGCTCAGGCCGGGGCGGGCGCCGCCTTGCGGGCGATGACCTGCCTAAACAGGACGGGCGCACCGATGATGAGGCCGGCCACGATCGAAGCGGGCGTCGCCAGGATCATCGGCAGGGCCGCGACGGCGAGGACGAGCCGTTCCCACATCGCCAGCGGCGCGAGCAGCCAGGCGGAGAAGGCGGCCGAGAGCAGGGTGATGCTGGCCATGCAGGCGGCGGTCGAGCCGACGAACTCGGTCCAGGTGAATCCCGGCGCCATGATCAGCATCGACGGCGAGAACACGAAGACGAAGGGCACCAGCACCTTGCCGAGCGCCAGCCGGAAGGCCGTGTTACCGGTCTTGAACGGATCGGCGCCGGCCATGCTCGCCCCGGCATAGGCGGCGATCGCCACCGGCGGCGTGATATCGGCGAGCACGCCGTAATAGAACACGAAGAAATGCGCCACGAGCGGGTTGACGCCGAGCATGCCGAGCGCGGGCGCCGCCACCGTCACCATGATGATGTAATTCGCCGTGGTCGGCACGCCGCAGCCGAGCAGGATGCAGACCATGCCTGTCAGCAGCAGCGTGAAGAACAGCGTCGCGCTCTTGATGTCGAAGGGCAGGAACGGGACGATGTCGATGAGGCCCTTGGCCCATTGATCGGCAAGCGAGGTCACGATCCAGGAGATCTTGAAGCCGACGCCGGTCAGCGTGACCACGCCGACGATGATGCCGACGGTCGCAGCCGCCGCGCCGACGCCGATGGCATATTTCGCGCCGAGGACGAAGGCATCGACCATGTCGTTGACGCGCTTGCGGCCCTCGGTCGAGCGCAGCAGAACGCCATGCGCCATGACGGCGAAGGCGGTTGCTACCAGCGCCGCGTTGACGCCCGGCACGCGCAGCAGTTCGGTCGGGGCGGCGATGCCGATGGCGAGCGCCAGCGCCAACGCTGCCGGCGCGCGGTAATGTGCGAGGCCGACCAGCATGCAGCCGGTGATGCCCCAGAAGGCGGCGAGATAGGGCGTGTAGCCGGTGAAGAGCACGACGATCAGCGCGAAGAGCGGAGCGATGGTCGGCCAGTCGCGGGCGAAGACCTCGCGGAGCTTCGGTGCGTCGGCATCGGTCATGCCGCCCATGCCGGAGCGGCGCGCCTCGAAATGCACCTGCATCAGCACGCCGAAGAAATGCATGAAGGCCGGCACGATCGCGGCGATGATGATCGTCGCATAGGGCAGGTTGAGGAACTCGACCATCAGGAAGGCGGCGGCGCCCATGATCGGCGGGGTGATCTGGCCACCGGTCGCAGCGGTCGATTCAACGGCGGCCGCGAAATGGCGCTGGTAGCCGAGGCGGATCATCATCGGGATGGTGAGCGAGCCGACCGTGACCGTGTTCGCCACGGAGGAGCCCGAGATCATCCCGAACAGGGCCGAGCCGAAGATCGAGACCTTGGCCGGGCCGCCGGCGAAGCGGCCGGCGACCGCCGCGGCGACGCCGAGGAACAGGCGGCCGAGGCCGATGCGGGTCGCCAGCACGCCGAACAGCACGAAATGGAAGACATAAGTCGCGACCACGCCGAGCGCGACGCCATAGACGCCCTGGCTGGTCAGGTAGAGGTGGTTGACGAGGTTCGACCAGGTCGCGCCGGGGTGCAGGAAGATACCGGGGAACCAGTTGCCGAAGAGCGCGTAGACGATGGCGAAGAGCGCGATCAGCGGCAGGCCCCAGCCGATGGCGCGGCGCGTCGCCTCGATCATCAGGACGATGGTGATCGTGCCCATCGTCACGTCGAGCGGCGAGGGGTTGCCGACGCGGAAGACGAGGTCCTCGAAGATCCAGGGGACGTAAAGGCTGGCGACGGCGACCGCCGCCGCGCAGATCCAGTCATAGAGCGGCACGCCGCCGGGGCGGAACACGGTCGAGGGATAAACGGTGCCGGCCTCGCTCTTGCGTGCGGAGAAGACAAGGAAGATCAGCCCGAGCACGAAGGCGAGGTGGATGCCGCGATGCGTGGTCTCGCGCATCAGGCCGAAGCCAGCGGTGTAGTAATGGAAGGCCGACAGCGCGAGCAGCAGGCCGCCGATCAGCAGCGCGGTGCCATGCGGCACCTTGCGGAACTGCATTTCCGGGTCGAGTTCTTCCTCGAGCTTGGCGAGTTCGGCGGCGGAGGGCTGATTGGCCATGGGAAGAACCTCGGCGGTCGAGCTGAGAGCAGCGCGATCCGCGCCGTCAAATAAAAGCGCCGTCATCCCGGCCGGAGCGTAGCGTAGAGCCGGGATCCATGCCGGAACGGTTCCGGAATGGATCCCGGGTCGGGCTTTGCCCGCCCGGGATGACGGATCAGATGTATGGACGCGGGGTCTGCTTACTTGAGCAGGCCGGCTTCCTTGTAGAACTTCTCGGCGCCCGGATGCAGCGGCACGCCCTGCAGGCCGGAGAGCGCGGTTTCCTTGCGGATCACCTTGCCCTTGGCGTGGCCGGCATCGAGCGCCGCGCGGGCCTTGTCGCTCCACAGGCCCTTGGTCACGGCATAGACGGTGTCGGCCGAGATCTTGGAGGAGGTGACCCAGTGGGCGCCGACCGCGACGGTCTTCACCGCGCCGACATCCTTGTAGGTGCCGGCCGGGATCTCGTCGGCGGCGAAGAAGGGCGAGTCCTTGGCGAGCTTTTCGGCCGGGGCGCCGGTGATCGGCAGGATGTCGATGCCCGAACCGGTCGAGGCGAGCTCGGAGATCGCCGCCGCCGGGAAGCCGCCGGTGAAGAAGAAGGCATCGACCGAGCCGTCCTTCATCTTCTCGGCCGCCTGGTTCGGTTTGAGATACTCGGCGGTGATGTCCTTCTCGGTGACGCCGAAGGCGGCGAGGATCGCCTTGGCGTTGAGCAGGGTGCCGGAGCCCGGCTCGTCGAGCGAGACCTTCTTGCCCTTGAGGTCGGCGACGCTCTTCACGTTCGAGGCCTTGCGGACGACGAGATGGACGCTCTCGGGATAGAGATTGGCGATCGAGCGCAGTTCTTCGACCTTCGGCTTGCCGTCGTAGACGCCGGTGCCGGAATGGGCCCAGAAGGCGACGTCGGCCTGCACGAAGCCGGATTCAGCCGCGCCGCCGACGATGGCGTTGACATTGGCGACGGAGCCGTTGCTGGCGACGGCGGTCGCGACCAGCTGCGGCGGAGCCGAGATCGCGTTCGCGATCAGGCCGCCGATCGGATAATAGGTGCCGGCCGTGCCGCCGGTGCCGATGCGGAAGAAGGCGGGAGCCTGGGCGACGGCGATGCCGGCCACCAGCGCCACGGCGCCGAGCGCGAGGCCGGCGGCGGTCAATTTCGAACGAAAACGCAGAGACATTCAGTCAACCTCCCATGAAAGGGGGCAATCTCGGCAGGAATGGGCGCGGGATCAACCTAAAAAGCGGTCTGGTCGACTCGATCAACAGCGATATGGCCGAATAGGACGGCTTTCGGCGCGCGAAATCATGGTCCGGCATGCAACGGAGGCATTGCCGAGGTGCCGGCTCATGAAATTGTGCGGCCGGCGGCAATCCTCTAGAGCCTTCGACCGCTTCACGAGGCGGGAATCGGCCTGCCGGAGATGCCGCGGGACTTAGCCAGATGACCGCCAGCGCGCCGACCGCCTCCCTGCCGCAACGCGCCATGATGCCGGTGCTGATTGCTCTCAGCGTGACGCATCTGCTCAACGACATGATCCAGTCGCTGATCCCGGCGATCTACCCGATCATCAAGGAAGCCTACCGGCTCGATTTCGGCCAGATCGGCCTGATCACGCTGACCTTCCAGGTCTCGGCCTCGCTGCTGCAGCCGGCGGTCGGGCTCTACACCGATAAGCATCCGATGCCCTATTCGATGGTGGTCGGCATGGGCTTTACGCTCGCTGGCCTCATCGGCCTCGCCTATGCCGGCAGCTACGGGTTCCTGCTGCTCTCGGCGGCCTGCGTCGGTATCGGCTCCTCGATCTTCCACCCCGAGGCGACCCGCATGGCGCGCAATGCCTCCGGCGGGCAGCATGGTCTGGCGCAGGGCATCTTCCAGGTCGGCGGGCAGACGGGCAGCGCGCTCGGGCCGCTGCTGGCCGCCTTCATCATCGTGCCCCGCGGGCAGGGCAGCCTCGCTTGGTTCTCGGTCGCGGCGCTCGTCGCGATGATGCTGATGGTCTGGACGGCGGCGAGCTATGCGAAGCTCGACAGGGCGCGCCCGCCGAAGGTTGCCACGGCGAGCGTAGCACCGGCCCGGCCGGGCAAGCGCTCGGTCGCCTTCGCGATCACAATCCTGATCATCCTGCTGTTCTCGAAGAACGCTTATTCGGCGAGCTTCTCCTCATTCTACACCTTCTACCTCATGGGCAAGTTCGGCATCTCGATCCAGAACTCGCAGGTGATGCTGTTCCTGTTCCTCGCCTCCTCGGCGGCGGGCGCGCTGGGCGGCGGCATGCTGGGCGACCGGATCGGCCGCAACAAGATCATCTGGTTCTCGATCCTGGGCGCGCTGCCCTTCACGCTGATCCTGCCCTATGCCGACCTGTTCTGGACCGGCGTGCTGACGATCGTGATCAACCTGATCATGTCGAGCGCCTTCGCCGCGATCCTGATCTATGCGCTGGAGCTCTTGCCTGGCCGCGTCGGGCTGGTCGGCGGCTTCTTCTACGGGCTGTCCTTCGGGCTCGGCGGTCTCGCTGCCGCGCTGCTCGGCGAGTTCGCGGACATCCTCGGCATCGAGGCGGTCTACAAGATCTGCTCGTTCATCCCGCTGATGGGTCTCCTCGCCTGGTTCCTGCCGCGGCTCAGCGAGGGAACGCGGGGCGCCAAGGTCGGGCACTAGACCCGACCCGCACGACCACAGGAACCACGCGGTCATCCCGGGCTTGACCCGGGATCCATGCCGGAGCGCTTCCGATGAAGGTTCAGGCATGGATCCCGGATCTTCGCTTCGCTCCGTCCGGGATGACCTGCGTTTTCTAAAGTGACTGAAGCTGGTTAGATCAGATTGCGAGCTTGCCGGCCTTGGCGGCGGCGTAGCGCTCGTTGACCTTCTTCCAGTCGACCACGTTCCACCAGCCCTTGAGGTAGTCGGCGCGGCGGTTCTGGTATTTCAGGTAATAGGCGTGCTCCCAGACGTCGTTGCCGAGCAGGACCATCTGCTTGTCCATGATCGGGCTGTCCTGGTTCGGCTTGCCGAGCAAGGCGAGCTTGCCGGCCTTGTCGACGGTGACGAAGACCCACCCGGAGCCGAAGACGCGCAGGCCCGCCGCCTCGAAATCGGCCTTGAACTTGTCGAAGCCGCCGAGGTCGCGGGTGATCGCCTCGGCGACCTCGCCGGTCGGCGCGCCGCCGGCGCCCGGCGCCATGATCTCCCAGAACATGCTGTGGTTGGCATGGCCGCCGCCATTGTTGCGGACGAGGGTGCGGATGCTCTCGGGCACCTGACCGAGATCGGCGATCAGCTCGGCGACCGAGGCCTTGGCGATGACGCCATTGTCCTTGGCGGCGTTGTTCAGCGCAGTGACATAGGCTGCGTGGTGGCGGTTGTAGTGGATATCCATCGTCGCCGCGTCGATATGCGGCTCCAGCGCATTGGCCTCGTAGGCGCGCTTCGGCAGCGAGAACGGCCCGGCCGGCGCTGCGGGGGCGGCGGCCTGAGCCCAGACCCGCGGAGCGGCGGAGATGGCGAGCGCAGCGGCGCCCAGGCCGAGCAGGCCGCGGCGGGAGACGGCGGAGATTACGGTCATGGAATTCCTCCGGAAAGCGTTCGGGCGTGTTGGCTTCTGGCTCAACGCGCGTGTCCCGTTGCGGGTCCGCCGTCGATCGCGACAGCTATAGCACGGACGTGCACCGCAGTTGACCCTAGGGCAATATCGCAATCCGGCATGTCCGCCGAAAGTGGTCCCCCCCCTGAACAGGCTCTTAACCGGCGATTTACCGCGTTTCTCTACATTTCCGGAAGAATTCCTCCCGGGTTGAAGGGGCGCCCCGCCATGCATGCACTGGCTCGCAAGCTCGATCTGCCGGTTCATGCGGTGGCGTCGGGGCCCGCGGGCGAGCCGATGGAGGCCGGTGCCGAGCGCGCCGTGCGCGAGATCGCCGCCCGTTTCGGCAAGCTCAGCGCCGAGATCACCGATATCGCCGGGCGCGTCGGCGACGTGACTCAGCAATTCGACAAGCAGACGGCCGGTCTGCGCCGCGTGGTCGGCGCAGTCGAGCAGGTGTCGCAGGCCAACAATGCGATCCGGCAGGCGGCTGAGGGCGCGCAAGTGGCTGCCTCGGGTGTCCGTAACGGTCTCGAACGCGTAACGAAATCGGTCCGGCTCGGGCTCAATGCCGCGCAGGTCGATATCGAGACCCTGTCGCAAGAGGCCCAGTCGATGTCGCAGGTGCTGGCGCAGGCCGTCGGCGATGCGCACAAGGCGCGGGCGTCGAGCGATGCGATCCAGTCGATCACCCGCGAGATCCAGCTCCTCTCGATCAATGCCGGCGTCGAGGCGGCCCGTAGCGGCGAGGCCGGCAAGGGCTTCGCCGTCATCGCCGCGGCCGTGAAGGCGCTGGCGGAGCAGACGCGCGAAGCGACTGCGGCGAGCGCCGCGCAGCTCGATCAGCTGGTGAAGGCCGTCGACGCGGTCGCCCGCCGCAGCCAGGAAAACGCGCAGACGGCGCAGCGCGCGCAGGCGGGCAGCCAGACCATTTCGCAGCAGATCGGCGAGTTCGACAGCTTCGGTCGCTCGGTGGTCGAATTGATCGGCGAGATCGAGGCGGTGTCGCGGCCGACGCGGGAGAATGCCGAGGCCTGCACGAAGGCAGGGCAGGACCTAGCGGGCCTCGTAGCCGGGGTCGACACCTCCACGGACAATCTGCAGCAGGCGGGGCAGGGCACCGAGGCGCTGGTGGCGATCAGCGAAGGCATCCTCGGCTCGATCGCGGCGTCCGGCGTGCGGACGGCTCAGTCGGAGCTGATCGCGACGGCGATGGCGACGGCCGGCACGATCAGCGAACTGTTCGAGGCGGCGCTGGTGCGTGGGGAGATCGCGCTTGCCGACCTGTTCGACGAGGCCTACCGGCCGATTCCGGGCTCCGACCCGGCCCAGCACATGACGCGCTTCGTCGCGCTGACCGACCGGCTGCTGCCGCCGCTGCAGGAAGAGCTCCTGACCTCGAACGGGCGGATCGTGTTCTGCGCGGCGGTGGACCGCAACGGCTTCCTGCCGACGCATAATCGCAAATACGCGCAACCGCAGGGCAGCGATCCGGTCTGGAACAACGCCAATTGCCGCAACCGGCGCATCTTCGACGACCGGACCGGGTTGGCCGCCGCACGGAGCCGCAAGCCTTTCCTGTTGCAGAGCTACCGGCGCGACATGGGCGGCGGGCAGTTCCTCGTGATGGAGGACCTGTCGGCGCCGATCATGGTCAAGGGCCGGCACTGGGGCGCCTTCCGCTTCGGCCTCAAGGTCTAGTGCTTCGTCCGTGCGTGCCCTGTCGAGTTGAGTGAGCGAGTTTCCGAGTCTGCGCCATGCATATCGCGCCATCCTTTCCCAACCTGTCGGTGCTGCTCATCGATCCGAGCCCGCATTACCGCCGGATCGTGCGCACGATGCTGTACCAGGCGCAGCTCAACCGCATCTTCGAGGCATCCGACCTGTCCTCCGCGGCCTCGACCTTCATCCAGAAGCAGCCGAACATCGTCATCCTCGATTGGGACATGCCGGAGGGCAACAGCATCAAGTGCCTGGCGGCGATCCGGTCGTTCAAGACCTCGCCCTTCGCCAAGGCGCCGGTGCTGGTGATGATGGAGCGGCCGGACCGGCGTTCGGTCGTCCAGGCCGCGAAGCTCGGTGCGCATGAGATCGTCACCAAGCCGATCTCGCCCAACAATCTCTGGCTTCACCTGTCGGGTGTCATCAACATGCCCCGAAAATACAGGGAAGCGGCTGGCAAGATCACGCTGGTGCCGCGCGCGATCAGCAACGCCATCTTCTGAGCGACGCATCAGACGCTATCCAAGGGGAATGCAACGGCAAGGTTCGCCCTCGGGCAGGCGCCACGGCGCGCTTGCGTGCGCGCTGAGGCCTCGTCGGATCGCCGTCGCGTTCGACGGCAACCCCAGGTAGGTCGTGCTTGCCGCGAAAATGCCAAGAGTATTGATGCGGCTGAACATATTTAGCGAAGTTTTTACCAGTTTGCCCCGATGCTCCAGGCGCAATCCTGGGTCGCCCTTCATGGTCATCACTGTCTCGCTTCCCCCTTTCCTCGGCCGGTCCGAGGCCGCGACGTTCCGCAACCAGCTTCTGGTCGCGCTGGAACAGCGGGAAAGTGTCGCCGTCGAATGCGCAGAGGCCGGGCCTCTGCCCAGTCTCTGGATTCAGCTCCTTCATTCCGCAGCCACCAGCGCCGCCGCGCGGGGGCTTTCGGTCACGCTCAGGGCGGCTTCCGAGGAATGCCGCGAATCCTTGCGGGCGATCGGCTTCGATGCCGCTCACAGCGCTCTCGTTCTGGAGTGATCAGGTATGAAAATCCTGGCGATTGACGATACCAAGACTCTGCTTAGCCTGCTCAGCCTGACGCTCCGCAATGCCGGCCACGAGGTGGCCGAAGCCGAGAACGGCGAGGATGGGCTCACCAAGTTCGACCAGTTCCGCCCCGATCTGGTGATTACCGACCTCAACATGCCGATCATGGACGGCATCGAGTTCACCCGCGCTTGCCGCTCGCGCCCGGCCGGGCAGAACACGCCGATCATCGTGCTGACCACCGAGAACGGCGCCGAGATCAAGGCGGAAGGCCGTCGCGCCGGCGCCAGCGCCTGGATGGTCAAGCCTTTCGAACCCAACACGCTGCTCGGCCTCGTCGCGCGCTACCAGAACTGAAGGTCGGCCGATGGATCCGTTGGCAGAACTCAAGCAGACATTCTTCCAGGAGTGCGAAGAGCTCCTCGGCGCGCTGGAGCAAAAGCTCCAGGCTCTCGACGAGGGCTCGACCGATTCTGAGGACGTCAATGCGGCTTTCCGCGCCATTCACTCGATCAAGGGTGGCGCGGGCGCCTTCGGCTGCACGGAGCTGGTCGGTTTCGCGCATGTCTTCGAGGCTTCGCTCGACCATCTGAGGTCCGGCCGCGTCGCCGTCGAGGATGCGCCGTTCACGCTGTTCCTGCGCTGCGCCGATGCCGTCGCCGATCTGGTCTCGGCCGCGCGCAACGACGAGCCCGCGACCGAGCGGCCCGATCTTCTGGCCGCGCTCGAACAGGTCGGCAAGGAGCCGCAGGCCCCCGTCGCCGCGCCGCCGCCGCCCGCGCCGGTTGCTCCGGAGCCGGTCGCTCCCGCCGCCAACAATGACGCGCCCATCGGGATTGCCGCGCTCGGCAACCTGCTCGCCATGGTCGAGGCGAAGACGGCTGCCCCCGCTGCCGCGGCTTCCGATGACGGCTGGGACGATGAGCCGGTCGCTGCGCCTGCGCCCGCATCGAACAAGCCAGGCCGCGACGTGCATCTGCGCATCGCGCCGGAGCAGGATCTGTTCCGCCGCGTGATCGAGCCGCGCGTCGTGCTGGGCTCCCTGCCGGCCGACGACATCGTCTCGATCCGCTGCGACCTGAGCCAGGTGCCGCCGCTCGAAAGCATCGATGTCAGCGATTGCTGGATGCGCTTCGATGTGGACCTGCGCACCGAGCTGTCCGTCGAGGATCTGCACGGCCGCTTCGATTTCAGCCTCGCGAACGAGGAATTCGAGATCAACTTCCTTGAGGAGGCTGTCACCGAGGCTCCGCAGGTCGCCGAAGCACCAGCCGCCGAGCCGGAAGTCTCCAGCGCGGTCGCCGCCGATCTCTCCGCGATCCTCGCCAAGCTCGGCGCGGCGCCGGAAGCCGCGAACGAGCCCGATATCCAGCCCGCGCCGGCCCCGGTTGCCGTCGCCGCTCCTGTTGTCGCCGTGGAGGCGCCCGCCGTCGCCCGCGCGGCACCGCGTGCCCCGGCTGCCCCCGACAACGCGGCCCGCCAGCGCCAGGCCGTCAGCGTGCGCGTCGATCTCGACCGCATCGACAAGCTGATGAACCTCGTCGGCGAGATCGTCATCACCCAGTCGATGCTGGTCGAATGCGTCCGCTCGCTGCCTTACGACGTCCACGCCAAGACCGCGGAAGGCATGCTCACGCTGTCGCGCCAGACGCGCGAATTGCAGGACCATGTCATGGCGGTCCGCGCGCAGCCGGTGAAGGCCGTGTTCCAGCGCATGCCGCGCCTGGTGCGCGAGCTCGCGCAGACGTTGGGCAAGGAAGTGCGCCTGGTCCTGGAAGGCGAGAACACCGAGGTCGACAAGACGATCATCGAGGAACTTGCCGATCCGCTGACCCACATGATCCGCAACTCGATGGATCACGGGCTGGAGACGCCGGATGATCGCGTCGAGGCCGGCAAGCCGCGCGAGGGTACGATCAAGCTGGTCGCCGAGCATCGCGCCGGCCGCATCGTCATCTCCGTCACCGACGACGGGCGCGGCATCGGCCGTGACCGGCTGCTGGCCAAGGCCCGCTCGCGCGGCCTCGTCGGCGCCGACGAGAAGCTCGCTCCCGAGGAGATCGACCAGCTGATCTTCGCCGCCGGCCTGTCGACGGCCGAGGTCGTCAGCGACGTCTCGGGACGCGGCGTCGGCATGGATGTCGTGCGCCGCAACGTCGAATCGCTCGGTGGGCGCATCAGCGTCGATTCCGAGCCGGGCCGGGGCTGCAAATTCACGCTCGCCCTGCCGCTGACGCTTGCCGTGCTCGAAGGCATGGTGATCCGCTGCGGCGACGACCGCTACGTCATTCCGATCGCCTCGGTGATCGAGACGCAGCATCTCGCCTCGACCCCGATCGAGCGCCTGCCCTTCGGCCAGGAAGTCCAGCGCTGGCGCGGCGAGGTCACCCCGCTTTACCGGCTGGGCGACGTCATGGGCTCGATGGGCAAGACCAACGAGAACATCGTGATCATCGCCGAGACCGAGCGCGGCAACAATGTCGGCATCGCCGTCGACGAGATCGTCGGCCAGCAGCAGGTCGTCGTGAAGAGCCTCGAGGCCAATTACGGCGCGGTCAACGGCGCCTCTGCGGCGACGATCCTCGGCGACGGCCTCGTCGCCCTGATCCTGGATATCGACTCGATGCTGCGGTTGGCCGCGTCCGGCGGCCGCAACCCCCAATCTGACCTCAAGATGGCTGGATGACCATGAGCCTCCAACTCGGCGAAAAGCACTTCTCGTCTGCACAGCCGGAAGCGGCTGCGCGCCGGATCGTGACCTTCAAGGTCGGCGACCGCACCTTCGGCATCGATGTCGGCATGGTCCGCGAGATCAAGGGCTGGCAGGCGACGACGCCGCTGCCGCATGCGGCGCCGCATGTGCGCGGCGTGCTCAACCTGCGCGGCGTGATCCTCGCGGTCTACGACCTGCGCACCGCGATCGGCCTCGGCGCCACCGACGCCACCGCGACCCATGTCATCGTGGTCGTCGATGTCGAGGACAAGACCGCCGGCCTGCTGGTCGACTCGGTCTCCGATATCGTCGATGTGCCGGTTACCGCGGTTCGCCCTGCTCCCGACCTGGAGCGTGACGAGCATGGCCTGATCGAAGGCCTCGTTCTGCTCGACACCGATATCGTCGCGCTGCTCGACCTCGCGGCCGTGATCCGTGACGGCGGCGCCGAGGCCCAGATCAAGACCAGCCGGGCCGCCTGACCTTCTTTGAGACCAGCCCGAGCGTAGCGTTCAAGAAGCGGGCGAGAACAAGAAACGATCGAACCATATGGGCAGCGCGCTCGGCCCCTTCTCACGTCTCTCGGTCAGCCAGCCGCTGCTCGCCGCCGGTTCGGCCGCGCTCGCCGGAAGCCTGGCATCCTATGCCGCCGTCGCTGGGGCTCCCGCCCTGGGAGTTGCCGCGGTGACGGTGGTCGCGCTGTTCGGCGGCCTCGCGGCCTGGGGCGCGACCCGCCCGCTCGCGCGCAGCGCCGCGGCTGCTGCCCGCCTCGCCGAAGGCGGGGAGATCGCGCTTCCCGATCCATCCGGCCCCGGTGAAGGCGCGGAGCTTTCGCGTGCGCTGGCGGCCATCCACGAGCAGGGCCAGGAAGCAGAGCGGTTGCGCGCCGCACTCGACCATGGCCGGGCCAGCGTCATGCTCTGCGACCCCGACGGCCGCGTCGTTTATGTCAGCAAGGCGCTGCTGCGCTTTTTCGGCGAGGCACAGGAGGATTTCCGTGCCGCCTTTCCGGGCTGTTCCGCCAAGGACATGCTGGGCCGCGTCATGGAGCGCGTGCAGGGCGAGCACCAACCGCTCGGCGGCCAGCCGGTGCGCCTGACGCTCGGCCGTCGCACGATCTGTCTGACCCTGACCGCGATGATGCGTGCCGACGGCCGCAGTCTCGGCACGGCCGTGGAATGGCGCGAGATGACCGGTGACCTCAAGCTCGCCGCCGAAATCGTGGCGCTGGTCGAGGCTGCCGAGGCCGGCGACTTTTCCCGTCGTCTGGCGTCGGAGGGGCAGGCGCTGCCGCTCGGCCATGCGGTCAAAGGCCTGAACCGGATCAACACGCTGCTCGAAGGTACGTTCGACCAGATGGCCCATGCCGTCTCGGGCGTGGCTGAAGGCGATTTCAATCGCCATATCCCGGTGACCCATCAGGGCAGCCTGGGTTTCCTTCAGGACAGTCTCAACGAGGCGCTCAGTCATGTCGGCGCGACGCTCGCGACCATCCGCGACAGCGCCGGCCGGGTTTCGCATGCCGCGGCGGAGGTCGATGCGGCGACGACGGAGCTTGCGGCGGGAGCCGGGCAGGCGGCGGCGGATCTCGGCGAAGCCTCGGCCGCAGCCGAGCAGGTCAAGGCTTCGGTCGGGCGCAGCAGCATCCGCACCCGCGAGGCTGGCGACATCGCCAGCGAGACGATGAGCGTCGCCCAGCAGGGGCAGGGCGTCGTCGCCCGCGCCGTCGATGCGATCGGGCGCATCGAAAGCTCGTCGCTGAAGATTTCCGAGATTGTCGGCGTGATCGACGAGATCGCCTTCCAGACCAATCTGCTGGCGCTGAACGCTGCCGTCGAGGCGGCGCGCGCCGGCGATGCCGGCAAGGGTTTCGCCGTTGTTGCCTCCGAGGTGCGCTCGCTGGCGCAGCGCTCGGCACAGGCCGCCAAGGATATCAGGGGCCTGATCGCCTCGTCCAAAGGGCAGGTCGCCGAGGGCGTCGGCTTCGTCCGCGAGACCGGCACGGCGCTGGAGCGCATCGTCGCCGCGGCCGGCAAAGTCTCGACCACCGTCTCCGAGATTGCCAGCGCGACGACCGAGCAGGCGCAAGGCGCCGGCGAGATGGGCCGCAGCGTCGCGAAGATGGACAAGGGCACAAAGCACAACAGCGACCTGGCCGCGCGAAGCGCCGAAGCGGCGGCGGAGCTCGCCGAACGGGCGGCAGCACTGCACGCCTATGTCGAAGCATTCAGCGGCGGCCATGCCGTGACCGGCGGCGCGTTGCCGCCGCGGCGCAACGTGGCGCCGACGGCCACGCAGCCGTCGCGGACGATACCGTCGCCGCAATTGCAGCCGCAGCCTCGCCGCGTCGCTGCCGGCGGCCGCATGGGGATTTGAGAGATGACCAGAGCCGCCTCGCCCAATCCCTTCGCCCTGGCCCAGCCCGCGCTCGCCGACGTCACGTTGACGCGCGACGACATGAAGTTCATCGCGACGCTGGTCTATGAGCAGGCCGGCATCGTCATCCGGGAGCACAAGGAGGCGATGACGCGCGGCCGCCTGGCGCGGCGCGTCAAGGCGCTCGGCATGAACTCGGTCGCGGAATACTGCGCCTTCCTCAAGACGCCTCAGGCGGCGGGCGAACTGCCCGAGCTCATCAACGCGGTGACTACCAACCACACCGCCTTCTTCCGCGAGCGCCACCATTTCGACCATCTGCGCAAGGATGTGATGCCGCGGCTTCTGCAGGAGCGCAGTGGCCGGCGCGGCCGCATCCGCATCTGGTCGGCGGCCTGCTCCTCGGGCGAGGAGCCCTATTCGATCGCCGCATCCTGCCGCGACGTGATGGGGTCGCGCAGCGATCTCGATTTCAAGATCCTGGCGACCGATATCGACACCGATATCCTGACGCGGGCAGAGGCCGGCATCTATCCGGCCGAGCTGTTCGAGCGCTTGCCGGGCGACGTGAAGCCGTTGCTCAAGCTCGAAGGCGGGGCAGGGCGAAACGAGGCCCGCATCGTCGAGGACCTGCGCCGGATGATCGCCTTCAAGCGACTGAACTTGATCGAGAAATGGCCGATGAGCGGCCCGTTCGACGTGATCTTCTGCCGCAACGTGTTCATCTATTTCGACACGCAGACGAAGGCCTCGATCCTCGACCGTTTCGTGGGGCTGCTGGCGCCAGGCGGCTTCCTCTATCTCGGGCATTCGGAATCGCTGCCGCAGCCGCACCCGAAACTGCGCCTGATCGGCCGCACCATCTACGAGAGGACTGCATGAGCGTCTCCCGGTCCTCCCGCCGTTATTTCGATCCACGTTTCCAGGCGACGATCATCACCGTCGCGCCGGGCGAGCACGAGATCACCTCCGCCAAGGACGAGATCGTCGCGACGGTGCTCGGCTCCTGCGTCTCGGTCTGCATGCGCGACCCCATCGCCGGCGTCGGCGGGCTCAACCATTTCCTGCTTCCGAAGAACAACGGCAATGCCGATCCCAGCGCCGGCGAGCGCTATGGCGACACCGCCATGGAAGTGCTGATCAACGACCTGCTCAAGCGCGGCGCCAAGCGCAGCAATTTCGAGGCGAAGGTCTTCGGCGGGGCGCGCGTGCTCTCGGGCGCCACGATGCTCGCGATCGGCGACGGCAACATCACCTTCGTCAACGAGTTCCTGAAGGTCGAGGGCATCCCGGTGGTCTCGCGGGATGTCGGCGGCACGCGCTCGCGGCGCATCCACTACCAGCCCTCCACGGGCCGGGCCTGGGTGCAGCATGTCCAGCCGACCGCGCGCGACAGCGGCCACGAGCAGGAAATCGCCTATCTCAACCGGCTCAAGACGCAGCCGGTGGCCGGTGAAGTGGAGGTCTGGTGATGAGCATGCCGTTATCCTCCGCAAGCCCGGTCAAGGTTCTCGTCGTCGACGATTCCATCCTGATGCAGAAGCTGATGACGCAGATCATCAACGGAGCGCCGGGCTTCGAGGTGATCGGCGTCGCCGGCAGCGCCGAGGAGGGCTGGGACGCCATCCAGGAGCTCCGTCCCGACGTCGTGACGCTCGACCTCGAACTGCCGGGCCGGCACGGTCTGAAGCTCCTGGCGCGCGTCCTCAAGCAGGACCCGCTGCCGGTGCTGATCGTCTCGGCCTTCGGCGGGCCGGGCGCCGACAACACCATCCAGGCGCTGGAACTCGGCGCCATCGACTTCATCGAGAAGCCGGATGGCACGACCCATACGCTCGACGGCTTCATGAAGCATCTCGTCGCGGCGCTGCAGCGCGCCGCGGCCAGCCGCAAGATGATCGCCGCCGCCCGGCAGATGACGCAGATGGCCGCCGCCGCACCGGCCCGCCCGGCCGCGCCCGTCCCGTCGCGGGAGCCGGCGCGCAGCGGCAAGACCTCGCTGATCGCGATCGGCGCCTCGACCGGCGGCGTCCCGGCCGTGCAGACGGTGATGCGGGATCTCGCGCATCTCAGGCTGCCGATCGTCGTCGTGCAGCACATGCCGTCGGGCTATACGGCCAAGTTCGCGGCGCGGCTTGCCACCGCGACGGGTCTCGACGTGCGCGAAGCGGCCGACGGTGATAAGCTGCGGCCCGGCATGGCCGTGGTGGCGCCCGGCGGTCCGCGCCATCTCGAAATCGAGGAGCGGCGTGGCGAGTTCGTCTGCGTGCTGCGCGAGGGGCCGCTGGTCAGCGGTCATTCGCCGTCCGTCGACGTGATGTTCCATTCCGTGGCACGCAGCGTCGGCAGCCATGCGGTCGGCATCCTGCTCACTGGCATGGGGCGCGACGGCGCTGACGGTTTGTTAGCCATGCGCAAAGCCGGCGCCGAGACGTTAATCCAAAGCGGGGAAACCTGCGTGGTAAACGGGATGCCGAAAGCGGCCTACGAATTGGGAGCGACCGAGCGGGTCGTTCCACTCACACAGATTGGTACCGCGGTCAGCCAGTTGATCGGCGAGAAGCCGAACCTGCGCACCGCGTAAGGAGAGTAAGATGTCAAAGGCCAGAAGCGAATACCGCATCCTGGTGGTCGACGACCAGAAGAGCATGCGCGGCCTGGCGACCTATTTCCTCAAGCAGATCGAATTCCAGGACATCGACGAGGCGGAGAATGCCCGCGAAGCCCTGATGAAGATGCAGACCAAACGCTACGACTTGCTGCTGCTCGACTGGAACATGGACGGCATGAGCGGCATCGACCTCTTGCGCGCGATCCGCTCGGTGCCGGAACTCAACCAGATCAAGATCATCATGGCGACCTCCGAGCGCTCGGTCGACAAGATGGACGAGGCGACCAGCAACGGCGCCGACCATTATGTCGTGAAGCCCTACGAGCTGCGCGATCTCGAAGTGCGGGTGAAGAAGGTTCTCGCCTGCTGAGAGTTAGTTGCCGAGGCCTTCCGGTCTCGCCATCGTGAAGCGAAGCCCCGCGCCGGCCGGCTGCGGGGCTTTTTGCTTTGGGGCATGATGCCGCCCGTTCGGCTGTCGAACCGGAGAGAAGCCATGTTGCCGTCGCGCCGCCAGATCGTCGCCGGGATTGCCGGAGCTGCCGCTGTCGGCCTGGTCTCCCGCGATACCGCGGCGCAGGCCCTCACCGGCGCCCATGCCTTCGGCTTCGACAAGCCGGGTGGCGGGCGGATGCCGCTCGCCGATTACCGCGGCCGGCCGATCCTCGTCGTCAACACGGCGACGCGCTGCGGCTATGCCGGGCAGATGGCGACGCTGGAGCAGCTCTGGCAGCGCTATCAGGCGCGCGGCCTGATGCTTGTCGCCGTGCCGAGCAATGATTTCGGCGGGCAGGAGCCGTTGGAGGGTGCCGCCATTGCCGAGGCCGCCCGGCAGAGCCATGGCGCGACCTACGCCTTCGTCGAGAAGTCCGTCGTGCGCGGGCCGGAGGCGCATCCGTTCTATCGCTGGGCGGCAAGCGAACGACCGGCGGATACGCCGCGCTGGAACTTCCACAAATACCTTGTCGGACGCGACGGCGCGCTGCTCGGGGGCTTTCCGGCCGGGACGGATCCGCTCTCGCCGCAGCTCGTGCAGGCGATCGGGCGGGAGCTGGCGGCGGGCTGAGCCTCCTTGTTCCGAAAACCGGGGCTATCTCACTTCTTCGGCCGGAACGCCGCGATCACCGCCGGATCGGTTTCGAGCCAGGGGCCCTCGATCAGGTCGATGCAATAGGGGATCGCCGGCATCACCGCGTCGAGGCATTCGGCGATGGCGCGGGGGCGGCCGGGCAGGTTGACGATCAGCGATTGGCCCCGGATGCCTGCCGTCTGGCGCGAGAGGATCGCGGTCGGCACCTTGGCGAGGCTGACCTGCCGCATCAATTCGCCGAAGCCGGGCATCGGCTTCTCGACGACGTCCTCGGTCGCTTCAGGCGTGACGTCGCGCGGGGCCGGGCCGGTGCCGCCGGTGGTGACGATCAGGCAGCAGCCTTCCTTGTCGGCGAGCTCGCGCAGCGTCCCGGCGATCACGGCGCGATCGTCGGGGATGATGCGCGCCACGGCTTCCCAGGGGGAGGTCAGCACCTTCCTGAAATAGGCATCGATCGCCGGCCCGCCCTCATCCGCATAGATGCCGGCCGAGGCGCGGTCGGAGACCGTGACGATTCCAATCCGGGCGGTCGCGCTCATCGGCATTCTCCAGCGGGCAGGGTTACTGTATCGGCGGGGGCGGTTGGACGGTCAAGCCGGCTCGCCAGCGACGGGGCGACCCATCCTGCCGTCGGATCGGATACCCCGGAAAAGCGGTTTCCACTTTCCGGTTCGATGCTGTAGCGCAGCGCCATGCGCCTCGCCGCCGCCCTGTCCCGTTCTTCGGACGCCCGCAGCTTTGCCGCCTGCTTTGCGGCGACGGTGGTGCTCGCGGCCGGGTTGCTGGCGGCGCTGACTCTCTGGCGCGATCCTTACTGGGTCTTCCGGGACAACCCGCCCTGGACCCGCGACGGAGTCGGTGCGAGCCGCCTGCTCGACGTCGAGATGCGCCTGATCAAGCCGCTCCAGATCGCCAGGCTGAAGCCGCAGACGCTGTTGATCGGCTCGTCCGTGGTCTATCGCGGGCTCGATCCGCGCGACGTCTCGGCCGCGGTCGGCCAAGTCTACAATGCCGGCTTCTCCGCGCTGATGGCGCGGGAACTGCCGGTGCTCGCGGCGCTGGCCGTCGATGTCGGCAGCGTCAGACGCGTGGTGATCGAACTCGACTATTTCATGTTCACGACCTGGCCACCGCCGCCGCCGATCGATCGCAAGCTCGCCACAGTAGCGGGGCGCCGCGAGGCGCTGGTCTCGGTCGTGCTCAATCCGAAGGTGATCGACAATCTGCTGGGTCGGCGCAGCCTACGGACGGAGCCCGGCCTCTGGCATGGCGACGGCTACAAGGCGACGCCGGATTTCGATGCCGAGCTCGTGGGCAAGATCACGCGCGAGCAGAATATCGCGGCGATGGCTTATCGGCCCGGTGACCTTGCTTACCTCGACCGGACTCTCGACCTGCTAAGGGGGTGGGAGATCGCCATTGTGCTGTCCCCGATGAGCGCGGCGCAGCGACATCTCATCGAGGCAGGTGGTCGCGGAGCGGAACTGGCGGCTTGGCGACAGGACCTTGCCTCGCTGGCCGCACGTCGCGGCCTGCCGTTTCATGATTTCGTCTCGGACCATCCGTTCGAGGATTTCGATCCCGGAAAGGCGTCGTCGCGCTACTGGCTCGACACCCTGCACTTCAAGCCGGAGGTCGGCCGCTGGCTGCTCGGGCGGATCGGGCTCGGGCGGCATCCCGCAGGCGCCGGAGCCACATCCGGCTGAAGCCCGCGATCTCCGCCGCGCCCGGGCGACCCGGGCCGACGCGGATGATCGCATTGGCCATCTCGCGGCGCTCGCCCCAGATATAGGTGCCGGCATCGACGCCTTCGCCGGCACCGCTGTCGAAGAAGGCCGGCGGCGTTCCGTTGAAATCGGCCTGCAGCATGGCGATCGCCAGCGTCCGGCCGGGCGAATGGCGACTCTGCGTCTCGTCATAGGCGATCTTGAGGAAATGCCGGCGATTACCGCTCTCGATCAGCAGGCCCATCGCGATCACGCGGCCGTCATGCAATAGCGTGTCGATCAGCAGTGTGTCGTCAGTGGCGCAAAGCTCCGCCAGGTGGCGGATATAGGCTGTGTCGGTCGGAAGGCAGGCGATGGCGGTGCCGGCCTCGCCCTTCCAGCCGGAAGCTTCGAGGGTGAGGAAAGCGTCGAGCGCCTCCAGCGCGCCGCGACCGCGACTGCGTCGGAAGGTGAGGGCGCCTTGTTTCCCCACCGCCCGGAACTGCTGCATCCGCTTCTTGTAGGAGGAGCCGAGCGCGCGCCTGAGATAGGCTTCGAAATTGTCGTCCGGGCGCGGGATCATGACCGGGCGGATCCAGCGCTCATAGGTCGAGATCGCGCTGCCGGTCTGGCGGCAGGCTTCAGCCAATGCGGCGTAGCAAGGCCCGACCAGAGGCAGCAGCGGCAGCAACAACGTATGCGGCAGGTCGCGCGAGGCGAGGAGATAGCGCATCAGCGCGCGCGCCGCCTCCGCCGCATGGTCGCGGTCGAGCACCGGCAGCGAGGAGACCTCGTAGAGCGGCACGAGCGGCGAGGCGAGGGCGGCGGAGAAGCCACTGCGCCAGCTCTTAACGCGACGGAAAGCCCAGACGCCGACGAGCTGCTCGAAATCGAGCGCCTCGCTGAGCCAGGCGCAGAGGACGACGATCTCCTCCTCCGGCACCAGCGCCGTTGCGGCCGAGACGGCGGCCGGCGCCATATGCGGATTGGGCTCGAGCGCGTGGCGCGCGAGCTCCGCGAAAACCGGCCCCAGCTCCGCGTATGCGGCGGAGCCGAGGCGCCTGACGACGATCGTGCTCAAGAGCGATGGCCGTCCCGGCTCGGCCGGCGCAGCTCGCCGCGCAGGGAGAGGACGAAGGCGATCACCTGCGCGGTCGCGCGATAGAGTTCTTCCGGGATCTGGTCGTCGAGCTCGACCGTCGAGAGCGCCTGCGCGAGGATGGCGTTCTGCTCGACGGCGACGTCATGCTCCCTGGCGGTCTCGACGATGCGCTCGGCCAGCTCGCCGCGACCCTTGGCGGTGACGCGCGGCGCGCCATGCCCGTCATATTCGAGCGCGACGGCGATGCGGGGTGGTTGCGGCGCACTCATGACAGGCGGTCCAGGAACTGGCCGGCGGTCGGCTGCATCACGCGCGGCTGGCCGGTATGGATATCGATAGCGCCGCTGGCGAAATCGGCATCGAGCAGAGCGCCTTCGAGGCCGGGCGCCGCGCTGCGCAGGAGCTGGCTGGTCTCCTCGCGCTCAGCCCAGATCGAGACGCCGACATCGCGGCCCTGCAAGGTGACGACGGCCTGGAGCGGACCCATCGGCTCGACATCGAGCGCGAAGCGGATGCGCCAGACCGGTGGGCTCACCCCCTGCGCATCGCGGCGCGGCGGCTCGCGCTCGACCTGAAGCGGCAGCATCGAGACACCCTGCTGGAAGGCGAGCGGGACCTCGGCAAGCCAGCGCTGCCCTGCTTGCGTGCCGTCCTGCCGGGCGGGCTCCAGCGGCAGCGAGGCATATTGGGTCAGCTTGATCCGGTCGAGCGCGGCCTCGGTCTGGTCGAGCAGGGTCTCGGCGATGGCGAGCGGCTTCTCGCCCGGCGTCAGCGACGGCTCGACCGCCGGCTGCGGCGCGAGCGGGCCGTTGCGGCGGGGCGGAGCGAGGCGGGGGGATTGGTCGGTGGAGCTGGCCTGTGGATCCGCCGCCTGGTCGGGCCCATGCTCATGGCGGCTCGCCTTCGGATCCGGCGAGAGGGCGTCGATGATCGGCAGCAAGGTTTCGCGCAACGCCAGCAGCCCGGCCTTGAGATCGCCCTGTCGGGGTGCGGGCAGTGCTGCGGCTTGCCGGGCATCGAGGAAGAGCCCGGACGCCCGGAAGGCTTCCTTCAGCTTCGCCGCGGTGGGCGCCTGCCGCTCGGCGGGAACAGCCTGCGCCAGTACCTGCTGGATGGCGGGCGGCAGGGTCTTCGGCAAGGCCAGCGAGATCGAGCCTTGCGCGATCGCGCGCAGATTGGCGAAGAGCGGGGCGAGGCCGGCCTGCTGTTGCAGCATCGGGCCGAGCAGCGGACCGGCGATGGCGCGCGCGGTCGCGGCCGTGATGACGGGAGCAGCAGAGGACGCAGCGGCTGTCGGTGACGCGGGGTTGGCGGCGGTCGAGGTCGCAGGCGTGGTAGCGGTTTGCGCTGCCGGGAGGCCCAGCGTTTTCAGAGCTTGCTGCAGAAAGGCCTGCTGCACCGCTACCGGGGAGGGCGGGTGCGCAGCCTGTGCGACTGTAGGTGCCAGCGCGACGGCAGGTTGTGGTGCAGCACCGGGGACGGCTGCCGGGTTCGGCCGGGCTGGAGCCATCGTCGAAGCCGGAGGCACGGCTGGCTGCGCAGGTTGAGGCGCGGGGGCCGGTTGCGGCTGAGATTGACCGGATGTTGCCGATGGCGGGCGGATCTCGACCAGCGTGGCACGCAGGTCGCCACCGGGCTGCTCTGGCGGATCGAGCCGCAGCATGAGCGTGGCACCCGGTTGCAGGGCCACTTGCTTGGCCTGCGGGCCGGCAAGGACGAGCGCGACCTTGGTCTCGCCGATCATCGCGGTCGCGGTGCCGTCCGGTTCCAGCGAGGCGAGTCGCGCCTGCACCGTCCGGCCAGCCGTCAGCTCGCCGCCTGCGTCGAGCGCCTGCAGCAAGGTGGCGAGGGTCTGGCTCTTGACGAGCTGGGCGAGATTCATCTGATGACCATGTGGCGACGCATCACCCTGTCACGAAAGATTAAGCATTTCCTTGCCGACCGGCCGCGTGATGCAGGGCGTGCCTGCGCGCCGGGCGCTGGTCTCGGGCGCGGCGCTGCGGCAGGTTTGGCTACCACGTTCGAGGATATCTGCCATGGATTATCGCCGTCTCGGCCGCTCCGGCCTCAAGGTCTCGCCGCTCTGCCTGGGCACGATGATGTTCGGCGGCCCGACTGAGGAGGCGACGTCCCGCCGCATCATCGACAGCGCGCGCGAGGCCGGGATCAATTTCATCGACACGGCCGATGTCTATAACGAGGGCCGCTCCGAGGAAGTCACCGGCCGTGCCATCGCCGCCCATCGCTATGACTGGGTGCTGGCGACGAAGGTCGCGAACGTGATGGGACAGGGGCCGATGAATGGCGGGCTGTCGCGGCGCTGGGTCCTGCGCGCCTGCGAGGACAGTCTGCGCCGGCTCGGCACCGAGACCATCGACATCTACTACCTCCACAAGGAGGATCACACGACGCCGCTGGCGGAGACGGTGCACGCGATCGCCGATCTCGTGCGGCAGGGGAAGATCCGGCATTTCGGCGTCTCGAACTATCGCGCCTGGCGGCTGGCCGAGATCTGCCGGCTCTGCGACGAGTTGGGCATCGACCGGCCCGTCGTCAGCCAGCCCTATTACAACGCGATGAACCGCATGCCGGAGGTCGAGCATCTGCCGGCCTGCGGCTATTTCGGCCTTGGCGTCGCGTCCTATTCACCCTTGGCGCGTGGCGTTCTCACCGCGAAATACGCGCCGGGCCAGGCGCCGGCGGAGGGTACGCGCGCCGGGCGCGGCGACCGACGGATGATGCAGGCGGAATGGCGCGAGGAGAGCCTGATCATCGCCCAGACCATCAAGGAGCATGCCGCGCGCAAGGGGCTGACGCCGATCCAGTTCGCGGTGCGCTGGGTGCTGAACAATGCCTTCGTCACGGCGGCGATCGCGGGGCCGCGCACCTTCGAGCAGTGGGAAGCCTATCTCGCCGCGCTCGATGCCGGGTTCGACGCGGAGGACGAGGCGCTGATCGATGGGCTGGTGCCGGCGGGGCATCCCTCGACGCCGGGCTACAGCGATCCGGCCTATCCGCTGGAGGGGCGCGTCAGCCGCGTCTGAGTGACGGGCCGTTCAGTTCATCATGCAGAAGCCGTTGACCACGACATCCGTCTGGCACCACGGCTTCTTGGCTTCGCCGTTCGCCGAGAGGCGCAAGGGCAAAGGCTCTTCGCGCTGCTGATGGGTTGCCGCCGGGGGGAAAGGCACGCGCTCGGGCTTGCCGGTTGCGGCCTGCGCGCGGCTTGCGCCCGCGGCGATGCCGGGTACGACGACGACGCTCCGGCTGGTCGTTGCGGATGAGCCGGAGCTGCGCCCGCCGGAACGGAACTTGGCGGCCTCGGCCTGGACAGGCAGCAAGGTGGCGGTCGCGAGCAGGCAGGCGAGGGCGGCGATGCGGCGCATGAGGACGGTCTCCCGGTTGCCGACAGGATGCCGCGATCTGCCGCAACGACAAGGAAAGCCTGGAATCAGCCTCAGCGAGGCGTTAACGCCGCTCCTCAGGCGGCTGCTAGACGCCGGGTGAGACTGTCCCATGCGGCCATGGCACCCTGCGCGATCGTCTCCAGCATCGGGCGTGAGGCACCGTCGCGAGCCTGGATCGACATGCCCTGCTGGACGGTGACGTAGTAGCTCGCGATCCCCGGCAGATCGAGCGATGCCGGCAATTCGCCCTCAGTGATGGCCCGCCGCAGCCGTTCCTCGATCATGCTGACGCTGCCGGCTCGCATCTCGCGCAGGATGCGGCTGGTCTCGTCGCCGACCCCGACGGCGTTGACGGCCGAGAGCACCACCATGCAGCCGGGCGGCCGGCCGGGGCGGGTGAAGGTTCTGGCGCTCGCCATGAGATAGCCCTCGATCGCCGCGCGCGCCGTCGGCTCGTTCTGCAGTGGCGCGAGGATGTCGTCGCTCTCGGTCGCGGCGAAGTGGTGGATGGCCGCGCGATAAAGTTCCTCCTTGCTGCCGAAGGCGGCGTAGAGGCTCGGCGAATTGATGCCCATCGCCTCGGTGAGGTCGCTCATCGACGCCGCCTGGTAGCCGCGCTCCCAGAAGACGTCCATGGCGCGCTCCAGCGCGGCCTGCCGGTCGAAACTGCGTGGGCGGCCCCGTTCGGCCATGAATCCGCCTCCTCGAAATTATTTTGTGACGGTCGTTATATATTTCTCTTGACGCCTGCAGGCAAGCGCAGCATTTATTATGTATCGATCATCACATAAATGGAGTTTGCCATGTCACGCCTTGCCGGAAAGCGCGCGCTCGTCACCGGCGGCAGCCGCGGAATCGGCGCCGCCATCGCCTGCAGGCTCGCTGCCGAGGGAGCCGATGTCGCGCTGACCTATGAGCGTTCCGCCGACAAGGCGGCCGCCGTCGTGACGGAGATCGAGGCGCTGGGCCGCAAGGGCTTCGCCATCGCGGCCGACAGCGCCGACCCTGCCGCGGTGACACGCGCGGTCGATGATGCCGCCAGGGCGCTCGGGGGGCTCGATATCCTCGTCAACAATGCCGGGATCTATCGCGGCGGCCCGGTCGCGGAGTGGAGCCTCGCCGATATCGACGCGACGCTCGCCGTCAATGTCCGCGCCGTGGTGCTCGCATCGCAGGCTGCGGCGGCGCATCTGGGCGAGGGCGGGCGGATCATCTCGACCGGCTCGTGCCTTGCCGACCGGGTCGTCGAGCCCAATGTCACGCTTTATGCGATGAGCAAGGCGGCGCTGATCGGCTTCACCAAGGGGCTGGCGCGCGATCTCGGCCCGCGTGGCATCACAGTCAATATCGTTCATCCCGGCTCGACCGATACCGACATGAACCCGGCCGGCGGCCCCGGAGCGGACGCCCAGCGGGCGCGCATGGCGATCCCGCGCTATGGCCAGCCCGAGGATATCGCCGGGCTCGTCGCCTATCTCGCCAGCGAGGAGGCGCGCTTCATCACCGGTGCGGGCTTCGCCATCGACGGCGGCGTGAACACCTGACGCCGCCGGCCTAGTGCCCGGGCAGGACGATCATGGTGGGCTTGGCCGGCAGCGTCGCCTTGGCCAGCGTGATCGTTGGCTGCTCGCGGCGCTCGACCGGCCAGATGTCCTGCGTGCGGGCGAGGAAGCGGTTCAGCGTGCCGCCGCCGAAGAAATGCATGGGGATCATCACCCGCGCCTGGATCGATTTCAGCACGTCCAGCATCCCGGTCTGGTCCAGCGTGTAGCTGCCGTCGACCGGGAAGAGCACGATGTCGACCCGGCCGAGCGCGCGCAGATGGCCGGGCTCCAGCGGGTGATGCAGATGGCCGAGATGGGCGATGCAGAGCTCGCCGATCTCGAAGACGAAGATCGAGTTGCCGTCATAGTCCGTCCCGCCCTCATAGGTGCGGATGTTGGTCGGCACGTTGCGAGCGCGGACATCACTGAGCGTCAGGTCGTGCTGCGCGGCGCCCCGGCCGGACATGTCCCAGCCGGGCAGGACATGCTTGATGGCGGGGTCCGGGCTGCGCGAGTTATGGGTGGAATGCGCCTTGTTCATCGTGGCGATGTCGGGTGTCACCGGCGGGCGGACATAATCGTTGTAGTCGGTCGCGATCTTCACGCCGCCCGGCGTCTCGATCAGGAAAGTGGCGTGGCCGACGAAGGTCAGCCTTGCCTCGTCCTTTGCCAGTTGCACCCGGTGGATGGGCAGGCCGAGGCTCGCCATCTCGGGCCGGCAGCCGGGTTCGTTCGACTGGGCGCGGGCTGGAGCGAAGCCCAGGGCAGCGCTCAGTACGATGCCGGCGAAAGCCGATAACCCGAAGGTGCGCGACAGATTCATCGTCCGGCTCCGGTTGCGCGTTGCCCGCAACGATCAGGCAAAGGACGGGCCTTGAAAAGCGCGCTGGCGGTTTCGTGAACCGTTACACAGGCGCGGAGCGTCGGATCTCGACCGTCGCGGTCGCGAGACGGCGGTAGAGCTTCCTGCGTCGCAGGATCGGAACCCAGTCGTAGAGGAACATCTCGGCCGGGCGCCAGATCACCACCCAGCCGATGATGATCAGGCTTTCCTGAAACAGGCGGGCGAAGGGACCTTCATAGGCCTTCGTCAGCAGCCAGCTCAGGAACAGGCAGGCGGCGAGACCGACGAAGCCGATGGCGAAGGCGAGGCGGCCGTCATGGAACAGTTCGCGCAGCGCATGGGTCTCCGCCTTCGCCCGGCCGGCGAACCAGCCGGTGATGGCGTTGGCGAGATCGGGAACCGGCCTGTCGGGCGCATCGGGCCTTTCGAGATGAATCACGATCGCGATCGGCTCGTCCTTCGGCAGGTCGCGGGCCCAGTCGACGATGTATTCCTCAGCCTCGGGTGCGAGGTCACCCTCGCGGAAGGGGAAAGGGTCGAGCGTGTTGAAGAGCTGGGCGCCGTCGCGCAGCCTCAGCGCCACTGTCGTCCTGCCGTCCCGGTCCTCCATCGCGAAACCCCTCCCGCTGTCGCAGGCCGGCATTGTTCCGGACAGGTCCCGCCTCCGCAATGCGCCGGATGCGGTTGCGGGCGGCGCGGCTCACCGCTACATAGCGGCCAGATTTCCCGACATCCTTGTCGCAAGCGTTCGAAAGCGGAGCCCGCTCGCCCCATGTCCCGCCAGTTCATCTACCATATGCGCGGCCTGTCCAAGACCTATCCGGGCGGCAAGCAGGTGCTGAAGGACATCCACCTGTCCTTCTATCCGGACGCCAAGATCGGCGTGCTCGGCGTCAACGGCGCCGGTAAGTCGACCCTGCTCAAGATCATGGCCGGCATGGACAAGGAATGGACCGGCGAGGCCTGGGTCGCGGAAGGCGCGCGCGTCGGCTATCTGCCGCAGGAGCCGAAGCTCGATGAGACGCTGACCGTCCGCGAGAACGTCATGCTCGGCGTCGCGCCCCAGAAGGCGATCCTCGACCGCTACAACGAGCTCGCCATGAACTACTCGGACGAGACCGCCGACGAGATGACCAATCTCCAGGACGAGATCGAGGCCAAGGGGCTGTGGGATCTCGATTCCAAGGTCGATCAGGCGATGGACGCGCTGCGCTGCCCGCCGGACGACTGGCAGGTCGACAAACTCTCGGGCGGCGAGCGCCGCCGTGTCGCCATGTGCAAACTCCTGCTGGAACAGCCCGAGCTGCTGCTGCTCGACGAGCCGACCAACCATCTCGACGCCGAGACCACCGCCTGGCTCGAAGGGCATCTCAGGACCTATCCGGGCGCGATCCTGATCGTCACCCACGATCGCTACTTCCTCGACAACGTCACCAGCTGGATCCTCGAGCTCGATCGCGGCCAGGGCATTCCCTACGAGGGCAACTACTCGGCCTGGTCGGTGCAGAAGCAGAAGCGCCTCGCCCAGGAAGGCCGCGAGGACGCCTCGCGCCAGAAGACCCTGGAGCGCGAAGCCGAGTGGATGGCGGCTTCGCCGAAGGCCCGCCAGGCCAAGAGCAAGGCCCGCATCCAGCGCTATGACGAGCTGGTGCAGAAGGCCAATAACAAGGGCCCTGATACCGCGCAGATCATCATCCCGATCGCCGAGCGGCTGGGCAACAACGTCGTCGATTTCGAGGGGCTCTCGAAGGGCTTCCAGGACAAGCTCCTGATCGACGATCTCTCGTTCAAGCTGCCGCCGGGCGGCATCGTCGGCGTGATCGGCCCCAACGGCGCCGGCAAGACCACGCTGTTCAAGATGATCACCGGCGTCGAGAAGCCGGATGCCGGCACGATCAAGGTCGGCGAGAGCGTCCAGCTCGGCTATGTCGACCAGAGCCGCGACTCGCTCGACGACAAGAAGAACGTCTGGGAGGAGATCTCCGGCGGCAACGACATCATCTATCTCGGCAAGAAAGAGATCAATTCGCGGGCCTATTGCTCGGCCTTCAACTTCAAGGGCGGCGACCAGCAGAAGAAGGTCGGCTCGCTCTCCGGCGGTGAGCGCAACCGCGTCCACCTCGCCAAGATGCTGAAGTCCGGCGCCAACCTGCTGTTGCTCGACGAGCCGACCAACGACCTCGACGTCGATACGCTGCGGGCGCTTGAAGAGGCGCTTGAGGATTACGCCGGCTGCGCCGTGATCATCAGCCACGATCGCTGGTTCCTCGACCGCATCGCGACCCATATCCTCGCCTTCGAAGGCGACAGCCATGTCGAGTGGTTCGAGGGCAATTTCGCCGATTACGAGGAAGACAAGAAGCGCCGCCTCGGCATCGACTCGACCATTCCAAAGCGCATCCAGTACAAGAAGTTCTCGCGCTGAGTGCTTGATATCTGACTCAAAAAGCCCCGCGGTGCCGCAAGGTCCGCGGGGCTTTTTCATGTGTTGCTTTAAGGCGCATGCCTGCGCGATGAAGCGGTTCAGTGCTACAGAAGCTGGACTACAGTCGCGCCCCGGCTTCAACTGACAGCATGCTCGCCCTCGATCATCTCACCGTCATCGCGCCCACGCTCGCCGAAGGCGTAGCGCATGTGCGCGATTGCCTCGATCTCGAGGTGCCCTTCGGGCAGCGGCACGGCTATATGGGGACCTGGAACCACCTGCTTCAGCTCGGTGGCACGGTCTATCTGGAGATCGTCGCGCTCGATCCCGACGGGGTGCATCCCGGGCGCGCGCGCTGGTTCGGGCTTGATAACCAGAAGCAGGTCAGGCGGGATTGGGATGCCGGCCGCCGCCTGCGTGGCTGGGTCGCCCGGGCCGATGGGATCGATGACGTCCTGAAAGGTCGGGAGGCGATCTTCGGCCGCAAGGTCGGGCTGCCGACGGATGATCCCGTCTTCGATTTCGCCATTCCCGATGACGGCTCTTTGCCTTGGGGCGGGGCGGCTCCCTCGATCATCGACCGGCGTGGCAAGCCGCGCTCGATGGCGACGATCGCCGATTTGGGCGCGCGCTTGCGCGGGTTCTCGCTGGAGCATCCGGAGGCCGGGAAGGTCTCGGCGCTTTTGCACGAACTGGCCGTCGAACGGCCGCCCGGCGTCACCTACGAGGCCGAACTGCGCTATCGCGCACAGATCGACACGCCCGGCGGTCTCAGGGAATTATCCTGAACACATCGGAAAGTGATCGCGAGGCATTTTCCTTTGGAATTAGCGTAATTTAGCTGGCGTCCCGAGTGACAAGCAGGTCCGCCATGCGGTTTCCGTCTGACGACTTAAGTTATGTTTAAGGCAGCGGCTCCTAGGAGCAGAGTCGCGTCCAAAGCAATTCTACGCCTTGGAACTGATAAATCCGATCTGGAACTGGTCAAGTTATTGATCGTGTTCTTGCTGCCATGACGTGAAGGTTGATTATGACTAGTCAGTATATCCAGGGTATGGTGCAGGATGTGAAGGAAGGTGGCCTCTCGCGGCGCTCCTTCATCCAGAAGATGGCGGCGCTGGGCATCACCGCGCCGATCGCGACCCAGATCCTCTCCTGGAACGATGTCGCGATGGCCAATGCCACGCTCGAGTACAAGCCGACCAAGGCTGGCGGCGGCGGCCCGCTGAAGATGCTGCTCTGGCAGGCTCCGACGCTGCTGAACCCGCATTTCGCCTCGGGCACCAAGGACCAGATCGCCTCGCGCGTGTTCTACGAGCCGCTCGCCGGTTGGGACAAGGAAGGCAACCTGATCCCGCAGCTTGCGGCGGAAGTCCCGACCAAGGCCAATGGCGGCCTGTCCGAGGACGGCACGACCGTCATCTGGAAGCTGAAGAAGGACGTGAAGTGGCATGACGGCAAGCCGTTCACGGCCGACGACGTCGTCTTCACCTGGGAATATGCGGCCGACCCGGCGACCGCGGCCTATACCACCGGCGCCTACAAGGACATCAAGGTCGAGAAGATCGACGATTTCACCGTCAAGGTGATCTTCGCCAAGCCGACCCCGTTCTGGGCTGACCCCTTCGTCGGCGTCGCCGGCATGATCATCCCGAAGCATCATTTCGGCGAGTACAAGGGTTCCAAGTCGCGCGAGGCTCCGGCCAACCTGAAGCCCGTCGGCACCGGCCCGTACAAGTTCGCCGACTTCAAGCCGGGCGACATCCTGTCGGGCACCCGCAATGAGAGCTACCACGTCGCCAACCGCCCGCATTTCGACACGTTCGAGATCAAGGGCGGCGGTGATGCCGTCTCCGCGGCGCGCGCCGTCCTGCAGACCGGCGAGTACGACTACGCCTGGGACACGCTGGTCGAGGACGAGGTCCTCAAGCGCATGGAGACCGGTGGTCGCGGCAAGATCAGCGCGGCTGCTGCCGGCGACATCGAGTTCGTCACGCTGAACACGACCGATCCGTGGACGGAAGTCGATGGCGAGCGTTCGAGCGTCAAGACCAAGCACCCGACGCTGAGCGACCCGGCCGTGCGCCAGGCGATCAACCTGCTGATCGACCGCGACTCGATCCAGAAGTTCATCTATGGCCGCGCTGGTGCTGCCACGGCGAGCTTCGTCAACGAGCCGAAGCAGTTCAAGTCGACCAAGCTCAAGTACGAGTTCAGCATCGAGAAGGCCAACAAGATCCTCGACGATGCCGGCTGGAAGAAGGGCTCGGACGGCATCCGCGAGAAGGACGGCAAGAAGCTCAAATATGTCTTCCAGACCTCGATCAACGCTCCGCGCCAGAAGGTGCAGGCCATCATCAAGCAGGCGTGCCAGCGCGCCGGCATCGATATCGAGCTGAAGTCGGTCACCGCTTCGGTGTTCTTCTCGTCGGACGTCGCCAACCCCGACACCTACACCAAGCTGTATGTCGACATGGAGATGTACACCACGACGCAGCCGCAGCCCGATCCGGAGCGCTTCCTCAACCAGTTCACCTCGTGGGAAGTCGCCAACAAGGAGAACAAGTGGCTGGGCCGCAACGTCTCGCGTTACACCGACCCGGCTGCCGACGAGGCCTACAAGGCCGCCCAGAAGGAACTCGACCCTGCCAAGCGCGCAGCGCTCCTGATCAAGGTCAACGAGATCTTCTGCGAGGCCAACGTCATCCTGCCGATCCTGTCGCGCAAGAAGGTGGTCGCCGCGTCGAACACCCTCTCGCATGACCATTCGGGCTGGGATGTCGACACCTGGAACCTCGCGTCCTGGTATCGCGTCTGATCCGGAAATCGGTCCCTTGCGGAGAGTGATCTCCGCAAGGGCTATTCAATGAAGAAGGCCCGGCGGATCGCATCCGCCGGGCCTTCTGTCGTCTTGCGGCGCGGTCTGGCCGGAACCGGTTACTTCGCGTCCTCGGCGAGGGTATGGGCCACGATAGCATTGGCGTGCCCGTGGCCCATGCCGTGCTCCGTCTTGAGCATCGTCACGAGTTCCATATGCTTCGCGGGGAGGCGGGCACGTACCATCGCCTTCCATTCGGTGATCGGGCGGCCGTACTTCTTCTCGATGGAGGGGAAGTAGGACGCGGGTCCCTTGACCGGCTGCTCTGACATCTCGGATTTCCTGCGGAGCCAAATTCAGGCCGTGGTCAGCCGCTTGATCGCCCCGGCGCGGCCGCCGACGAGGATGCGCTCGTCGACATCCTTGATGTCGCGCAGGCCGCAGAGCGCCATGGTGGTGTCGAGTTCCTTGCGGATGATGTCGAGCGCGGCTGTGACGCCCTGCTCGCCCATGGCGCCCAGCCCGTAGAGGAAGGCGCGGCCTATGAAGGTGCCATGCGCGCCGAGCGCGATCGCCTTCAACACGTCCTGGCCCGAGCGGATGCCGCCGTCGAACAAGACCTCGATACGGTTGCCGACCTGCTCGACGATGCCCGGCAAGGCCTCGATCGAGGAGAGCGCGCCGTCGAGTTGGCGGCCGCCATGGTTCGAGACGATCAGTGCGTCGGCGCCACTCTTGGCTGCCATTTCAGCATCTTCCGGATCGAGGATGCCCTTGAGGATCAGCTTGCCGCCCCACTGGTCCTTGATCCACTGGACGTCGTCCCAGTTCAGCTTCGGGTCGAACTGGCTCGCCGTCCAGGAGGAGAGCGAGGACATGTCGGCGACGCCGATGACATGGCCGACGATGTTGCCGAACTGCCGGCGCGGCGTGTCCAGCATCTTCAGGCACCAGCGTGGCTTGAAGGCGAGGTTGATCAGGTTGGCGAGCGTCGGCTTCGGCGGGGCAGAGAGGCCGTTGCGGATATCCTTGTGGCGCTGGCCGAGAATCTGCAGGTCGAGCGTCAGCACCAGCGCCGAGCAGCCGGCCTTCTTGGCGCGCTGGATCAGGCGGGAGATGAAGTCGCGATCCTTCATCACATAGAGCTGGAACCAGAACGGCGCCTGGGTGTGGTTCGCGACATCCTCGATCGAGCAGATGCTCATGGTCGAGAGCGTGAAGGGCACGCCGGCCTTGGCAGCGGCCTTGGCGGCGAGGATCTCGCCATCGGCGTGCTGCATGCCGGTGAGGCCGGTAGGCGCGAGCGCGACGGGCATCGTCACCGGCTGGCCGATCATCTCCGAGGCGAGCGAGCGATTGGTCATGTCGACGGCGACACGCTGGCGCAGCTTGACCTTGGCGAAGTCGGTCTCGTTGGCGCGGTAGGTGCCCTCGGTCCAGGCGCCGGAATCGGCGTAGTCGTAGAACATGCGCGGCACGCGGCGCTTGGCCAGAAGGCGCAGGTCTTCGATGGTCAGGGGCTGGGCCATGTCTCGTCTCGCCGTTGGCGTCCCGTCTAGTCCTTCGGGCTTGCTCGCATGATGACGGGCAGGGTGCAACCGTTACGCCGCACCGAAGGCATGCGTCAGGACACCGCCATGTAGCGGCCGGGCTTGTGGTTCATGCCGAGGATGGCGTTGAGCACGAGCGTACCGACGAGCGAGAGCGCGACCTTGTCGGGCGGCAGCACGAAAAGCGCGGCGGCGAAGATCGCGGCGTCGATGCCCAGCTGAACCCAGCCGGCGCGCAGGCCATGGCGCTCCTGCAGATAGAGCGCGAGGATGTTGACCCCGCCGATCGCCGTACGGTGGCGCGCGAGCGCCAGCAGGCCGAGCCCCATCGCGACGCCGCCGGCGATGGCGGCGTAGAGCGGCGCCACCGCCTCGATGCGGAACCAGCCCGGCGTCGCCCAGACGAAGACCGAGACGAGGCCGACGGCGGCGAAGGTGCGCAAGGTGAAGGGCAGGCCCATCCGCCGGAAGGCGAGCCAGTAGAAGGGCAGGTTGATGACGAAGAAGAGCAGGCTGAAATCCGCCCCCGTGCCGAATTGCAGCAGGAGGGCGAGCCCGGCCGCGCCGCCGGTCAAGAGCGTCGCCTTCGCGAACAGGACGATGCCGAAGCTGATCATCAGCGTGCCCAGCGGCAGGGCGAGGAGGTCTTCGTAGAAGCGGTGCTGCTGCGGCATGGCGGCGCTGACGGTTTGGGACATTGCGAGGCCTGTATCGGCTGGCGGCTTCCGGCGCCAGAGGTCTAGCAAGGATCGCGCCGGATAGGGGCGCCTGGCGGGATGCGGTCGTTGAGGGCCCGATGCCTCTGGATGGGTGTGCCGATGGAGGAAAATGGCCTGTGCCGTCCCGTCGCTCGAGACGACTGGCCATGATCGGGACCGATCGTCGGAAGGTCGCGAGCTTGTTGGCTGGCGGCGGGGCAGGAAGGGTTTCGCCAAGATGACGTTCGAGGCCGGCGAGACCGCCGTCATCGGCTTGAGGTTGAGCAGGCAAGGACACGGCAATCATCGCGGGTGGAGGCGCTGGGTCGTGCCTCCCAACGAAGCGAAAGCCTGTCCGAGTGACTCTTCTCGCGCCGGTGCCAAGATATGGATCGCGTTGACAAAATCTTGAAAGCAGGAGGCGGTGCCTGCCTGTCCTTTCATCTCGACAAGGACAGGTTTTCGGTCAATCCTGCCTTGCCGGCATAGGAGCCATGCGCCCTGTGCCAGCATGAGACGCTTTGGCTTCGAGGGATGTGGCGATGGCGACCGGAACCGTGAAGTGGTTCAATACTGAGAAGGGTTTCGGCTTCATTCAACCGGCGGACGGCGGCAAGGATGTGTTCGTGCACATCACGGCCGTGAAAGAGGCCGGAATGATGACGCTGACGGAAGGGCAGAAGGTTTCGTTCGAGCTGAAGACCGAGCGCGGCAAGACGGCCGCGGGCGACCTGAAAGTACTCTGAGACCATTCTGTTGCCGTAGGGCTCGCCTGCCGCGCGCGGCGGGGTGTTGGCGGGCGCGCGCCTGAAAATGACGACCGGACCGGCGTTATCGCCGCCTGTCCGGCGCGATGGTTCTTGACGCGACATGATGCGCGCCGAAAGCCCCGTCCAGGCCCGGCCTGCGGGGTTTTGGATGTTGGCATCCGGGGGAATGCGCGGAGCCGGACGGCGTTCGCAGTCGACGGCTGCGTGCCGGTGTCGAGATCGATGCCGATGATGTCGAACAGAGACGACCTCGCGCTGCCCCGCTCCGCGCACGGGTATCTGGGGGTCTGTTCCGCTTGGACGCCGCCTGATCGCCGTGCGTCCGGGGACGCGCGGCGATCCAGCTCTCTGTTTCAGCATCGATTCATCCGAAAGGTCGGTTCCACTTTTCGGTTCGATGCTTGAGGGCGGAGGCCTGCCTGTTCGGCCTGTGCGAAGTCGGCACCTGCGCGCCTGACGAACCCGTAACGGCCCGGGGCGCGAAACCCGCAATCCCCTCCGGCCCACGATGCCTCGCGAAGCCCTCCCGGTCGGATGGGACGCGTGCAGGATAGGGGAGCGGGGAGTGGGGCGGGGATAAGTTCTGCGGGGCCGCCACTTTCTCCCCTCGCATCAAATTCGGGTTCTTTTGGAACTCCTGCTCATTTCGGGTCGAGCTGAAATCGGGGGCTTAAACCGGCCTCGATGAGCGTGAGCAGCACGACGGGAAAAATCCGTGTTCGGTCGATCTTGGAGCTTCGGTCACTCGACTCTATGGGCCGATTGCCATTTGACGACATGTCGTGGCGATCATGGTCGTGTGAACCACATCCGCTTCAGCTGGCCATTTCGCAACACGAACTGGTGAAACATCGCTGCAATGGCATGGATTGCTGCCAGGCAGATAAGGCCATTCGCTGCAAGCTCATGCCACCCGTTAATGGATCGCCGAAGAGCCCTGTCGTCTGCTGCGAATGCCGGTATCTGGACTAAGCCGAAAAGGTCCCAGCCGCGCGCAGTGACATTCGCGATTCCAGCCACGAGCGTCGCTGCGAGGAGCAGGTAAAGCAGGCCATGGACGAGGTGTTCGGCGATCTTCAGCAAACCTGAGTTGACGGAGGCCAGATGTGCGCCTGCGAACTGCCTCCAAACCACACGCGTACAATAAACAAGGATGAGCAACGCGCCCATTGCGATATGGGCAGACCACATGCCGTGCCGCAACGCCTGTGGAAGCAAAGATTCGCTTTGCGCCATGAGCCAGAGCAGCAAGACAAGTGCCGCCGTTATCCAGTGGAAGCTGACACTCGTGTTGTCATAGTGATTTTCGTCAGAACGGTTCTGCATCGCCGCGTTCGCCTTTTGCTTACGCCCCGCCGATCAAAATGCCCGTTGCCAGGACGAGCATGCCGCCAAGAATGATCTGGAACATGGCCCGGCCTATCGGGGTTTCCATGTAGCGGTTCTGTATCCAGACAATCACCCAGAGCTCCACAAACACCACACAGAGCGCGATGGCCGTCGCGGTCCAGAAGTGCGGGATGAGGTACGGCAGGGCATGGCCGAGGCCGCCGACAGCAGTCATGACACCCGATGCCAGCCCGCGCTTCCACGGTGCTCCGCGGCCGGATAACTTGCCGTCGTCATGGGCGGCCTCGGTAAACCCCATGGAAATGCCAGCGCCAATGGATGCCGACAGGCCGATCAAGAAGGTTGTCCAAGGGTTCTGCGTTGCGAACGCAGTGGCGAAGATCGGGGCCAAGGTTGAGACTGAGCCGTCCATCAGGCCCGCAAGCCCCGGCTGAACCCATGTCAGTACGAATTGGCGCTTGGCATGCTCCGTTTCGGCCTGCCCTTCGTCGCCTTTCGAAAGGCCCTCGTGCAGCGCCGTTGCCTTGCGCTCATGGGTGGCTTCTGCGGCGGCAAGATCCCCGAGGAGCTTACGTGTCTCGACATCGGTGCTGCGCGACGCAGCCAGCCGATAGAAGGCCTCTGCTTGCCGCTCCATGTCGGCGGCATCGGCTCGTGCACGCTCCAATGGCAGGGATTTCACCAGCCACAAAGGGCGCCGCGTGTAGAAGCCTTCAACATGCTCGCGACGAATGGGAATGATCGTCGAACCGAACTTGCGGACATAAAGGTCGAGCAAGAGGCGCCGATGTTCGTTCTCTTCGGCTGCCATGGCGTCAAACATTGCAGCCGAGGCCGGAAATTTCTCATTCAGATTGGCCGCGTAGGCGGCGTAGATGCGCTCATCCTCTTCCTCCGCGAGTATGGCGAGCGACAACACCTCTTGCGCGCTGAGATCGTCAAACCTGCGGCGGGCTGGCCGAAAGATGGGGAAGAGAGCGGGCATTGCGGCACCTGCGCGAGCGATCATTGGTCATTGTTTAGAATAATTCTAATCTAGTGTCCAGGGCGTGCGCGACCGCTCTGTCGCCTCAGAATGAAGGTCGAAAGCGACTGCTGTGGATCAAGATCAGGCCTGAACGGCCTTCGTGCCACGCGTCCCAGTGAGGTCTAAGGGGCAGTCCGCTCTCTCGCGAAGAGGTCCGGCGCTGGCATCGGCGGCGGTGCAAGTCCTGATCTGTCAGCGCCACATATTGGCACCTTCTCCCGCAGGAGCGGTTGTGGATTGCGTCCTATCTTCCGCACGACAATCCGCTTGCACGAACGGCGTGTTCGATATAAAGATATCTTTATATCTTTTTCCTTGTCGATAGAGGACGCCAGCGCGTGCGGCAGCCGACGACATTGTCTTCCGACGTGCTTCTCGCTGGTCTCAGGGCCGCCGGCGAGGAGACGCGGCTGCGCATTCTCGCGCTGCTCTCCGAGGGCGAGCTCTCGGTCTCCGATCTCACCGACATTCTCGGCCAGTCGCAGCCGCGCATCTCGCGTCATCTCAAGCTCTTGGCCGAGGCCGGGCTGGTCCGGCGTTCGCGCGAAGGCGCCTGGGCCTTCTTCCGGCTCGACGAGACCGGGCCGGGCGGGGCTTTCGCCGCGTCGCTCGCCGCCTGGCTCGACCTGAGCGATCCGGTGCTTGCGGCCGATCGCGAGCGGCTCGCTGCCGTCCGGACGACGCGAGCCGAGGCCGCGCAAAACTATTTCGCCAGCGTCGCGCGTGACTGGGACCGGTTGCGTGGGCTGCATGTGCCTGACCATGCCGTGGAGGCTGCGGTCGAGGAGGCCGTCGGCGAGGGCTCGCCCGGCGCGATGCTCGATCTCGGCACCGGCACGGGGCGGATGCTGGAGCGGATCGCGCCGAAATTCGGCCGCGCCGTCGGGGTCGATGCCAACCATGCGATGCTGGCGGTGGCGCGAGCCAATCTGGAGCAGGCGGGTCTGTCGCGCGTCGAGCTTCGGCAGGGCGATATCTATGCATTGCCCTTCGCGCGCGGCTCCTTCGATCTCGTCGTGATCCATCAGGTGCTGCATTTCCTCGACGATCCCGGCCGGGCCGTGCGCGAGGCCGCCGCGATGCTGGCGCCCGGCGGGCGCCTGATCGTCGTCGATTTCGCGCCGCACGAGATGGAATTCCTGCGGACCGAGCATGCGCATCGTCGGCTCGGCTTCTCCCGCCAGCAGATCGCGGCCTGGTTCGCCGAGGCCGGCCTGTCCTGCGATCTTTCCCGTGAAGTTACCCTTGCCGATGGCGGCTCGGGCCAGCTCCCGGTCATGCTCTGGCGTGGCCGCGACCGGCGCGTCCAGGCCGATCCGCCGGTCCGCACGATCAATCTCGAGGTTGCGTGATGAATGCTTTCCGCCCCAGCCGCCACGGCTCGCGCCGTCCGCGCGTCTCCTTCGAATTCTTCCCGCCGAAGACGGAGGAGATGGAGGTTGCGCTGTGGGACAGCGTGCGCCGGCTCGAGCCGCTCGGCCCCAGCTTCGTCTCGGTGACCTACGGCGCCGGCGGCTCCACCCGCGAGCGCACTCACGCGACCGTCAAGCGCATGGTCGACGAGACCGCGCTGAAGCCGGCCGCGCATCTCACCTGCGTCTCGGCCTCGAAGGCCGAGGTCGACGAGGTCATCCGATCCTATTGGGATGCCGGCGTGCGCCATGTCGTGGCCCTGCGCGGCGACCCGGCCGGCGGGCTCGGTACGGCTTACGAGCCGCATCCTGAGGGCTATCACCAGACCTCTGATCTCGTCGCCGGCCTGAAGCGCATCGGCGACTTCGAGGTCACGGTCTCGGCCTATCCCGAGAAGCACCCGGAAGCCGCCTCGCTCGATGCCGATATCGATGCGCTCAAGAAGAAGGTCGATGCCGGCGCGACGCGGGCGATCACCCAGTTCTTCTTCGATAACGACGTCTATTTCCGCTATCTCGACAAGGTGCGCGCGCGCGGCATCGAGATCCCGATTCTGCCCGGCATCGTGCCCGTCCAGAACTTCAAGCAGACCGCGAATTTCGCCCGCAAGACCGGCGCCAGCGTGCCGCAATGGCTGGCCGACCGGTTCGAGGGGCTGGAGGACGACGTCGCGACGCGCCGCCTCGTCGCCGCCGCCGTCTGCGCCGAGCAGGCCCTCGACCTGATCGACCGCGGCGCGACCGACCTGCATTTCTACACGATGAACAAGGCCGACCTCGTCTATGCCATCTGCCATCTCGTGGGGTTGAAGCCCGAGAAGCCGGCGGCGCAGGCCGTGGCGGCGGAGTAAGCCTATGTCCGACTTCATTCCCGCTCCCGTTGATGGCGCCGAGATCGAGCGCTCGCTGCGCCAGGCCGCGCGCGAACGCATCCTCGTGCTCGACGGCGCGATGGGCACGCAGATCCAGAACCTGAAGCTCTCCGAAGCCGATTTCCGCGGCGAGCGCTTCAAGGGCTTCAACCACGACCTCAAGGGCAATAACGACATCATCGCCCTGACGCAGCCCGAGGCGCTGCGCGACATCCATCTCGCCTATTTCCGGGCCGGCGCCGATATCGTCGAGACCAATACCTTCTCGGGCACCTCGATCGCCCAGGCCGATTACGGCATGGAAGCGATCGTCTATGAGCTGAACGTCGCCTGTTCGCGCGTCGCCCGCGAGGCGGCCGCGATCGCCGAGAGGGAAGACGGGCGTCGCCGCTTCGTCGCCGGCGCGATCGGCCCGACCAACCGCACGCTCTCGATCTCGCCCGACGTCAACAATCCCGGCTTCCGCGCCGTGAGCTTCGATCAGGTGCGCGATTCCTATGCCGAGCAGGTCAGGGGCCTGATCGACGGCGGCTCCGAACTGCTGCTGATCGAGACGATCTTCGACACGCTCAACGCCAAAGCCGCGATCGTCGCGATCGAGCAGGTCTATCGCGAGAAGGGCATCCGCCTGCCGGTAATGATCTCCGGCACGATCACCGATCTCTCGGGCCGCACGCTCTCGGGCCAGACGGTCGAGGCGTTCTGGAACGCGGTGCGCCATGCAGCCCCGCTGACCATCGGCCTCAACTGCGCGCTCGGCGCGCGCGAGATGCGGGCGCATATCAAGGACATGTCGCGCATCGCCGACACGCTGGTCTGCGCCTATCCGAATGCCGGCCTGCCCAACGAATTCGGCCTCTATGACGAACGCCCCGAGGCGACGGCCAAGATGCTGGCCGAGTTCACCGATGCCGGCTTCGTCAACATGGTCGGCGGCTGCTGCGGCACCACGCCCGACCATATCCGCGCCATCGCCGAGGCGGTCGCCGGCAAGGCACCGCGCCAGATTCCCGAGGTGAAGCCCTGGCTCAGGCTTGCGGGGCTGGAGCCGTTCACGCTCGACGAGACCATTCCGTTTGTGAACGTGGGCGAGCGCACGAATGTCACCGGCTCGGCCAAGTTCCGGAAGCTGATCACCAATGGCGACTATGCCGCCGCGCTCGACGTGGCGCGGGACCAGGTCGCCAACGGCGCGCAGGTCATCGACATCAACATGGACGAGGGCCTGCTCGATTCCGAGAAGGCGATGACCGAGTTCTGCAACCTGATCGCCTCCGAGCCGGATATCTCGCGCGTGCCGATCATGGTCGACTCGTCGAAATTCCCGGTGATCGAGGCTGGCCTCAAGACCATCCAGGGCAAGCCGATCGTCAACTCGATCTCGATGAAGGAGGGTGAGGAAGCCTTCCTCGAACAGGCGCGCATCTGCCGGCAATACGGCGCGGCGGTCGTCGTGATGGCCTTCGACGAGGTCGGGCAGGCCGACACGTTCCAGCGCAAGATCGAGATCTGCACGCGGGCCTACAAGCTGCTGACCGAGACGATCGGCTTCCCGCCCGAGGATATCATCTTCGACCCGAACATCTTCGCGGTGGCGACGGGCATCGAGGAGCACGACAACTACGGCAACGACTTCATCGACGCGACCCGCGCGATCCGCGAGACCCTGCCGCATGCCCATATCTCGGGCGGCGTCTCGAACTTGTCCTTCTCGTTCCGCGGCAACGAGAAGGTGCGCGAGGCGATGCACTCCGTGTTCCTCTACCACGCCATCAAGGCGGGGATGGACATGGGCATCGTCAATGCCGGCCAGCTCGGCTCCTATGACGATCTCGATCCGGAGCTGCGCGAGCTCTGCGAGGATGTCGTCCTCAACCGCCGCAAGGATTCGACCGAGCGCCTGCTGGAGGCTGCCCCTCGCTTCAAGGGCGATGGTTCGGTCGCGGCTTCGGGTAAGGACCTCGCCTGGCGCGAACTCCCGGTCGAGAAGCGGCTGGAGCACGCGCTGGTCGCGGGTATCACCGAGTTTATCGATATCGATACCGAAGAGGCGCGGCTGAACGCCGCCAAGCCGCTGCATGTCATCGAAGGCCCGCTGATGGCCGGCATGAACGTGGTCGGCGATCTGTTCGGTGCGGGCAAGATGTTCCTGCCGCAGGTGGTGAAGTCGGCCCGCGTGATGAAGCAGGCCGTCGCCTATCTCATGCCCTATATGGAGGAGGAGAAGCGCCTCAACGGCGGCTCCGAGCGCTCGGCCGCCGGCAAGGTGCTGATGGCGACGGTGAAGGGCGATGTCCACGACATCGGCAAGAACATCGTCGGCGTCGTGCTCCAGTGCAACAATTACGAGGTGATCGACCTCGGCGTGATGGTGCCGACCCAGAAGATTCTGGAGACGGCGCGCAAGGAGAAGGTCGACATCATCGGGCTCTCCGGGCTGATCACGCCCTCACTCGACGAGATGGTCACCGTCGCCTCCGAGATGGAGCGCGAGGGTTTTGACATCCCGCTGCTGATCGGCGGGGCGACGACCAGTCGCGTCCATACCGCGGTGAAGATCCACCCGGCCTATGAGAAAGGCCAGGCGGTGCATGTGAACGACGCCTCGCGCGCCGTCGGCGTCGTCTCCAGCCTGCTCTCGTCGGAGCAGAAGCCGGGTTACGTGGCGGGCGTGCAGGCGGAATACGCCAAGGTTGCCGAGGCGCATCGCCGCTCGGAAGCCGACAAGCAGCGCCTGCCGCTGGCCCGTGCCCGCGCCAACGCCTTCAAGCCGGATTGGGCGAATTATGTCCCGCCGAAGCCGAGTTTCCTCGGCACGCGTACGTTCCGTACCTTCGATATCGCCGATCTCGTGCCGGTGATCGACTGGACGCCGTTCTTCCAGACCTGGGAATTGAAGGGCCGCTTCCCGGCGATCCTGCAGGACGAGAAGCAGGGCGAGGCGGCGCGCGCGCTCTGGGACGATGCTCAGGCGATGCTGAAGCGCATCGTCGAGGAACGTTGGTTCAATCCGAAGGCGGTGATCGGCTTCTGGCCGGCCAATGCCGTCGGCGACGATATCCGCCTCTATACCGGCGAGAGCAGGCAGGAACAGCTCGCGACCTTCCACGGCCTGCGCCAGCAGCTCTCGAAGCGCGACGGCAAGCCGAATATGTGCCTGTCCGATTTCGTCGCGCCGGAAGGCGTGGCGCCCGATTATATCGGCGCCTTCGCCGTCACGGCCGGGGCGGAGGAAGAGCGCATCTCCGAGAAGTTCGCGCGCGACAATGACGACTACCGCTCGATCATGGTCAAGGCGCTGGCGGACCGCTTCGCCGAGGCCTTCGCCGAGCGCATGCACCAGCTCGTGCGCAAGGAATTCTGGGGCTATGCGCCGGACGAGACCTTCACCAACGAGGATCTGATCCGCGAGGAATATCAGGGCATCCGCCCGGCGCCGGGCTATCCGGCCCAGCCCGACCATACCGAGAAGGAAACGCTCTTCCGGCTGCTCGAAGCCGAACGCCGCGTCGGCGTGAAGCTGACCGAGAGCTATGCGATGTGGCCGGGCTCCTCGGTCTCCGGGCTCTATTTCGCGCACCCGGAGGCCTACTACTTCGGCGTCGCCAAGGTGGAGCGCGATCAGGTCGAGGATTATGCGCAGCGCAAGGGCATGACGATCGAGGAGGTCGAGCGCTGGCTCGCGCCGATCCTCAACTACGACACGTCAGCCTATCGCCTGCAGGCGGCGGAGTAGTTGCCTTCCATCGCAGCGGCGGGCATCACGCTAGACGCAGCGATGGAGATGACGTGTGGCGACGATTGACGAGGCAAGGCTGATCCGCAAGGCGGTGGCGGCGGATGAGCCGCGCATCCGTGCGATCCGCATGGGCGTGCGCGAGAACATCCTGAGCGACCCCTCGAAGGTCACGGACGAGGATGTGGCCTGGTATCGCGACAACGCGATCTTCCTCGTTGCGGAAGACGCGGGCGAGATCGCGGGCTTCGCCTGCGCCAACCATCAGACCGGCCTGATCTGGGCCCTGTTCATCGATCCGGCGCAGGAGGGGCGGGGCCATGGCCGCGCTCTGATCGATGCGGCGCTGGCCGGACTGAAGGCTGCGGGCCATGCCCAGGCCTGGCTCGAAACCGGTGCCGGCACGCGGGCGGAGCGCTTCTATCGCCGCCATGGCTGGCGCGACATGGGGCGCGGTCTCGACGGGCAGATCGTCTTCACCCGATCGTTGTCGCAGGAGGAGCCGCTGACGGCCTGATCTCGGACGCGCGCTTCAGCCCCGCGCGGCCGCGCCGGTCGGAGCTGCGGTCTGGGACAACTTGAGCCTGTACTGCTCAACCGGCAGGCCGCCGACGCCCCAGTCGTCGAGGCCGACTTCGTCGATGACCACGAAGGTGGTGGCCGGGTTCTTGTTCAGGACCTTGCTCAGAAGGTCGGTGACGCCGGCGATGAGCGCGGCCTTCTGATCTGCCGTGGCCCCTTCGCGGGTGATGCGGATGTTGACATAGGGCATGGATGTTCCTTCACGGGTTCGTAAGTGTTCAGGCGGCGGACGCGAGGTCGAAGTGGAAGACCTTGGCGATGATGCGCCACTCGCCTTCGAGCTGGACGAGACTGAGCAGGTCAGTAAAGCGCTTCTCTCCGATGGCGCACTCCACGCGGGCCAGTGCGGTGACCGGCCCGGCGAAGGCGATCGAGATGATCCGATCGCGCCGCTTTTCCTGACGGCTCGCCGGGGAGGGGCGGGCCGCCACCATCGGCAGATAGGCATCCATGGTCATGTGGGTCAGCCGTCCATCGGTCGCGCAGGCGTAGATCGCCTGCGGATGGAAGGCGCGGCCCAACAGGGCCGCATCGCTGTGGTAGAGCCCGTCGAAATAGCGGCCGAGCACGGCCTCGATCGGGGCGAATTGCGAGGTCATGCGCTGCGCCTCGTGTCAGGCGGCGAGACGTTCGGCGCTCAGCGCTTCCCGGACGCTATCCCTGTCCGCGACGCGCTCCAGCAGGGCTTTCAGACGTGGCCAAGTCGACAGCGAGATCTCCTTGCCCTCGGCCCAGCTGGTGATGACGAAGAGATAGATGTCGGCGGCGCTGAAGGTGTCTCCGAGCAGGTAGTCGCGTCCGTCGGCGAGCTTTGCCTCGACATAGCCGAGGCGCCGCGCGATCGCTGCCCGGGCTTCCTGCCGCCCGGCCTCGTCCGTCCGGGGATGAAACAGAGGCGAGAATGCCTTGTGCAGTTCGCTCGATATGAAAGTGAGCCATTCCTGCAACCGTGCCCGCTCGAGCGTCGCTGGCTGGGGAGCAAGGCCGGCGGAGGGGGCGAGGTCGGCGATATACTGGACGATCGCCGCGCCTTCGGTCAGGACGTCGCCATCATCGAGCTTCAGCGCGGGAACGTAGCCCTTGGGATTGATCGCGGCGAAACTCTCGCCGCTTGCCGTCCTGCCGGTGGAGATATCGACCTTTTCGAGGGTGAAGGGCAGGCCGGCCTCGCGCAGTGCGATATGGGGCGAGAGCGAGCAGGCGCCGGGAGCGAAGTAGAGCTTCATGGTGGTTCATCTCCGTGGATTGGTGATGCGCCATGGTTAGATCCCTGAAATAACCTTTGTATACCTCGTTACTTGTTGTAACTGCATTTTCCGGTATCCTCGCGGTTACCAGAGGTTTGCTGCATGGCTTTGAAAATCCGTAGGAATCGCTCACCCGAGCCACCGGAGGCCTGCGATGTCGGCACCTGCATGCAGGTGCTTGGCGGAGCCTGGACGCCGAACATCATCTGGTATCTGAGCGGGGGGCCACGGCGCTTCGGGGAGCTCAGGCGCGACATCCCCATGATATCGGCCAAAATGCTCAGCACCCGGCTGCGCAGTCTCGAGGTCAAGGGGGTTGTGCGGCGGCGCGTCCTGTCGGGCTCGCCGCCCTCGGTCGAATACGCGTTGACGCCACTTGGCCGCGACTACATGCCGGCGATTCAGGCGATCGCGGAGGTCGGCGCCAAGCTCAAGGCTCTTGCGCGCGGGCAGGCATCCTGACCGGGCAGGGCCCGCTGGCCGCGCGAACATTTCAGCGATGTCAGCCGGCGAGCGCGACCCGGCTGACGGCGGCCATCGGCCCGTCGAAAACGCGGACGCAGTCGCCTCCGGCCATGCCGGCGACCTGAAGCGCGGCCTCGGCCTCCGCGAAGATCTCGTTCTGCTCGCGATAGCCCTCCGGTGTCAGCAGGGCCGCGCCGATCGAGAGCGTGAAGTCAATGACGAGATTGCCGCGCGGCATCGGCCGGCACAGCAGTTTGCGTGTGCCGGAGAGCATCGAGGCGAGGTAGCCCTTGTCGCCGGGCATGCGCAGCAGCAAGGCGAAAGCGCCGGGGCCGGTCTGGTCGATGGCGAGCGCATCGGGGAAGAGCCGGCGCAGCCGCTCGCCGAAATTCCGGATCACATCGTCGCCCGCGGAGCGGCCGTAATTCTCGACGAGAGTCGCGAACCGATCGATCCCGAAGATGGCGAGGGCGAAGCGCTCGGGCTCCCGGCTACGTTCGTATCGGGACTGCCGAAGAGCATCGATGAAGTTGCGGCGCGCTGCGAGGTTCGTCGATGCGTTCGCCCGCACCAGCGTCGCGGTTTCGCTCCACAAGCCCTTCTCGGCGGTGACGTCCTGCTTCGAGCCGAAGATGCGGATCGGGCGGCCATGCTCGTGGCCGACACCGACGATGAGGCGCATCCAGCGCTTCTCGCCATTGGCGGCTCGGATGCGGCAATCCAGCGCGAAGCCCTGGCCGGTGCTGATCGCCTTGCTGCGGAGTTGGTTCATCTCGCGGCGCGAGCGTTCCTCATAGAGGTCCAGCGTTGCGCTGCGGTAGATGGCAGAGCCGCGCTGCAGGCCGAACAGGTCGTAGACGCCGTCAGTCCAGCTCAGCGATTCATTGGCGAGGTTGCATTCCCAGGCGCCAACGGCTGCGGCCGCGGTCGCGCGATCGTAGAGGGACTGCGTCGCCGCGGTGAGCTGCTGGCTGTTCACGGTCCGCCTCCTGACTGCCTCAAAGGCAGCCTAGGGCGGGCAGGGTTAAGCGACCCTTGCGCAGTGCAAGAAAATCCGCCGCCTCACTCGCGTCTGAGCGCCTCGATCGGATCGAGCCTTGCGGCTCGCCGCGCCGGGTAGAAGCCGAAGAACACGCCGATCAGCCCGGAGACGCCGACCGCGATCAGGATGGTCTGGACCGAAATCACCGAAGGCCAGCCGGCGACATGGGCGATGATCAGCGCCGCCGCGATGCCGAGCCCGACGCCGACCGCGCCGCCGATTGTCGCGAGCGTCGTCGCCTCGATCAGGAACTGGGTCAGCACTGCGCTCTGGCGAGCACCGACCGCGAGCCGGAGGCCGATCTCGCGCGTGCGCTCGGTCACCGAGACCAGCATGATGTTCATGATGCCGATGCCGCCGACGAGGAGCGAGACGGCGGCGACCGCGGCCAGCAGCCAGGATAGCGTGGTCGCGGCAGCGGTCGCGGTGTTGGCGATCTCGGTGAGGTTGCGGACGATGAAGTCGTCCTCCTGATCCTCCATCAAGCGGTGACGCTGGCGCAGCAGCGCGGTGACCTCGGCGATCCCCGGCGTGATCGCTTCCTCGCTGGCGAATTTGACCATGATGCTCTGGACCGAGCGGTCGCGAGCATAGTTTCGCCCGACGATGCGGCGCCGGCCGGTGTCGAGCGGCACGAAGATGACGTCGTCCTGGTCCTGCCCCAGTGCCGACTGGCCCTTGGCTGCCATCACGCCGATGACCTTGAAGGGCACGTTGCGGATGCGGAACTGCTGGTCGAGCGGGTTTTCCTCGCCGAAGAGGTTTCGCGCGACTGTCTGGCCGATCACGGCGACGATCTCACCCTTGCGCAGCTCCTCGGGCTCGAACAGCCGGCCTGCGCCGATCTCCCATTCGCGGGCGGCGAAGAAGTCGAGATCGGTGGCGGTGATCTGGGTCGACCAGTTGGCGCCGGCATAGACGGCCTGCGCACGGGTGACCAGGACCGGCGCGGCAGCCGTGACGTCCTCGACCTCGCGCAGGATCGCGGCTGCGTCCTCGTCGGTCAGCGTCGAAGAAGCGCCGGCGCCGAGCCTGACGCCACCCTGCGTGACGTTGCCGGACTGGATGATGGCGAGATTGGCGCCGAGCGACTTGATCTGGCCGGTGACGCGCTCGCGAGCGCCGGCGCCGATCGCCACCATGGCGATGACGGCGGCGACGCCGATGATGATGCCGAGCATCGTCAGCGCCGAGCGCAGGGCATTGGCACCGATGGCGGACAGCGCCGAGCGGATCGCTTCGGTCAGGCTCATGCGGCGGCCTCCGGTAGGCCGATCCCGGCATCGAAGGCGGCGAGCGCGGCGCGGGCGTCGGCCGGCTCCTGCCTGAGATCGCTGAGCAGGTGGCCATCGCGGAAGCGGATCAGCCGGCGTGCGTGGCGGGCGACCTCGGCATCATGCGTGACGAGGACGACGGTGACGCCCTCGCGGTTCAGATCCTGGAAGAGGGCGAGGATTTCCAGCGCGGTGCGGCTGTCGAGTGCGCCGGTCGGCTCGTCGGCGAGCAGCAGGCGCGGCTCGTTGACCAGCGCGCGCGCAATGGCGACGCGCTGCTGCTGGCCGCCGGAGAGCTGCATCGGGCGGTGATGGGCGCGCTCGGCCAGGCCGACGCGGGCGAGCGCTGCAAGCGCGCGCCGTTTTCGCTCGGCGCGGGCGACGCCGGCATAGACCATCGGCAGTTCGACATTGGCGCAGGCATCGATGCGCGGCAGCAGGTTGAACTGCTGGAAGACGAAGCCGAGCTTGCGGTTGCGCAGTTCAGCGAGCCCATCGCCCGATAGGGTTTCGACCGCGACGCCGTCGAGCATGTAATGGCCGCCGCTCGGCCGGTCGAGGCAGCCGATCAGATTCATGAAGGTCGATTTGCCCGAGCCTGACGGGCCCATCACCGCGACGAGATCGCCGGCCTCGATCGCGAGCGAGACCCGGTCCAGCGCCGTGACGCGGCCGGAATCGAGATCGTAGACGCGGGAGAGGTCACGGGTTTCGATCAGGGGCACGGCGAGGCCCTCAGAACAGCCGTGGGCCGCGGGCGCGGGAGGCAGGCGGTTCCGGCGCGGTCGTCAGGCGCGGACCGCCGCCGGTCACGACCTGCGCGCCGTCCTTGACCTCGCCGCCGAGCAATTCCGTGAAGGCACCGTCGGTCGGGCCGAGTATGACGGGCACGGGCTTGGGCTGGCCGGCTTCGTCCAGCACATAGACCCGGCCCGGAACGCCCTGGCGCGGCGCCCCGCGACCCTCCTGCATGATCGCCTCGAACTTAGCGCGGCGTTCGGGATCGAGCACAGCGCCGATCTTCGTGACGATCTCCGTCCGCGCCGCGCGGAAGGCGGCGCGCCGCTCCTCCGGCGAGAGCCCGGCCATGGCCTCACGGTTGCCGCGGCGCTCCTTCAGGATCTCGGCGATCGCCTGCTTCTGCTCGGGCGTCGGCTGCAATTCGGTCTCGATCCGCTCGCGCAGGGCGTTGGCTGCGCGTGGCCCGCGCTCGCCGGCATCCGGCAGCGCTACAGGGCCGGTGCCCGAGCCTGCAGGGGCGGCACCTGCCGCGCCGGCCGGGCGGAAGCGCAGCGCGGCATTGGGCACGCGCAGCGCATCCGGCCGGTCCTCGGTCACGACCTGAAGATTGGCGGTCATGCCCGGCAGGAGCGCCATGTCGCGGTTCTCGACGCGGATGATGCCGGTATAGGTGACGACGTTCTGGATGGTCTGGGCGCCGAGCCGGACCATCTCGACCCGGCCCTGGAAATTGCGGCTGGGATAAGCGTTGACGGTGAAGGAGACCGGCTGGCCCGGCTTCAGCCGGCCGACATCGGCCTCGTCGATATTGGCGTAGATGTCGATGGTGCGCAGGTCCTGCGCGATCTGGAACAGCGTCGGCGAGGAGAGCGAGGCGGCGACGGTCTGGCCGAGATCGACCTGGCGCTGGACCACGACGCCATCGACCGGCGAGCGGATCTGCGTGCGTTCGAGGTCGATCAGGATGTCGCGGAGCTTGGCGTCGCGGCTGCCGATCAGAGCCTGGCTGGCCTGAACCTGCCCTTCGGCGAGCTGGATATCGGCATCGAGCCCCCTGAGCTCGGCGCGGGCAGAGGCGAGCTGGGCTTCGTTCGAGGCGAGCGAGGCGGTCTGGACCTCGACCTGCGTGCGGGCGGTGTCGAGATTCTGCTGCGAGCCCGTGCTGCGGTTGAAGAGCTGGTCCTGCCGCTCGAAGGTGCGCCTGGCATCGGCGAGCTGGGCCGAGGTGCGGGTACGCTGGGCTTCGAGATCGCGGATGATCGAGTCGGCCTTGATCCGGGCGGCGCGGGCGCGTTCGAGCTGGGCGTTCTTGACCACGAGATCGGCCTTGGCCTGTTCGAGATCGGCCTGGGCGGCATCGCGGCGCGTCCGGATCTGGTCGCTTTGCAGGCGGGCGACGACCTGGCCGGCCTTCACCTGCGAATTATAGTCGGCGAGGAGCTCGACGATCTGGCCGGACAATTGCGAGCCGACGAGGACGGTCGTGACCGGCGTCAGCGTCCCGGTGGCGCGCACGGCGGCGGTGATGCGGCCGCGATCGAGGGCAGCCGTGCGATAGGGCGGCTCATTGGCGTTGCCGCCGGCCGGGCGCAGCGCCCAGTAGCCGCCGGCCGCGGCAAGCACGATCAGCCCGGTTCCGATCAGCCATTTGCGCAAGGTCGCTTCCCCAATCCCGGCAGCCTTTGGCGGCCGCTAGGGAAGAGCTTGCCAGAAAGCGGGCCGTCCGGCGAGTTAACTTCCTGCAATCTTTGGCTTAGCTACGCTTCAGGCGGTGCGGCTCGCTTGCGTCGCGGCGAGCAGGTCGCGCAGCGTCGTGATCGTCGAGGAATCGGCGACGCCGTCGACCTTCTCCTGCCGCCAGTGGCGCTGGAAGGCGGCGACCACCGCTTCCAGCTTCTCGTCGAAGACACCATCGACGGTGACGCCATAGCCCAGCATCGCGAACATCGCCTGCAAGGCCTCGACCGGCTGGCCGCTTTCGCCGCGGGCGAAGAAGCGCCCGCCGCGGATCGGGGCAGGCTCCGTCCAGAGGCCGACGCCGGCCTCACTGAGCCGGCGCCACGGGAATTTCTCGCCGGGATCGATCTTGCGGCCGGGCGCGATGTCGGAATGGGCAAGCACGCGCTCCGGCGGGATGGACCAGCGCTCGCAGATGTCGCAGCAGAGGTTGAGCGTCGCGGCGATCTGCTCCTCGGGATAGTCGGGCAGGCCGCCGGGATGGCCGGGATTGGCGATCTCGATGCCGATCGAGCAGGAGTTGATATCGGTCTCGCCGGCCCAGTGCGAGGCGCCGGCATGCCAGGCGCGCCGGCCCTCCGGCACGAGCTGGAGCGTGTGGCCGTTCTCGAAGACGAAGTAATGCGACGAGACTTGCGCCACCGGGTTGCAAAGCCATTGCAGCGCTTCGCCCGCGACCGGCATGCCGGTGTAATGCAGGATCAGCATGTCGGGCCGACGGTCCGGCGTGCCGTCGGGGTGCTTGCGCTCACCGTGGTTCGGCGAGGGAAAAATCTTCGAGGCGAAGCGGCTGTCGGGCTTGGCTGTGTCGGTCATGCGTCGGCCTTAGCGCATTGTGTGATCGTGATGGAACCGCGCCGTCATCCCGGGCGACCGAAGGGAGACCCGGGATCCATTCCTGAGCATGTCCGATTGAGGTTCAGGCATGGATCCCGGATCGGCGCGGCTAACGCCGCTTGTCCGGGATGACCCGCGTATTGTCCGAGAAGCCTGGATTCAAGCAGGTTGCGGCGCGAGGCTGCGGCTCATGCCGCGTTCCTTCTGGATTGCGTCCCAGGCGGCATTGATGGCGGCGATCCGGCGCGTCGCGATGGCGATCGCTTCCTCCGGCAGGCCGCGGGCGATCTCGCGGTCGGGATGGGTCTCGGCGACGAGGCGGCGGTAATGGCGCTTGAGCTCGGCGTCGTCCATCTCGCGGCTGGCGCCGAGCACGAGATAGGGATCGTCGGGCCGGCGGGCATGGCGGGCCTCGATCCGGGCGAAATCACTCTCGGCGATGCCGAAGATGCCGGCGACGGACTGGAGATAGGCGTGCTCGGCCTCATGGATCGCGCCATCGGCGGCGGCGATCAGGAAGAGCCCGTCGAGCACGTCCTCCAGCAGGGCCGGCTCGTCCTTGAAGGCGCCGGCGATCTGCGTGGCATAGGCCTCGAAGCCGGCGCTGGTCTGCTTGGCGAGATCGAACAGGGCCTCGATGCGCTGCTGCTGGTCGGGCGGGACCTCGACGATGCGGCGGAAGGCGGTGATCTCGTCGCAGGTCACGACGCCGTCCGAGCGCGCCATCTTGGCGGCAAGCGCGACGAGGCCGGTGGTGAAGACGAGCTCGCGCGGAGCCGGGCCGAAGGGCGCGCCCTCGCGATCGACCAGGACATGGCCGGCGAGCGCGCCGACGAGGGCGCCGAGCGGGCCGCCGATCACGAGCCCGAGCCCGCCACCGCCAAGAGCGCCCCAGAAAGAGGAAGCCATCACAAAACCGATCCCGGTGAATCCGAATGCGCAGATGATGGGAGAAGGGGGCTTATCCGCGCAAGAGCGCCCGGTGCGGCGGCCTGCCGCGCCCAAAAAGCACATCCGGCCGCGAATGAGGCCGAAATGCGGCAGCTGATTCGCCTGCTTGATTCGTACCCGGAGGCGGGGAGCCGGCGAAGTTTTTCGAGTGACCGAATACATATGAATACTGAATAGTTAAATATAGAATAAATTCCTGTTTACGCTAATTGTTGCTTGTTTTTCTGTGGAATGTGACAGATTATCGACACATTCGACCATCAGTTGAGCGCCCCCATCGGCCAGTCATGGCGCAATGGGGTTCAATTCGACATGCGATATATCTGTGGTGGTCTCGCGACTGCGTGCCTGATTAGCCTCTCCGGGGTGGCCTTGGCTGAGGATTTCGTCAACGCGGAAACGGACCCCAGAGCTATCGTTCTCCGCGACGCCGAGATCGCCCGCGCCAAGGCTGCCGAAAGCAAGGGCGAGGATGTCCAGGCCGAGGCTCCCAAGGCGAAGTCCGCTGCCCGCGCGGCCAAGGCGGAAGCCGTCAAGTCAGAGACCGAAAAGCACGAGGCCCGCGCCAGCCGCGCGCTTGCCGCTCCGGCCGGCTCCGAAGGCATCAAGGCCATCGTCGCGCGCCATGCGGCTGCCAATGGCGTGCCGTTCTCGCTCGCTGATGCCGTCGTGCGCGTCGAGAGCCGCTACAATCCGCGGGCTTCGCATGCCGGCAATTACGGCCTGATGCAGATCCGTCACCAGACGGCGCGCGGCATGGGTTATTCCGGCAGCGCGGGCGGGTTGCTCGATGCCGAGACCAATGCCCGTTACGGCATGAAATACCTCGCCATGGCCTACAAGATGGCGGGCGGCGATACCTGCCGCACCATCATGAAGTATCAGAGTGGCCATATGGCGACCCGGATGAGCGGCGCCAACCGCACCTATTGCGCCAAGGTGCGCACGATCACCGCCCGCAACTGATCTTTCCGGCGCGCCTGCGCTTGACGCGGGCGGCGCCAGCGCGCATTCCCCCCCTCGCCAGTCGGCCGGACGGCCGCTCTCGCTCGCGAGGGAGGAAAGTCCGGGCTCCACGGAAACACGGTGCCGGATAACGTCCGGCGGGGGCGACCCCAGGGAAAGCGCCACAGAGATCGAACCGCCCTGCGCTGGAGAGTTTCGGCTTTTCCGGCAGGGTAAGGGTGAAAAGGTGCGGTAAGAGCGCACCGCGGACCCGGCAACGGGGACGGCATGGCAAGCCCCACCGGGAGCAAAACCGAATAGGGACGATGCTGCCCGCGCAAGCGGGGAGGGGCAGGTTTCTGTGCCTTGTCGTCCGGGTTGGTTGCTCGAGGCGCGCAGCAATACGCGTCCCAGAGGAATGGCCGTCACGTCGGGGGAGCGATCCTCCGGCCATCCAGAACCCGGCTTACAGGCCGACTGGCACCTCGACCGTCGTGAATTCTACTCCGGCGGGCATCCGACGCGGCTTTCTGCGCTTCCGGTGCTCACGAACCGATGTCCGCTGCGCTCCGGTTCTCGATAGCCGCGCCGGCTGCCTCACCGGAGCGAATTCCCGATCGGTCTCAGGGCTCGATCAGCGTGCGCCGGAATACCTGTCTCAGGCCACCGTCGTCTCGACCGGAATGTTGCCCTTCGTCGCATGCGAGTAGGGGCAGACCACATGGGCCTTCTTAACGAGGTCCTCGACCGCGGCCTTGTCGAGGCCAGGCACCGAGACGGTCAGCTTCGCGGTGATGCCGAAGCCCTGGCCGTCGTCGCGGGCGCCGATGCCGATATCGGCCGAGACCTTCGCGTCATCCGGGATCTTCACCTTCTCCTTGCTGGCGACGAACTTGAGCGCGCCGAGGAAGCAGGCCGAGTAGCCCATGGCGAAAAGCTGCTCGGGATTGGTGCCTTCGCCGCCGCCGCCGCCGAGTTCCTTGGGGGTGTTCAGCACGAGCTTGACGTTGCCGGTGTCGGTCGCGGCCTGGCCTTCGCGGCCGCCGGTGGCGGAACCATGCGCGGTATAAAGTGTCTTCATGATCGATCTCCTTGCTCGCTGGGTTGATGGTTGTCTTTTAGATTTTGCACAATTAAATTGTCAACAATTAATTTGGGCAAGGCAAAGAGCGGTTGATCGCGGGGCTGCTTTCGGCTTTCCGTGGAACAAGGTGATCGGCGAGGGTGTGATGGCGAAGCAGGACAGGGCCGGGGAGGGTGTGCCGCGTCTGGAGCAGCAGCTCTGTTTTGCGATCTATCAGGTTGGCCATGCCTTTAATCGGGCCTATCGCCCGATCCTGGCGGCGCTCGGGCTGACCTACCCGCAATATCTCGTGATGCTCGTGCTCTGGGAGCAGGATGGGCTGACGGTGAAGGATCTGGGCGAGCGGCTGATGCTCGATTCCGGCACGCTGACGCCGCTGCTGAAGCGGCTCGAAGCCTCCGGCCTGATCCGGCGTGAGCGCGATGCGCGCGACGAGCGGCAGGTGCGCATCCATCTCGCCGAGAAGGGCGAGGGGCTGCGCGAGCAGGGGCGCTGCGTGCAGGATGCTGTCGGCGAGGCGCTCGGCGGGACGGCCGGCGATGCCGGGCGGTTGCGCGATCAGCTCGGCCTCGTCCGCGATGCGCTGCTGGCGTCGGCGCGCGAGGAGGGCTGAGGGGCGCGTCCGTCGTCGCAGGCGCTACATTTGTCATTCCGGGGCTTCGCGTAGCGAAGAATGCGGAGTCCACGACTGGGTGGGCGGCTCGCAGCGCGCGTAAAGCGTCCCGCCCAGCCGCGGGTTCTGGGTTTGCGCCTGCGGCGCGCCCCGGAATGACAGCCGTGATGCGCTCCGATGGCCTGCGGATCGGCGCCGCTTTGCGGGTCGCCGAAAATAACGGCCCGCTTTCGTAAATATTTTTCGCATCGCTGAAGCGATTTTCTGCCTGCCCATAGGGCCGGGCGACGCCGAATTGCGCGTGCTTACGGATACTTAACCTTAACGAGCTGTGATGCCGGAGAGTCCTCGTGGGTGCGCCGTTGCACCCGCGATTCCATTGACGCCCATATAGGCCCATGCTATCCCAAATCATCCCGTCGAAGCCGGCAGGCAAACCAAGGGTCAGGCTCCGTGTGCCGCGCGGAATTTGGCTTGCCGGACTGCCTTGCCCGCTTCGACGGAGAGTCCTTTCGCCGCTTGCCCATCTCAGCGGTGGCGCCTTGAAGAGCAGGCCGGGAGGCGGCGTTGATGGACCGCTTCGTCTCGAATTTCACGAACCGGCTCGACGCCAAGGGGCGCGTCTCCATTCCCTCGAGTTTCCGGTCGGTGCTGGCCAAGGACGGCTACGAGGGTCTCTATGTCCATCAGGGGCTCGACCTGCCGGCGCTGGATGCCGGCGGCAACGCGCTCAGGGCCACGATCGACGATATCCTCGCGCGCTTCTCGCCGTTCTCGGACGAGTGGGAATTGCTCTCGACGGCGCTGAACGGCACCTCGGAGGTGCTGAGGATCGACACGGAGGGGCGGATGGTGCTGAGCGAGGCGCTGAAGGCGCATGCCGGTATCGGCGACGCCGTGACCTTCGTCGGCCACGGCCACAAGTTTCAGATCTGGGAGCCGGAGCGGTTCCGCGCGCATCTCGACGCGGCGCGGACGCGTTTGCGCGACGTGAAGCGCACGCTCGGCAGTTTGACCATTCCAACGGGAGGCACGGGCACATGACGGACCATGGCGACCGTTCCGGCGGAGCCATTGGCGGACCGGTTCGTCATGTGCCCGTGTTGCTCGCCGAGGTTCTGGCCGCGCTCGCGCCGCAGGCCGGCGGGCGCTATCTCGACGGCACCTTCGGGGCAGGAGGCTATTCGCGCGCGATCCTCGATGCCGCGCCGGATGTGACCCTGCTGGGGCTGGACCGCGACCCGACGGCGATCGCCGGCGGTGCCGATCTCGTCGCCGAGATGGCCGGACGCCTGACGCTGTCCCAGGCCAATTTCGGCGAGCTTGCCGAGGAGGCCGAGCGCTTCAAGATGGCGCCGCTCGACGGTGTCGTGCTCGATATCGGCGTCTCCTCGATGCAGATCGATCAGGCAGAGCGCGGCTTTTCGTTCCGCTTCGACGGGCCGCTCGACATGCGCATGAGCAGCAGCGGGCAGAGCGCGGCCGACCTCGTCAACGAGGCCGAGGAAGGGCTGCTCGCCAATATCTTCTATCACTATGGCGAGGAGCGCCGCTCGCGTGCCGTCGCCCGCGCCGTGGTCGAGGCCCGCCGCAAGGCGCCGATCGCGACGACCAAGCAACTGGCCGATCTCGTCGCCGGCATCGTCTGGGGCGAGCCCGGCGGGGCGCATCCGGCGACGCGCGTGTTCCAGGCGCTGCGTATCGCCGTCAATGACGAACTCGGCGAGCTGGTCCGGGCGCTGCATGCGGCCGAGGCCGTCCTGAAGCCGGGCGGGCGACTGGTCGTGGTGACCTTCCATTCCCTGGAAGACCGTATCGTCAAGCAGTTCTTCGCCGAGCGCTCCGGCCGGGTGCCGGCGGGCTCGCGTCATGCGCCGGCGGTTGCCGCCGCGCAGCCGACCTTCAGGCTGGTCGCCAAGGGTGCGGTCGCACCGTCCGAGGCCGAGATGCGGGCCAATCCGCGGGCGCGCTCGGCCAAGCTGCGTGCTGCCGAACGCAACGAGGCGCCGGCACGCCGGGCCGATGCCGGGCTCGTCGCGCTCTCCACCGTCCCCGACCCGCAGCCGCGCCGGAGGCCCTGAGCGTGATCAAGCTCCTGCATGTCATCGCCATCGGCGCGCTGGTCTCCTCGGCGGTCTATGCCTATTCGATCAAGTACGAGACGACGCTGGCGACCGAGCATCTCCAGAAGCTCAAGTCCAAGACCCAGCGCGAGCGCGACGCTATCGCCGTGCTCAAGGCCGAGTGGCAGTTCCTCAACCGGCCTGACCGCGTCCAGATGCTGGCGGAGCGCCATCTCGACCTCCAGCCCTTCGTGGTGACGCAGGTGGTCAAGCCCTCGGACATCCCGAACCGCGGACCCAAGGTCGATACCATCGGCCGCAAGCTGGAGGATCTCGGGCTCGGACTGCCGACCGAGACACCCAGGAACACCAGGGCGGGCGCGACCACGCCGGGGCCGATGCCATGACCGAGCCGACACGAAACGAGGTTTCGATGGAGCAGCAGCACCAGGCCGCCGAGGGCGTGGTCAAGCGCGGGCGCTTCGCCTGGCTGCGCGACGTCTTCCGCATGAGCGGCGAGAAGAGCGAGCCGCGCGTCGGGCTCGTCATCCTCGGCTTCTCGGCGCTGTTCCTCGCGATCACAGGCCGGCTGGTCTATCTCGGGGTCGCCCCGAACGAGCAGGTGGGCTTACGCCGCGCCACCTCCAATGCCATTTCCGCCGCCCGGCCCGACATCGTCGACCGCAACGGCGAGGTGATGGCGACCGATATCCGCACGGTCTCGGTCTTCGCCGAACCGCGCCGCATCCTCGACAAGGACGAGGCGACCGAGCTTCTGACGGCGGTGCTGCCGGATCTCGACGCCAAGGATTTGCGCGACAAGCTCGGCACCAAGAAGGGCTTCGTCTGGGTCAAGCGCGAGATCACGCCGCGCCAGCAGGCGGAAGTGCATCGCCTCGGCATCCCCGGCGTCGGTTTCGTGCCCGAGAACAAGCGCGTCTATCCGAACGGCAATGCCGCCGCCCATGTGCTCGGCTTCGCCAATATCGACAATGTCGGCATCGCCGGCATCGAGAAATACATCGACTCGCAAGGCCTGCAGGACCTGAACGGAGCGGGATTGGCGACCGAGGCGTCCGATCTCAAGCCGGTCAAGCTGTCGATCGACCTGCGTGTCCAGCACCTGCTGCGAGACGAACTCTCTAAGGGACTGGAGCGCTTCAAGGCCATCGCCGCCGCCGGCGCGATCATGGACGTGAACACCGGCGAGGTGCTCGCGCTGGTCTCGCTGCCCGATTTCGATCCGGGCAACCCGGTCGACGCGCTGGAGAAGGACCGGATCAACCGGATGAATGTCGGCGTCTACGAGATGGGCTCGACCTTCAAGGCGCTGACCATCGCGATGGCGCTGGATTCCGGCAAGGCCAACATCAATTCGAGCTATTCGACCGCCGGTGGCATGATGCGGTTCGGCCGCCAGGTCATCAAGGAGTACCACGGCACCGGACGGACGCTCACCGTGCCCGAGGTTTTCCTGAAGTCGTCGAACATGGGCACGATCAAGATGGCGCTGGCCGTCGGCGTCGACGGCCACAAGGCCTTCCTCAAGAAGATGATGCAGCTCGACCGGATGACGACCGAGCTGCCGGAAAGCGCGGCGCCCATCGTTCCGCAGCGCTGGGGCGAGATCAACACCGCGACCATCGCCTTCGGTCACGGCCTTGCCGTCGCGCCGCTGCAGGCGCTGACCGCGGTGGCGGCGCTGGTCAATGGCGGCTACCTGATGAAGCCGACCTTCCTGAAGCGCTCCGAGGAGGAGGCGCGCCAGGTGGCGACCCGCGTCATCAAGCCGGAGACCTCCGAGGCGCTGCGCTACATCATGTGGCTCAACGGCGAGAAGGGCTCGGCCCGCAAGGCGAGCGTCGACGGCTATTTCGTCGGCGGCAAGACCGGTACGGCCGAAAAGGTCATCAACGGCCGCTACGCCAAGAACAAGAACTTCACTACCTTCACGGCGATCGCCCCCTCCGACAAGCCGAAATACCTGTTCCTCGCGATCTATGACGAGCCGAAGGGCTATGCTGAGAGCGGCGGCTATTCGACCGCGGCCTGGAATGCCGGCGTGACCACGGGCAAGGTGATCGAACGCGCCGGGCCGATCCTGGGGCTCAACCCGCGCTTCGACCCGCCGCTGGCGCCGTTCCCGCTGATGGCGCGGCTCGGTGCCTGGGGTTCGCGCTGATCTCGACTTAATAACGGTGACCATGACGATGACCGGATACAGCCTCGGAGACCTCTTCCCCGAGATTTTCGAGGCTGAGGCCGCCAGCCAGCAGGTGCATGGCGTCGCCTTCGACAGCCGCAAGGTGACCGGCGACGACGTCTTCGTCGCGCTTGCCGGCGCCAAGGCCGATGGTGCGCGCTTCATCATGGACGCGGTCGGGCATGGCGCGGTCGCCATCGTCTCGGGCGGACCGCGCCCGGCCGATCTGCCGGCCGGCGTCGCCTTCGCGCAGGTCGACGATCCACGGCTGGCACTGGCACTGGCCGCTGCCAAAATCCATCCGCGCCAGCCCAGGACCATCGTCGCGGTGACCGGCACCAGCGGTAAATCCTCGGTGGCGGATTTCACCCGGCAGATCTTCCAGGCGCTCGGTCATGAATCGGCGAGTGTCGGCACGATCGGCGTGGTGACGGCCAAGGGCGCCGATTACGGCTCACTGACGACGCCGGACCCGCTTTCGCTGCACGCCTCGTTCGAGAAGCTCGCGGGCGAGGGCGTCACGCATCTGGCGATGGAGGCCTCATCGCACGGTCTCGACCAGCGTCGCCTCGACGGGGTGCGGCTCAGCGCCGGTGCTTTCCTCAATCTCGGCCGAGACCATCTCGACTATCATCCCAGCGTCGAGGAATACCTTGCCGCGAAGCTGCGGCTCTGGAAGCTGCTGCCGGCCGGCGCGCCGGTCGTGATCAATCGCGACGAGCCCTATGCGGGGGAGGCGGCTGAGGCTGCGGCCAAGGCCGGGCATCCGATCATCGGCATCGGCCGCAAGGGCGAGACGTTGACCCTGCTGCGCAACGAGCGCGACGGCTTCTCGCAGCGGCTGACTGTTGGTTTCGAGGGGCGCGAGTTGTCGGTCGACCTGCCTCTGGTCGGTGACTTCATGGCCGGCAACGCGCTGGTCGCGGCCGGGCTCGCCATCGCGACCGGCGAGGACAAGGCTGCATCGCTCAAGGCGATTTCCGGCTTGAAGGGCGTCGCCGGGCGGCTCGAACGCGTCGGCGAGGCGAATGGCGGGCTCGTCGTCGTCGATTACGCCCACAAGCCCGATGCGCTCGCCGCGGTGCTGACGACGCTCAGGCCTTACGCGACCGGACGCCTGATCTGCGTCTTCGGCTGTGGTGGCGATCGCGACAAGGGCAAGCGCCCGCTGATGGGCGCGATCGCGGCCGAAAAGGCCGATATCGCCATCGTCACCGACGACAACCCGCGCAGCGAGGATCCGGCGACCATCCGGGCCGAGATCATGGCCGCTTCGCCCAGGCTCCAGGAGATCGGTGACCGCGAGGAAGCGATCCATGCTGCCGTAAAGATGCTGAAGCCTGGGGATTTGCTGGTCGTGGCCGGAAAAGGCCATGAATCCGGCCAGATCATAGGCGACCGCACGTTGCCCTTCTCGGACCACGACGTGGTCCGCAAGGCGCTATCGGAGATCAAATGATGGGCGGCCCGCTCTGGACCGGAGACAAGCTGATCGCGGCGCTGGGCGCACGGCCCGAAGGCGCCGCGCCGCCGGTCGTGACCGGAGCCTCGATCGATACGCGGACGCTGGAGCCGGGCGACGTCTTCTTCGCCATCACCGGGGAGGCGCGCAACGGGCATGATTTCGTTAAGAGCGCTCTCGACAAGGGCGCGGCGCTTGCCGTGATCGACGAGGCGCATGCCGCTCAGTTTGAGGGCGTGGGCGCACTCGCCGTCGTGCCGGACGTGCTGAAGGCGATGGAGCATGCGGGCAGCGCGCGCCGCGCCGAGCTCAAGGCCGGCGTGGTTGCCGTTACCGGCTCTGTCGGCAAGACCGGCACCAAGGAGGCCTTGCGCCTCGTGCTCTCGCGCCAGGGCAAGACCCATGCGCCGGTCGCTTCCTATAACAACCACTGGGGCGTGCCGCTGACGCTCTGCCGCACCCCCGCCGATGTCGCCTATGGCGTCTACGAGATCGGCATGAACAGTCCCGGCGAGATCGTGCCGCTGGCGCGGATGGTGCGTCCGCAGGTCGCCATCGTCACCACGATCCAGCCCGTGCATCTCGCCGCCTTCGCCTCGCTCGAGGGGATCGCCGAGGAGAAGGCCGGCGTTTACTGGGAACTCGAGAAGGGCGGCACGGCGATCGTCAATGCCGACATCCCGCAATCCGAATTGCTGCGCGACATCGCCAAGTCCGGTCCGGCCGGGCGGATCATCACCTTCGGCGAGAGCCCCGATGCCGATGTGAAGCTGATTTCCTGCGCGCTGAAGCCCGACATGTCGGTGGTCGAGGCCCGCGTCTTCGGCGAGCCTGTGACCTACCGGCTGGGCAGCCCCGGCAAGCATATCGTGCTGAATTCGCTGGCGGTGCTTGCCGCTGTCCATGCGCTCGGGGCCGATCTCGCGCTGGCCGCGCTGGCGCTGGGCGATCTCAAGCCGCCAGCCGGTCGCGGTGCGCGGCAGGTGCTGCAGGCTCCGGGCGGCAAGATCACGCTGCTCGACGAGAGCTATAACGGCAACCCCGCCTCGATGCGGGCCGCGATCGAGAATCTCGGCCGGCTGCCGGTCGAGGGGCGCGGCCGGCGCATCGCCGTGCTCGGCGACATGCTGGAGCTCGGGGCAACCGGGCCGGAGTTGCATCGCGGCCTCGCCGAGCCGCTGGTTTCGAACGGGATCGACAAGGTGTTCACCTGCGGCCCGCTGATGAAAGGGCTGCATGAAAGCTTGCCTTCCGCCATGCGGGGGGCTTATGCCGCAACCGCGAGCGAGCTGGAGCCGCTCGTGCTCGATGCGATCCGCGGCGGCGACACCGTCACGGTCAAGGGATCGCTGGGCACGCGCATGGGGCCGATCGTCAAGGCGATCCTCGCGCGCTTTCCTGCCGTGCCTGCCGAAGACTGATTTACAAGAGAACCAAGCAGCATGCTCGTCTGGCTCGCCGACTTCGCCGGCACCTTCCCGGTGCTGAACGTCTTCCGCTACATCACCTTCCGCGCCGGCGGGGCGACGGCGACGGCGCTGCTGTTCGTCTTCTTCTTCGGCCCCTCGGCCATTTCCTGGCTGCGGATCAAGCAGGGCAAGGGCCAGCCGATCCGCACCGACGGGCCGGAATCGCATCTCGCCAAGCGCGGTACGCCGACCATGGGCGGGCTGATGATCCTGACCGGGTTGTTCGTCGCGGTGCTGCTCTGGGGCAATCTGCGCAACCCTTACGTCTGGATCGTGCTCGGCGTCACGGCGGCCTACGGCGCCATCGGCTTCTATGACGACTTCCTCAAGGTGACCAAGCAGTCGCATAAGGGCTTCTCGGGGAAGGCGCGCATCGCGATCGAGGTCGTGGTCGCGCTGATCGCCTGCTATTTCATCATGCAGATGCAGCCGCCGGCGATCGGCTCGGGCTTCGCCATGCCCTTCCTCAAGGAAGCGATCATCCCGCTCGGCATCCTGTTCCCGCTGGTCACCGCCTTCGTCGTGGTCGGCGCCGGCAATTCGGTGAACCTGACCGACGGCCTCGACGGTCTCGCCATCGTGCCGGTGATGATTGCGGCCGGCACCTTCGGCTTCATCTCCTATCTCGTCGGCAACGCGATCTTCGCCAATTACCTGCAGATCCACCATATCCCCGGCGCGGGCGAACTCGCCGTGATCTGCGGCGCGGTCATCGGCGCCGGCCTCGGCTTCCTCTGGTTCAACGCGCCGCCGGCCCAGATCTTCATGGGCGATACCGGCTCGCTCGGCTTAGGGGGCCTGCTCGGCACCATCGCGGTCGCGACCAAGCACGAGATCGTGCTCGCCATCGTCGGCGGTCTCTTCGTGGTCGAGGCGCTCTCCGTCATCATCCAGGTCTTCGTCTTCAAGCGCACCGGCAAGCGCGTCTTCCTGATGGCGCCGATCCACCACCATTTCGAGAAGCTGGGCTGGACCGAGCCGCAGGTCGTGATCCGGTTCTGGATCATCTCGGTCGTGCTGGCGCTGGTCGGCCTCGCCACGCTGAAGCTGCGCTGAGAGTACCCGCATGACGCCCGTCACCGTTTTCGCCGGGCGTAAGGTCGCCCTGTTCGGCCTCGGCGGGTCGGGGCTCGCCACGGCGCGCGCGCTCAGGGCGGGCGGCGCCGAGGTCGCGGCCTGGGACGACAACGAGACGAGTCGCGCGAAGGCGTCGGTCGAGGGCATTGCCGTCGTCGATCTGGCGAATGCCGACTGGTCGGGTTTCGCCGCCTTCGTGCTCTCACCCGGCGTGCCGCTGACCCATCCCGAGCCGCACTGGACGGTGGGCAAGGCCAGGGCTGCCGGCGTCGCGATCATCGGCGATGTCGAATTGTTCTTCCTGGAGCGGGCGAAGATCGCGCCGGCTTCCCCGGTCGTCTGCATCACCGGCACCAACGGCAAGTCGACGACGACGGCGCTGATCGCGCATGTGCTGAAGGAAGCCGGCCGCGACGTGCAGATGGGCGGCAATATCGGCACCGCCGTGCTGGCGCTGGAGCCGCCGGCCGCGAACCGCATCCATGTCATCGAGTGCTCGAGCTATCAGATCGATCTCGCGCCCTCGCTCAAGCCCACCGTCGGCATCCAGATGAACCTGACGCCGGATCATCTCGACCGGCACGGCTCGCTGGAGAACTATGCGGGAATCAAGGAGCGGCTGGTTGCCGCGGCCGATATCGCGGTAGTTGGTGTCGACGATGATGCTTCCAAGCAGATGGCGCGCCGTCGCGCCGCCGGAGGCCGCCCGCTGGTGAAGATCAGCGGCGAGCAGCCGCTCGACGAGGGCGTCTTCGCCGGCGTCACCGCCAATCAGGGCCGGCTCGACACGCGCATCGTCGAGGTCAAGGACGGCAAGCCGAAAGTCGTGGCCAATCTCGCCGGCATCGGTTCGCTGCGCGGCTCGCATAACGCGCAGAATGCTGCAGCTGCCTTCGCCGCCTGCTCGGCTCTGGGCCTCACCGCCGAAGAGATCGCTGATGGATTCAAGACCTATCCGGGTCTGGCGCATCGCATGGAAGAACTCGGCCGGATCGGCCGTGTCGTCTTCATCAACGATTCCAAGGCGACCAATGCGGACTCCACCGAGAAGGCGCTGACCTCCTTCCACGGCATCTTCTGGATCCTCGGCGGCAAGGCCAAGGACGGCGGCATCGAGTCCTTGCGCCGCTACTTCCCCAACATTGCCCGCGCCTATCTGATCGGGGCGGCGAGCGACCTCTTCGCCGCGACCTTCGACGATGACGGGCGCGTCACTTACGAGCGCAGCGTCACGCTCGACAAGGCGGTGGCCGACGCCACGCGCGACGCCCTGGCGGCGCCGGGCGAAGGCGAGATCGCCGTGCTGCTCTCGCCGGCCTGCGCCTCCTTCGACCAGTTCCCGAATTTCGAGGTGCGCGGCGACAGCTTCCGCAAGCTGGTCGCGGAATTGCCGGGTTTCGAGCCTTTCGGCGGCAAGCGGTAAGTCAAGGGCTGCATGACCTTGTCATTCCGGGGCTTCGCGGAGCGAAGAGCCCGGAACCCACGACTGGGTGAGCCGCTGGCAACCGAACACTTTATGTCTCACCCCATCGTGGGTTCCGGGTTCACGCCTGCGGCGTGCCCCGGAATGACAAGGGCGGTGCCAAGTCCCTGTGAAGACGCAACGGCTCTGCGCTTCAACCGCGCCGGGCGGCCTCGATCTTGGCGACGTCGATCTTCTGCATCGTCATCATCGCGGCGAAAGCGCGCTTGGCTTCCTCGCCGCCGACGGCCAGCGCCTCGCTGAGCACGCGCGGGGTGATCTGCCAGGACAGACCCCATTTATCCTTGCACCAGCCGCAATCGCTCTCCTTGCCGCCATTGCCGACGATGGCGTTCCAATAGCGATCCGTTTCCGCCTGATCCTCGGTGGCGATCTGGAAGGAGAAGGCCTCGCTGTGCTTGAACATCGGCCCACCATTGAGGCCGAGGCAGGGGATGCCGAGCACCGTGAAGGTGACCGTCAGCACGTCGCCGGCCTTGCCGGAGGGGAAATCGGTCGGGGCTCGGAAGACCTCGTTCACCGCGCTGTCGGGGAAGGTCTCGGCATAGAAGCGGGCGGCGGCCTCGGCGTCCTTGTCGTACCACAGGCAGATCGTGTTCTTGCTGGTCGTATTCTCGGCGATGGCCATGGTCTGTCCTTTCGCTGTCGAAACTGGTGCAGGCTGCAACTCCTCCCATGGGGCGACAATGCGTGTCAGGAGCGGCACCCGCATCTGCTCGGCTGCACGAGGCCGATTTGACGCATGGAGTCGATCGCGGTGACTGAGGCTGCATCGAACAGGTCAGGAAGCGTCATTGCGCCGCTGTGGATCGCGATGCGCTGAACTCACCGATCCAACGCATCGGAATCAATCGGTTAACCATTCATTGACAGAGTGATTCGTCACGTAGGCGTGGCTTCGGCCGCGCAGAATTTGTCGATGGGATACCCGTCATGGTCTCGCGCGCGGAACCTTCTCTCAGCGGCCGCTGGTGGTGGTCGATCGACCGCCTGATCCTCACCGCGCTCGTCGCCCTGATGATTTCGGGCGTCGTGCTGCTGATGGCCGGTGGGCCGCCGGTCGCCGAGCGGCTCGGCCTGTCGACCTTCCATTTCGTCAACCGGCAGGCGGCCTATCTCGTCGGCGCGCTGGTGATCTTCCTCGGGGTCTCGCTGATGACGCCGCGCCAGGTCCGGCGCGCCGCGCTGCTGATCTATCTCGGCTCACTCGTGATGGTGGTGGCGACGCTCTATTTCGGCGTTGAGGTGAAGGGCGCGAAACGCTGGCTGACGCTCGGGCCGCTCGGCTCGGTGCAGCCGTCCGAGTTCCTCAAGCCCGCCTTCGTCGTGATGGCCGCCTGGGCCTTCGCCGAAGGCCTGCGTCGTCCCGACCTGCCGGGCACGATCCTGGCGCTGCTCCTGCTGCCGGTCACCATCGTGCCGCTCGTTCTCCAGCCCGATTTCGGCCAGACCATGCTGGTGAGCCTGGTCTGGTGCGGCCTGTTCTTCGTCGCCGGCCTGCACTGGTTCTGGGTGGTCGGGCTGGGCGGCATCGGCGCCGTCGGTATCGTGGTTGCCTATGAGCTGGTGCCGCACGTTCGCGCCCGTATCGAGCGCTTCATGGACAAGGGCTCGGGCGACTCGTTCCAGGTCGATACGGCGCTGGAGAGCTTCGCGCAGGGCGGCTGGCTCGGCAAAGGCCCGGGCGAAGGCACCGTGAAGCGCATCCTGCCCGACGCCCATACCGACTTCATCTTCGCGGTCACCGCCGAGGAGTTCGGCATCGTGGTCTGCATGCTCCTGGTCGCGCTCTTCGCGGTCATCGTGATCCGGGCGCTGTTCGTGGCGCAGAAGGCGGAGGATCCGTTCATTCGCCTCGCGGTCACCGGCCTTGCCCTGCTCTTCGGCATCCAGTCGGCGATCAACATGATGGTCAACCTGCACATGATGCCGGCCAAGGGCATGACGCTGCCCTTCATCTCCTATGGTGGCTCCTCGCTGCTGTCGCTTGCGGTCGGGATGGGCTTCCTGCTGGCGCTGACACGGCGGCGTCCGCGCGCCGTCGATTTCGGGCGCTGAGGCGATGGCCACAGGCAAGCTCATCATGCTGGCGGCCGGGGGAACCGGCGGCCATCTCTTCCCGGCGGAGGCGCTGAGCCACGCGCTGCACGCCAAGGGCATGCGCGTCGTGCTGATGACCGATACGCGCGCCGCCGAGTTCGCCGGGAATTTCCCGGCCGAGGCGGTGCATGCGGTGCCGGCGGCGACGCCGTCCGGCCGCTCGCCTTTGCAGAAGGCCAAGGCGCTGTTCGCCATCGCCAAGGGCACCTTCGCGGCGCGACGGATCATCCGACAGCTGAAGCCGGACGTCGTCGTCGGCTTCGGCGGCTACCCGACGGTACCGCCGGTGCTCGGCGCCTCGCTTGCGGGAGTTCGCACGCTCATCCACGAACAGAACGCCGTGATCGGCCGCGCCAATCGTTTCCTCGCCGGCCGGGCAGACGTGATCGCGACCGGCTTCGCCAAGGTCGGCGGGATCACCGAGGCGCAACAGGCCAAGTGCCGGCATGTCGGCAATCCCGTCCGCCCGGCCGTGATCGAGGCCTCAGGCCGGGACTATGACTGGCCGGGCGAAGGCAAGATCAGGCTCCTCGTCTTCGGCGGCAGCCAGGGCGCGCGCATCATGGCCGATATCGTGCCGTCGGCGATTGAGCTCCTGACCGATGCCGAGCGGGCACGTCTGACCATTGTCCAGCAGGCCCGCGCCGAGGACGACGAGCGCGTGCGCGGCACCTACGAGACGCTCGGCGTCCAGGCGACGATCGCGCCCTTTTTCAAGGACCTGCCGGCGCAGATGGCGGCGGCGCAGCTCGTCATCGCGCGCTCCGGCGCCTCGACCGTGGCGGAGCTCACCGTGATCGGGCGGCCGGCCTTGCTGGTGCCGCTGCCGGGCTCGCTCGACCAGGACCAGGCGGCCAATGCGGCCTTCCTCGAAGGGGCGGGCGGGGCGATCCGCATCCTCCAGCCTGACTTCACGCCGCGCCATCTTGCCGCCGAATTGTCGAAGTTGATCGCGCAGCCCGCGCACTTGACGACGATGGCGGCAAACGCGAAGAGCGCCGGCATCCCCGACGCCGCCGACCGCCTCGCCGATCTCGTGATCGAAACCGCCGGGCGGTAAACCGGCATGGGATCGGATAATGCAGGCAGGTCATCCCGGGCGAAGCGTAGCGCAGACCCGGGATCCATGCCTGAGTCTCAGTTGGAAGCGCTCCGGCATGGATCCCGGATCGGCGCGGCTTCGCCGCTTGTCCGGGATGACGGCGTGTTTCCACGCAAACTATTGAAGACCAAGGACGTGACATCATGAAGCTGCCGCCGAAGCTCGGCTCCATCCATTTCGTCGGCATTGGCGGCATCGGCATGTCCGGCATCGCCGAGGTCCTGCACAATCTCGGCTACAAGGTGCAGGGCTCGGACGCCTCCGACGGCGCCAACGTCAAGCGCCTCGCCGACAAGGGCATCACCACCTTCGTCGGCCACAAGGCCGAGAATCTCGGCGAGGCCGAGGTCGTCGTGGTCTCGACCGCGATCAAGCGCGACAATCCGGAGCTGCTCGCTGCCCGCGAGAAGCGCCTGCCGGTGGTGCGCCGCGCCGAGATGCTGGCCGAGCTGATGCGCCTGAAGAGCTGCGTCGCCATCGCCGGCACCCATGGCAAGACGACCACGACCTCGCTGGTCGCGACCCTGCTGGAGAAGGGCGGGCTCGACCCGACCGTGATCAACGGCGGCATCATCAACGCCTATGGCACCAATGCCCGCATGGGCGAGAGCGACTGGATGGTGGTCGAGGCCGACGAATCCGACGGCACCTTCCTGAAGCTGCCGGCCGACGTGGCGATCGTCACCAATATCGACCCCGAGCATCTCGATCATTTCGGCACGTTCGACGCGATCAAGGCGGCCTTCCGCTCCTTCGTCGAGAACCTGCCCTTCTACGGCTTCGCGGTGATGTGCATCGACCATCCGACGGTGCAGGGGCTGGTCGGCCAGATCACCGACCGCCGCGTCGTCACCTATGGCGAGAACCCGCAGGCCGATTTCCGGCTGATCGACATCGATCTCTCCGGTGGGCAGGCCAAGTTCACGCTCCTCATCCGCGACCGCAAGACCGGCCGCGACGAGGTGATCCGCGATCTCGTGATGCCGATGCCCGGTCATCACAACGCGCTCAACGCGACCGCTGCGATCGCGGTCGCCTATGATCTGGGCATCCCGGTCGAGCGCATCCGCGAGGCGCTGGCCGGCTTCGGTGGCGTCAAGCGCCGCTTCACCAAGACCGGCGAGTGGAACGGCGCGCTGATCTTCGACGATTACGGCCACCATCCGGTCGAGATCGCCGCCGTGCTTAAGGCGGCCCGCGCCTCGACCAAGAACAAGGTGATCGCGATCGTGCAGCCGCATCGCTATACGCGCCTGTCGAGCCTGTTCGACGATTTTGCCGCCTGCTTCAACGATGCCGACACGGTGATCGTGGCCGATACCTATGCGGCCGGCGAGGCGCCGATCGCCGGTGCCGACCGCGATTCGCTGGTCGCCGGTATCAAGGCGCGCGGCCATCGCCATGCCCTGCCGCTGGAGAGTTCCGACAAGCTCGCCGGCATGGTGGCGGAGCTGGCCGGGCCGGGCGACTATGTCGTCTGTTTGGGCGCCGGCAACATCACGCAATGGGCCTATGCGCTGCCGGGTGAACTGGCGGCGCTGAAGGGATAAGCTTGTTTCCTTCTCCCCTCGGGGGAGAAGGTGGCCCGGCGAAGCCGGGTCGGATGAGGGAGGACCGGGTGAGACGCAGCCGAGGCTGCCCTCATCCGTCTGCTTCGCAGCCACCCTCCTCCCCGAGGGGAGAAGGAAGAGCCGCTGGATGAAAGGCACAGCCCTGCATCGCAAGAACTCATCCCGGACCCGTGATTTTGCCCGTGGCCAGCGTGACGAGCCGACGCGGGCTGAAGCCTTGTTCTGGCAAGCGGTTCGCAATCGGCGCTTCATGGCGCTGAAGTTCAAGCGCCAGATGGCGATCGGGCCGTTCATCGCCGATTTCTGCTGCTTCGAGCACAAGCTCGTCATCGAACTTGATGGCGAGACGCACGAAAGTCTGGAGGCACGTACCAGGGACGTTATCCGCACGGCTTTCCTGAAAGGCGAAGGCTATCGGGTCTTGCGCTTTCCCAATGAGCGCGTGCTAGGAAACTTCGAATTTGTCCTGCGTGAGGTCGCGAGTGTTCTCGGTCTCGCCGGACTTCCCTCATCCGACCCGGCTTCGCCGGGCCACCTTCTCCCCCGAGGGGAGAAGGAGTAAGCGCCGAGCCATGCCCTTCGCAGACCTCTCTTCCGATATCCGCGCCTCGGCTCCCGACCTGCGGGGCCGGCTTCTCGCCAATCAGGAGCTTTCGGGCCTGACCTGGTTCCGCGTCGGCGGCCCGGCGCAGATTCTGTTCACGCCGGCCGATGACGAGGACCTCGCCTATCTGCTGTCGAAGCTGCCCGAGGAGATTCCGGTCACGGTGATCGGGCTCGGCTCCAACCTGATCGTGCGCGATGGCGGCATTCCCGGCGTCGTGATCCGGCTCGGCGGCAAGGCCTTCGGCGAGATCGCGCTAGAGAGCGGCGACCGCCTGCGTGCCGGCACGGCCGTGCCGGACGTGAAGGTCGCCCGCGCCGCGGCCGATGCCTCGCTCGACGGGCTGGCCTTCTATCGCGGCATTCCCGGCTCGATCGGCGGGGCGCTGCGCATGAACGCCGGCGCCCATGGCGGCGAGACCACCGACGTGCTGGTCTCGGCGCGTGGCGTCACCCGCAAGGGCGAGATCGTGACGCTCTCCCATGCGGAGATGGGCTTCACCTATCGCAACAGCGCGGCCTCGACCCGCGACATCATCTTCACCTCCGCCCTGTTCCAGGGCCGGCCGGGCGACCAGGCTGAAATCCAGGCCGAGATGGACCGGGTGACGCAGGCGCGCGAGGCGGCCCAGCCGATCAAGGAGCGTACCGGCGGCTCGACCTTCAAGAACCCCGAGGGTGGCAAAGCCTGGAAGCTGATCGATGCGGCCGGCTGTCGTGGCCTGCGCGTCGGTGGGGCGCAGGTCTCGGAGATGCACTGCAACTTCCTGATTAACACCGGCGGCGCGACGGCCGCCGATGTCGAGGGGCTGGGCGAAGAGGTTCGCCGCCGGGTCAAGGAAAACTCCGGCTTCGAGCTGCAGTGGGAGATCAAGCGGCTCGGGGTTGCGGCGTAGCCGCGACTGCCGAGGCGCGGCGGCGCGACAGGATCATCCCGGCGATCGTCGATCCCAAGACGATCGCGATGCCCAGGAATTGCAGCGGGCTCAGCCATTCACCCAGCAGCAGGGCGCCCAGAATCGTCGCCATGGTCGGGCTGAGCAGCCCGAGGAAGGCGACGCCGGCGCCCAGCGTCGTGATACCCCTGATCCAGAGCCAGTAGGTCAGGGCCGTGCCGATGAGCACGAGATAGGCGAATCCAAGCCCGTTCAGGGCGGTGGGGACCGGTGGCAAGCCTTCCACGATCAGGGCGACCGGCAGCAGGATCAGGCCGCCGAGGGTGAGTTGCCAGGCTGCGATCGCGAGCGGCGAGCCCATCTTGCCCCAGCGCTCGATCAGCACGGTGCCGGTCGCCATCGAGGCGGCGCTCGCGAGACCGGCGATGATGCCGAGGGCGTCCGGTTTGGCATGCGGATCGAGCACCAGCAGGGCGACGCCGACGAGACCGGCGAGCGCTGCCACGATCTGCCCGCGGCCGGGGCGCCGGTTGAGCAGGGGCCAGGCGAGCAGGCCGACGATCAGGGGCTGGGTCGAGCCGACCGTGGCGGCGAGTCCGCCCGGCAGACGCGCGGCGCTGACGAAGAGCAGGGCGAAGAAGATGCCGATATTGGCGAGGCCGAGCGCCGCCAGCGGCAGGAGCTTGTCGCGCGGCGGCAGGCCGGGGCCAAGCGCCATCAGCAGCAAGCCGGCCGGCAGCGCCCGGAGCGCGCCGACGAGCAGCGGATGATCGACCGGCAGTGTCTGGGTGAAGATGATGTAGGTCGTGCCCCAGATGCAGGGCACGAGGATCGTGGTCAGCAAGGTCGGGTTCAGTGGCATTTCGGCCTCCGATGGCGCGTCGTGCTTGGCTCTGCCCGGCACGGCTGCTATTTTGATTTGATACAAGATAATTCGATATCAAATTATCTGACGTGAAGTTACTTGGCAAGGAGCAGGAATGAGTCAGGAGCGAGCCGGCGTTCAGGGCGGACCGATGGATTCGATCCTGGCGCAGTGGCGGCGGGAACGGCCCGATCTCGACACCAGCGTGATGGCGGTCTGCGGTGATCTCTGGCGCGCGGCGGACCGGGTGCGCGATGGTGTCGCCGCCAATCTCGCGGGTGACGAGCTCGATCTCGCCGGTTTCGACGTGCTGCTGACGCTCCGGCGACAGGGCAGGGGGCGGGCGCTCTCACCCTCCGAACTCGCGCAGGACATGATGATCTCGACCTCGGCGATGACCAACCGGCTCGACCGCCTGCAGAAGGGCGGGCTGATCGAGCGGCAGCCCGATCCGGCCGATCGTCGGGCCTTGCGCATCGTGCTGACCGAGGCCGGGTTCGCGCTGGCCGACCGAATCGTCGCCAGCCATGTCTCGACCGAGGAGCGATTGGTCAGCGCGCTTTCAGCAGAGGAGCGGGCGGAGCTGAGGCGCTTGCTCGCGAAGATCGGCTAGCGGCTGTTGATTTCCCGGGGAAACACGCGGGTCATCCCGGGCTTGACCCGGGATCCATGCCGGAGCGCTGCTCATCAAGGTTCAGGCATGGATCCCGGCTCTTCGCTTCGCTCCGGCCGGGATGACACGCGTTTCCTTGAAGGCGCAAAGCACTCGATTCGTCATGGTTAACGCGCTGTTAACCAAGTTTAACGAGGTTGGACGCATCGCAGGAGCGAAGCGTCGATGACCAGACATGTTGCAGTGCTGATGGGCGGTTGGTCCGTCGAGCGGGAGGTCAGCCTCAACAGCGGCGCGGCTTGCGCGCGAGCGCTGGAGAGCGTCGGCTATCGCGTCACCCGCGTCGACGTGCAGCGCGACATCGCCGAGGTGCTGGCGAGGCTGAAGCCCGACGTCGCCTTCAATGCCCTGCATGGCCGCTTCGGCGAGGACGGCACGATCCAGGGCGTGCTCGAGATCCTACGCATTCCCTACAGCCATTCCGGCGTGCTGGCCTCGGCGCTGGCGATCCGCAAGGACCGGGCGAAGACCGTGGTGAAGGCGGCTGGCGTGCCGGTCGCTTACGGCGTCAATGTCTCGCGATTCGCGGCCGCCAAGCAGCATGTCCTGCCGCCGCCTTATGTCCTGAAACCGATCGACGAGGGCTCCTCCGTCGGCGTCGTCATCGTGAAGAAGGGCAGGGAACACCCGCCACAGGAAATCGCCCGCCCGGACTGGCCCTGCGGCGAGATGCTGCTGGCTGAAACCTTCATTGCGGGGCGCGAATTGACCTGCGCCGTGATGGGCGACCGCAGCCTCGGTGTGACCGAAATACAAGCCGCAACAGGTGAGTTTTACGACTACGACGCGAAGTACGCGAAAGGCGGCTCGATCCACATCTGTCCGGCTCAAATTTTACCGAAAATTTACCAGCAGATCGAAGAGTGTGCGTTAACGGCGCATCAAGCAATCGGATGCCGGGGCGTCAGCCGATCTGACTTCCGCTACCACGACGAGAGCGACACGCTCGTCTGGCTGGAGGTCAATACGCAGCCCGGGATGACCGAAACCAGCCTGGTGCCCGAATTGGCTGCCCATGCGGGCCTGGATTTCGGTGAGCTCGTCAAATGGATGGTGGAGGACGCCTCCCTCGATCGGTGAAAGCGATGACGACGAAGACCGTTGCCATGCCCCGATTCGCGCCTGCCCGGCCGCTCTCCCGGCTGCCGGTGGCGCCTGCCGCCCCCCAGCTTCTGGTGGGTGAGCAGCGCCAGAGCCGCTGGATGCGCCGCTCGCGCCGCAGCGCGATCGCCGTGCCGTTGGCGCAGCGCCTGCCGCAGAGCCTCGGCACCTGGCTGGCGCTCGGCTTCCTCACGCTCAGCCTCGGCAGCGGTTTCGTGCTCGGCGGCCACTGGCAGACCATGCAGGACAATTATGGCGAGCCGCGCCACATGTTCGCGCGGGCGCTCGGCTTCGGCATCGACCGCGTCACCATCTCCGGCCTCTCGGGACTGTCCGAGCAGGAGGTCCTGGTCGCGGCCGGCATCGATCCGAAGACCTCGCTAGTGTTCTTCGACGCAGACGAGGCTCGCAAGCAGCTGGAAGCCACGCCGCTGATTCGCGAGGCCGCCGTCCGCAAGCTCTACCCGGGCGAGGTCTCGATCCAGCTCACCGAGCGGGAGCCCTATGCGCTCTGGCAGGTGAAGGGCGAGCTCTTCGTGATCGCGGCCGACGGCACGGTGATCGACAAGATGGACGATGGCCGCTTCGCCTATCTGCCGCTGGTCGTCGGCGCGGACGCCAATAACCGCGCCGCCGAATATCTGGCGATCCGCAGCAAGGCCGGCGCCTTCGCCCAGCATATCCGCGCAGCGACCCTCGTCTCCGGGCGCCGCTGGAACCTGAAACTCGATAACGGCATGGATGTGCGCTTGCCCGAGACCAAGCCGGAAGCCGCGGTGCAGCGCCTCGTGTCGCTGGAGAGCGATTATCGCATTCTCGAAAAGGACGTGCTCGCCATCGACTTGCGCCAGCCGGACCGGGTGACGATGCGCCTCACCGAGGAGGCGGCCGCAGCCCGCGCCGACCAGCTCAAGAGCAAGACGAAGAAGAAGGGAGGCGAAGCATGAACCACGTCACCTCCCAGGGCCTGACGCCGCGCATGCGTCCGCTGTCGTCGCGCAAGAGCGCGACCTTGTCGATTCTCGACATCGGCACCAGCAAGGTCGTCTGCCTGATCGCCGAGCTCAGCCCGGCCGAGACCAACGAGCGGCTGCGCGGGCGCACCCATGTCGCCCGCATCATCGGCATCGGCCACCAGCGCTCGCTTGGCCTGAAGGGCGGCGCGATCGTCGATCTCGAAAGCGCCGAACGCGCCATTCGTGCTGCCGTGGACGCAGCGGAGCGCATGGCCAAGGTCGAGGTGCAGTCGGTCATCGTCAACCTGACCGGCGGGCGTATCGGCTCGCAGCATTATGCGGCCAGCGTCGACCTGCGCTCCGGGTCGGTGGGCGATAGCGACGTGAAGCGCGTGCTCGCGACCGCCGCGACCCATGCGCTGCGCCCCGGCAAGGCCGTGCTTCATGCCCTGCCGACCGGCTATGCGCTGGACGGTGTGCCGGGCGTTCTCGATCCGCGCGGGCTGATCGGCGGCAAGCTTTCCGTCGACATGCATGTCGTCGCCAGCGAGGCGGCGGCGGCGCGCAACGTCATGCTCGCGGTCGAGCGCTGCCATCTCGAAGTCGAGGCGGTGGTGGCGACCCCCTATGCGTCCGGCCTCTCTGTCCTCGTCGACGACGAATCGGAGATGGGCGTCGTCCTCGTCGATCTCGGCGGCGGCTCGACCTCGCTCGGCGTGTTCTCGAGTGGGCATCTCGTCCATGCCGACGCAATCGCGGTCGGCGGCAACCACATCACCATGGACGTGGCGCGCGGTCTCTCGACCCGCGTCTCGGCGGCCGAGCGCCTCAAGACGCTGCACGGCTCCTGCATCTCCAGCGCCTCCGACGAGCGCGACATGATCGCCGTGCCGCAGGTCGACGACGACGAGCGCGACATGCCGAACCATCTCGCCAAGTCGCATCTGGTCAGGATCATCAAGCCGCGCGTCGAGGAGATCCTCGAACTGGTGCGCGACCGGTTGAACAATGCCGGCTTCTCGGCCCAGGCCGGGCGGCGCGTCGTCCTGACCGGCGGCGCCTGCCAGCTCACCGGCCTGCCGGAAGTGGCGCGGCGCATCCTTGGTGGCCAGGTCCGCACGGGCCGGCCGCTCGGGATCAAGGGCCTGCCGGAAGCCGGCAAGGGCCCCGCCTTCGCGGCGGCGGTCGGCCTACTGGTCTATCCGCAGGTCGCCCATGTCGAGCATTTCGAGCCGCGTGCCATCGGCGGGCGGCCTCTGATGACGGGGACGGACGGCTACTTCTCGCGTGTCGGGCGGTGGCTGAAGGACAGTTTCTGATCCTGGCGCGAGCCGGGGTCGAGAATTGAGTGAGTATGGCGCGTCCTGAGGGCGGGCCACGGCGTCAAACGTAGCAATCGGGACGGCTCCCGCCAGGCGCCGGACAAGGGATCAAAAGAGGCAACCATGGCGATGAATCTGCAAGCCCCGGACATCCGGGAACTGAAGCCCCGGATCACGGTGTTCGGCGTCGGTGGCGCCGGTGGCAATGCGGTCAACAACATGATCGAGGCCGGCCTCGACGGTGTCGACTTCGTCGTCGCCAACACCGATGCGCAGGCTCTCGCCCTGTCGCGCGCTTCCCGCATCGTCCAGATGGGCCTGCAGGTCACCGAGGGTCTCGGCGCCGGCTCGCAGCCGGAAGTCGGCCGCGCGGCGGCCGAAGAGGTCATCGACGAGATCCGTGACCATCTGGCGGGCGCCCACATGGTCTTCATCACCGCCGGCATGGGCGGCGGCACCGGCACGGGCGCTGCTCCCGCGATTGCCCGCGTCGCCCGCGACATGGGCATTCTGACCGTCGGCGTGGTCACCAAGCCGTTCCAGTTCGAGGGCCAGCGCCGCATGCGCATGGCTGAAGCCGGCATCGGCGAGCTGAACGAGGCGGTCGACACCCTGATCGTCATCCCGAACCAGAACCTGTTCCGCGTCGCCAACGAGACCACCGGCTTCGCCGATGCCTTCGGCATGGCCGACCAGGTGCTCTATTCGGGCGTCGCCTGCATCACCGACCTGATGGTCCGTCCCGGCCTCATCAACCTCGACTTCGCCGACGTGCGCGCCGTGATGCGCGGCATGGGCAAGGCGATGATGGGCACCGGCGAGGCCCAGGGCGAGAAGCGCGCGCTGACCGCGGCCCAGGCCGCGATCAACAACCCGCTGCTCGACGACGTCTCGATGAAGGGCGCGCGCGGCCTGCTGATCTCGATCACCGGCGGGCGCGACATGAAGCTCTATGAGGTCGACGAGGCCGCCACCCGCATCCGCGAGGAGGTCGATTCTGAGGCCAACATCATCGTCGGCGCCACCTTCGACGAATCGCTGGAAGGCACCGTGCGCGTCTCGGTCGTCGCGACCGGCATCGACAAGCCGATCTCGTCGCTGGTCGAGAACGACGACACCGAGGCCCGCATCGCCCAGGTCGCCGAGCGCCTGAAGGCCGAGGCCCGCCTGCGCAGCAACGCCGCGGTTGCCACCGCCCGTCCGGTCGCCCCGCCGGCGCCCGTGATCGAGACGGCCCGCGTCGCCCCCGCGCCGATGCCGGAGCCCGCTCCGATCGCCCAGGTCGCGCAGGACATCCGCATCGAGCCGGTGCAGCCGCGCCCGGTGATGGCCGCCCCCCCGGCGCCCGAGCCGGTCCACCATGCCGAGCCGCACCTGCATTTCGACGAGAGCTTCATCCCGCCGATGCCGGAGCGCGCCGTGGTTCGCCCGACCCGCATGCCGCGCGTCGAGGACCTGCCGGCTCCCGGCCAGGCCCAGCTCAACGCGCATCGTGGCGCCCAGCCTGCGCCGCAGCCGCCGAGCGCCGTCGAACAGAAGCGCATGTCGCTGATGCAGCGCCTCGCCTCGGTCGGTTTCGGCGGCCGCAAGGATGAGGAGGCCGAGATGGCTCCGGCCCCAGCGCCTGTCCGCCAGATGCCGCAGGCACCGATGCCGCAGGCGGCCGCGCCGAGCGCCGCCCATGCCGAGTACATGCGCCGCCCGGTGCAGCAGCCGGCCTCGCGTCCGGCGCAGGGCCAGCTCGACCCGCATGGCCGCGCCGCGCCGACTCGCTCCAGCGAGGAAGACCACCTCGAGATTCCCGCTTTCCTTCGCCGCCAGGCGAACTGACGGGACTGAAAGCCTCTCACGGCTCTGTAACAAGACCCGCCGCGGCGCCGCCGCGGCGGGTTTTTCGTCGTTAGAAAATGTTTATCTTTCAGCGCTTTATATGATCCGATCCACGTGGACGGCGCTGTAACACAGCGAAAGAAAGCGTGATTTTGAGAGGCGGCCTCAAAAGCTTATCTTGCGGCGCATCAGAACGACAGCGTTGCCGGGTCTTCTCCGGTGCCGGCCTTGGATAGACATCGCCGGACCGTGCCACCTTCGCCTCGGCGGAGGGCAGGCTGAACCCGGCGATCAGGATTGGATAACCGAATGACCTTTGATCGGCAGACGACCTTGCGGGCAGCCGTGACCCTGACCGGCATCGGCGTTCATTCCGGCGCTCCCGCCAGCATCTGCCTCAAGCCCTCCAGCGTCAATTCCGGCGTCGTCTTCCTGCGGACGGGCATCGAGGGCATGCCGCCCCAGCTCATCCACGCCAAGCACACCAAGGTCAGCGCCACCGAACTCTGCACCGTGATCGGCGACCGTGGCCCGGCCTCGGTCTCGACCATCGAGCACCTGATGTCGGCCTGCGCCGGCATGGGCCTCGACAACGTGCTGGTCGAGATCGACGGGCCGGAAATGCCGATCATGGACGGCAGCGCCCGCGAATTCGTCGCCGCCATCGAGGCGACCGGCATGACCACGCTCGCCGCGCCGCGCCGCTATCTCAAGGTTCTTCAGCCGGTCCGCATCGAGCAGGGCCGCGCCTTCGCCGAGCTCGCTCCGGCCGAGCATGGCTTCCGCCTCGATGTCGAGATCGATTTCGACAGCGTCGTGATCGGCCGCCAGCGCAAGATCTTCGACCTCGACGCGCAAGGCTATGCCAGCGAAATCTCGAAGGCCCGCACCTTCGGCTTCATGCGTGATGTCGAGCAGCTCTGGAAGGCGGGTTTCGCCCAGGGCGCCTCGCTCGAGAACACCGTCGCCGTCGGCGAGGACAAGGTGATCAACCCCGAGGGCCTGCGCTATGGCGACGAGTTCGTGCGCCACAAGGTGCTCGACGCGATCGGCGATCTCGCGCTCGCCGGCTATCCGATCATCGGCGAGTTCCGCTCCTATTGCGGCGGCCACCGGATGAATGTCCAGATTCTCCAGGCGCTGTTTGCCGACCGCGCGAATTTCGCGATCGTCGAATCCCAGCCGGTCTTCGCGGCGCCGCGTGCCGTGCAGATGGCTGCCGCCGCGCCGGCCGCCTTCGCGCCGGATCTGCACTAAAACGCGGGCCAAGGCTGCTCCGCCTTCCATTCGCCGGGTTTTTGTCCCAGATGCCGCATCCGTGCGGAATCCCGTCATAACCGATTTTCGGCAGTGGCGCGGGGGAAGCGTCTGAGGTAAGGCATGCTTCCCGCCAGCAGGGACGATCGAAAGAGGACGGACGACGTGAGCGTGACGCGGCAAAGCCTTCCGGCAATCCATCGCGGTCTTTCGCCGCGTAGGGGCATCGCTCTTGCGCTGGGCGCCGCCTTGCTGCTCGGCGGCTGCGATACCCTGTCCTCGCTCAACCCCTTCGACAAGCCCGAGGTCTACAAGCCGGACCTGACGCCGCCGACGCCGGCCGACAAGCTCTATAACGAAGGCCTCGCCCGCCTGCAGAACGGCGACAGCGAAGGCGCCTCGAAGAAGTTCGAGGACATCGACAAGACCTCGCCGTTCTCGCCTTATGCCCGCAAGGGCCTGCTGATGACGGCCTATACCAATTTCCAGGCGTCGAAATGGGAGGAGGCGATCACCGCCTCCAAGCGCTTCATCGCCCAGAACCCGGCGAGCCCGGACGCGGCCTACGCCCAGTACATCCTGGCGATGTCCTATTATAACCAGATCCCGGACGCGACCCGCGATCAGGAGCGGACCGCCCAGGCGATCCAGGCTCTTGAGCAGCTCATCGCCACCTATCCGAAGTCGGAATACGTGCTCGACGCCAAGGAGAAGCTCCTGGTGGCGCGCGACCAGCTCGCCGGCAAGGAGATGAATGTCGGGCGCTACTATCTTGAGAAGCGCAATTATACCGGCGCTGTGAACCGCTTCCGCGAAGTGATCATCAAGTACCAGACCACCCGCCATGTCGAGGAGGCGCTGATGCGCCTGACCGAGGTCTATATGGCGATGGGCATCACCAACGAGGCGCAGACGGCGGCGGCCGTGCTCGGGCACAATTTCCCGGACAGCCCGTGGTACAAGGACTCCTATGCCCTGCTGCAGAGCGGCGGCCTGGAGCCGCGCGAGGATCGTGGTTCCTATATCAGCCGCGCCTTCCAGGGCTTCTCGCGCACGGTCGGCGGCATCATCGGGATCAACCGCTTCTGACGGGATAGGACGCCCCTTGTCATGACGGGCCACGGGCGATCCTGCCAGATCCGAAAACGGGGTTGAGCGCCGATGCTGGCGCAGCTCTCGATTCGCGACATCGTCCTGATCGACCGGCTCGATCTCGGCTTCCATGAGGGGCTGAGCGTGCTCACCGGCGAGACCGGCGCGGGCAAGTCGATCCTGCTCGACGGCTTCGCGCTGGCGCTCGGCGGGCGCGGCGACGGCTCGCTCGTGCGCCATGGCGAGGCGCAGGGCCAGGTCAGCGCCGTGTTCGACCTGCCGATGACCCATCCGGCCCGCAAGCTCGCGCAGGCGCAGGAGATCGATACCGACGGCGATCTCATCCTGCGCCGCGTGCAATATGCCGATGGACGCACCCGCGCCTTCATCAACGACCAGCCGGTCTCGGTGCAAATCCTCAGGATGGTCGGCGCCGCGATCGTCGAGATCCACGGCCAGCATGACGACCGCGCCCTGACCGATCCGGGTCAGCATCGCACCATTCTCGACGGATTCGGCGGGCTGGAAGCGCAGGCCGAGGCGGTTGCCGGGGCGAGCGAGACGCTGAAGCGGGCGCGACAGGCCCTGCAATCGCAGCGCCTGCGTGTGGAAGCCGCGCGCAAGGAAGCGGATTTCCTGCGCCATGCCGTGGAAGAACTCGGCAAGCTCGCACCACAGGCCGGCGAGGAGGATGCGCTGGCTGCCACCCGCCAAGGCATGATGCAGGCCGAGAAGGTCGCGCGCGACCTGAACGAATCCTATGAGGCGGTCGGCGGGCAATCTTCTGCCATTCCGACGCTCGCTGCCGTGCTGCGCCGGTTGGAGCGCCGGGCGAGCCAGGCGCCGGAGCTGGTCGATCCCTCGATCGCTGCGCTCAACACCGCGATCGTGGCGCTGGAGGAAGCCGGCGAGGCGCTCGCCGCCGCGACCCGCGCGGCCGAATACGATCCGCGCGAGCAGGAGCGCATCGAGGAACGCTTGTTCGCGCTCAGGGCTGCCGGTCGCAAATACGATGTGCCGGTCGATGGCCTGTCGGTTCTGGCGGCGACGATGGCGAGCGATCTTGCTGCGCTGGACGAGAGCGAATCGTCGCTGTCGCGGCTTGAGGCGGAACTCGGCGAGGCCGAAACGGCCTTTGTCGGCCTGGCGCAGGCCTTGTCCGAGGCGCGGCAGGCGGCTGCGGCGCGGCTCGATGCGGCGGTGAAGGCCGAGTTGCCGCCGCTCAAGCTGGAGCGGGCGCGTTTCATTACCCGGATCGAGAGCGACGCGGCGGCGCGCGGACCTGAGGGGTTCGACAAGGTCGAGTTCTGGGTCGAGACCAATCCCGGCACGCGGCCGGGACCCATGATGAAGGTCGCATCGGGCGGCGAGCTCTCGCGCTTCATGCTGGCGCTCAAGGTCGTGCTGGCCGAGCGTGGTTCGGCCCCGACGCTGGTCTTCGACGAGATCGACACCGGTGTCGGCGGGGCGGTGGCCGACGCGATCGGCGAGCGGCTGGCGCGGCTTGCGGGCCAGGTGCAGGTGATCTCGGTGACGCATGCGCCGCAGGTCGCGGCCAAGGCCGGGCAGCATTTCCTGATCGCCAAATCGGCGGGGGAGGGTGAGGCTTCCCGCACCGTGACGCGGGTCACGGCGCTGGAGGACCAGGCGCGGCGCGAGGAGATCGCGCGGATGCTGGCGGGTGCCTCAATCACCGAGGAAGCGCGCGCGGCGGCCGGGCGCCTGTTGCAGGCGGCGGGCTTGCGCGGCTGATTGCCGTCAGGCCGCGACCAGTTCGTAGCCCGCGCCCGTCTTCGCAACCCGCCTGAAGCCCTCGACATGGCCGCCGGAGACGAGCCAGTTCTCGTGCGCGGCGCGCTCCAGGATGCCACGGCGGGAGGCGAGCGCGGTCGCGGCGTCGAAATCATAGACGAAGCCGATATCCGGGTCGGAGGCCTGCAGATCGGAAAGATGCAGCGCATCGCCCCAAAGCAGCAGGCTCTCGCCTTCGCCCTCGATCAGATAGCCGCTATGGCCGAACGTGTGGCCCGGCAGGGGGATCAGTGTGATGCCCGGATGGGCCTCGCCCGCGGGAACAGCGCGGATACGGCCGGCATAGAGCTTCTTCAGCGTTGCTGTGATGGCGAAGGCTCCCTGCTTCCTCTCCGGTGTGCGCGCGCGATTGGCCTCATCGCCGTAGAAGCCGAAATCGGCCTCGGGCACGGTGATTTCCGCATTCGGGAAAAAGGACTTGTCGCCGCCGAACAGGCCGAGCGCGTGATCGCCGTGGAGATGCGTGATCAGGACGTGGGCGACGTCTTTGGGCGCGATGCCTGCAGCCGCCATCGAGGCCGGGGCATGGCCCATTGCGGCGCCCCAAGACGGGCCGGTGCCGGCATCGATCAGGGTGATGCCGTCCGGGCCCTTCAGGGCAAAGCAGTTCACAGTGATGCTGACCTTCGGCTTGCCCCAGCGCGCGACAGCTTCGTCGCGGGCGGCCTCGCCATCGGCATGGATCAGTACATCGAGCGGTGCCTCGAAGACGCCGTCATGCAGGATGGAAACCTCGTAGGCGCCGATGCGGCGGGCGTGCTGGACCATGGGCTGTTCTCCGCTTTGGCGTCGCGAGCATCGGGTGAGGTCGGGAAGCTAGTCGGGCCGCTACCTTGCCGGCAAGGCGCGTCCGGCCCGGCTCAGCCCTGCGCGGGGCGCGGGAATGCCGCATTTCCTTTTGTATCGCTTTGCTTTATGAGCCGCTGTCATCCGATGGTGCAGCTGCCCGTTAGATCGCCATGCGTCCTGCTGGACGCCTCTTGGGGGCGATCTAATTATTTGTTTTGGCATCGGATTTTCTGAAAAGTGAGTCTCACTTTTCGGTCCGATTACCGAATACCGCCTGAACCCATCGCCACGCTTCGCGCCGTTCATTTGTCTTACGCCGCAAACCTTTAGGCCGTTATCGCATGTCCTTTTCTCTCACGAGCCCGCCGCTCGCGCGCGCGCTCGCCGATCGCAATTATTCCGACCCGACGCCGGTGCAGAGCGCCGTCATCGAGGATGCCGCCCGCGGGCGCGACCTGCTGGTCTCCTCGCAGACCGGTTCCGGCAAGACCATCGCTTATGGCCTCGCTATCGGCGAGACCTTGCTGGGCACCGCCGAGAAGCTCGGCCCCGCGGCCGAGCCGCTGGCCCTGATCATCGCGCCGACGCGCGAACTGGCCCTGCAGGTGCAGCGCGAGCTTGCCTGGCTCTATGCCCAGACCGGCGCGCGCGTGATCTCCTGCGTCGGCGGCATGGACCCGCGCCGCGAGGCGATGCTGCTCGACGAGGGCGCGCATATCGTGGTCGGCACGCCCGGCCGCCTGCGCGACCATATCGAGCGCCGCCGCCTCGATGTCTCCGCGCTGAAGGCCGTCGTCCTCGACGAGGCCGACGAGATGCTCGATCTCGGCTTCCGCGACGATCTCGAATACATTCTGAAGACGGCGCCCGAGAGCCGCCGCAGCCTGCTGTTCTCGGCGACCTTCCCGAAGGCGATCGTGCAGCTCGCCCAGAGCTACCAGCGCGATGCGCTGCGCATCGAGGTGGAAGCGACCCGGCGCGGCCATGCCGATATCGCCTACAAGGCAGTGCGCGTCTTCCCGAAGGAAGCCGAGCTCGCTGTCGTCAACCTGCTGCGCTTCCACAATGCGCCGGTGGCGCTGGTCTTCTGCAACACCCGCAATGCCGTGCGTCATCTCGAGGCAATCCTGCTGGAGCGCGGCTTCACCTCCGTCGCGCTGTCGGGCGAACTCGGCCAGAACGAGCGCAACGCTGCGCTGCAGGCGCTGCGCGACGGCCGGGCGCGGGTCTGCGTCGCGACCGACGTCGCCGCGCGCGGCATCGACCTGCCGGGGCTCGACCTCGTCATCCATGCCGAGCTGCCGAACGATTCCGAGGTGATGCAGCATCGCTCGGGCCGCACCGGTCGCGCCGGCAACAAGGGCACGAGCGTCCTGCTGGTGCCGCAGTCGCGCCGCCGCAAGGCCGAGCGCCTGCTGATGGAAGCCAAGGTCGAGGCCGAGTGGATCGGCCCGCCGACGGAGGAAGAGATCCGCGTTCTCGACCAGGAGCGCCTGCTTTCCGATCCGCTGCTCAACGGCGACGGCTCCGAGGACGATGCCGGCATGATCGAGGCGCTGATGGCAGGCCGCGAGGCGCGCGACATTGCCGCTGCGCTGGTGCGGCTCTATCGCGCCCGCCTGCCGGCGGCGGAAGAGGTTGGCGATCCCGGCTTCGGCCGCGATGAGCGCCGCCCGGCCCGCACCAACGAGGATTACGCCGCCAAGCGCCCGTTCGGTGCCAGACGCGACGAGGGCGAGGATGGCGAGCGTCCGCGCAAGCCGGCCGGCCCGCGTGGCGACACCGTCTGGTTCCGCCTCGATATCGGCCGCAAGCAGGGCGCCGATCCGCGCCAGCTCTTGCCGATGCTGTGCCGCCGTGGGCGGATCACGCGCGACGAGGTCGGCGCGATCCGTATCTTCGACCGCGAGACCAAGGTCGAGATCGACGCCGATGTCGCCGACCGCTTCTACGATTCGGTCCGGATCCCGGATCGCGACAAGATCGTGATCGAGCCGACGACCGAGGCCGAGCGCCGCCCGGCCAAGTCCTTCTCGGACAAGGCCGAACGCCCCGCCGCGCCGCGCCGGAGCTGGGGTGACGATCAGGCTGCCGATGACAGGCCGCAGCGGCCGCGATTCGAGCCACGGGACGCGAATCAACGCGCGCCGCGGGGCGATGACCGCCAGCCCTATCGCGCCGACAGCAGGCCCCCGCGCGACGACGCGCGCCCGCCGCGCCGCGATGACGGCAAGCCTGGTGGTTTCAAGAAGCCGTTTGCCGGGAAGGGCAAGCCTTTCGCCGGCAAGCCTGAAGGCGGGCGCCCGGCTGGTGGCAAGCCCTTCGGCAAGGGCAAGCCGCGCGGTGGTCCTCGCGGCTGAGGCTTCAGCTTTACACAAAAGCGCCGATTTCCCGGGTCAAGCTCGGGAGATCGGCGTTTTTTTCTTTGAAGAATGCGCGCTTCGAGCGTTGCCGCCTGCGGGTGGACGTTCGCCCGATTTCCGTCCTCAACGCAAGCCGAGGAAGGACAGGATTGCGAGCACGACCACGACGAGGCCGACCAGATAAATGATGTTGTTCATGAAAAACCCCCTGGCTGAATGGAGCCTTGCGGCCCGATCTGGCAGGAGGTGAACCCGGCTTGAGGGCCAAGGTTCCCGGTGGGAGCCGGGATGCAGGCGCGGCGTCATGCTCGAGCTTGAGCCCCGGGGCATCCCGGAAACCCGCATCTTCTCGTCATGAGATTCTTCGGGTTCGAAGCTCTGCTTCGCCCGAGAATGACGGTTGTACTCTCAGCCGACGACCTTGCGATAGAGATGCCAGGAGGCATGGCCGAGCACCGGCATGACCACGGTCAGACCGACCAGCATCGGCAGGCAGCCGAGCACCAGCAATCCGGTCACCATCAGGCCCCAGATCATCATCACACGCGGATTGGTCTCGACGGCGGCGACCGAGGTGCGGATCGCTGTCGGCGCATCGACATGCCGGTCGATGATCAGCGGGAAGGATACGACCGAGATCGAGAAGGCGAGGATCGCCATCAGCAGGCCGATCGCATTGCCGATCACGATCATGGTCCAGCCGTCCGCGGTCGTGAACACGGCACGCAGGAAGTCGGTGGTCGAGACATCGGCCGGCAGGCCGAGGATGCCGCGATAGAGGAACCAGGCGCTGAACAGCCAGGCCAGGAAGAGCCCGGTCAGCATTCCGCCGAGCAGGGCGATCTGTCCGATCGAGCGCGAGCGCAGCACGGCGAAGGCGTGGAGCCAGGACGAGTCCATGCCCTTCTCGCGTCGGCGGCTGATCTCGTAGAGCCCGATCGCGGCGAAGGGGCCGAGCAGGGCGAAGCCCGAGAGCAGCGGGAAGAGCAGGGGGAAGATATTGTAGCTCACGGTGAGCTGCGCCAGCAGGATGCCGGCGATGGGGTAGATCAGGGCGATGAAGACGAGGTGGCTCGGCTGCGCCTTGAAATCCTCCCAGCCGCGCAGCAGCGCCTCGGTCAGGTCCCGTGTCGTGATGGTCCTGACGCGCGGCTGCGAGAGGGCGGCAATGTCATGAACTGTGCCGTCGAGATTGGCCATGGCGTGTCTCCCGGTTCCGGCCCGGTTCGCCCTATGGCTGTCGACATGATCCTTGGCGTCAACGGCCGGCGGCGTCGAGCTTCCAATTCCCAGTTCCCGAACTATACGCGCGAAAGCCCGGTTTGTCGCAAGGCCTTCGCGCGGATGTGAGAAGCCGCCCTCCGATTTCCTCATGCGAGGTCATCCCGGACGGAGCGAAGCGGAGATCCGGGATCCATTCCGGAACTCCACCGAGACATGCTCCGGAATGGATCCCGGGTCTCCCTGCGGTCGCCCGGGATGACCCGCGTTCTTTTGGTGGGGTGAGGCTTTGGGAGCAGCGGCGCGAGGGCGTCGGTTCCTGCCCTTTCTCGTCACGATCATCTCGCCTAATGGTTTGCCATGAGCGACGCCGCAGATTCCGCCCCCTCCGAAACGCCGATCGCGGAGCTGACGCCGCGCAAGGCGAAGGCCGAGCACAAGTTGCTGGCTGCCGAAGTTCAGGCCGCGAACGATGCCTATTTCCAGGACGACCAGCCGATCATGGACGACGCGGCCTATGACGCGAAGCGTCGCCGGCTCGTTGCGCTGGAGGAGGCCTTTCCGGCGCTGAAGCAGGAAAGCGACGTCAGTGCCAAGGTTGGTGCCAGGCCGTCAGGCAAGTTCGCCAAGATCCGCCATCGCGTGCCGATGCTCTCGCTCGACAATGCCTTCTCCGACGAGGCGGTCGCCGAGTTCGTGGGGCGCGTCTACCGCTTTCTCGGCCGCAAGGAGGAAGACGGTATCGCCTTCACCGCCGAGCCCAAGATCGACGGGCTCTCGCTGTCCTTGCGCTACGAGAAGGGCGAGCTGGTTGCGGCCGCGACGCGCGGCGATGGCGAGGAGGGCGAGGACGTCACGCTCAATGCCCGCACCATTTCCGAAATTCCCGGCACGCTGGCAGGGCCGGATGTGCCTGAGATCGCCGAGGTGCGCGGCGAAGTTTATCTCGGCCATGCCGATTTCGCGGCCATCAATGAGCGCCAGCGCGAGAAGGGGCTGCCGGAATTCGCCAATCCGCGTAATGCGGCGGCGGGCTCGCTGCGCCAGCTCGATGTCAGCGTCACCGCCGCGCGACCCTTGCGTTTCTTCGCCTATGCTTGGGGCGAGATGCCGGAGCTGCCGGCGCCGACGCAGTTCGGCGTGGTCGAGACATTCCAGCGCTGGGGCTTCCGCACCAACCCGCTGATGAAGCGCTGCGAGAGCGTCGCGGAACTGATCGCGCAGTACCGGCTGATCGAGAGCCAGCGCGCGACGCTCGGCTACGATATCGACGGCGTGGTCTACAAGGTCGACGATCTCGCGCTGCAAGGCAGGCTCGGCTTCGTCTCGCGGGCGCCGCGCTGGGCGATCGCGCATAAATTCCCGGCCGAGCTGGCGACCACCGTGCTGGAGGCGATCGACATCCAGGTCGGCCGCACGGGTGCGCTCTCACCGGTCGCGCGTTTGAAGCCGGTCACGGTCGGCGGCGTCGTCGTCACCAATGCGACGCTGCATAACGAGGACTATATCCGCGGCTTCGATTCCAAGGGCCTGCCGATCCGCGACGGCACCGATATCCGCATCGGCGACACGGTGACGGTGAAGCGGGCGGGTGATGTGATCCCGCGCGTCGAGGCGGTCGATCTCGCCAAGCGGCCGGCGGATTCGAAGCCCTACGAGTTCCCGACGCTCTGCCCGGCCTGCGGCAGCCACGCGACGCGCGAGCTCAATCCCCGCAGCGGCAAGGAGGACGCGATCCGCCGCTGTACCGGCGGGCTGATCTGCCCGGCGCAGGCGGTCGAGCGGCTGAAGCATTTCGTCTCGCGCGATGCGCTGGATATCGACGGGCTCGGCGACAAGCAGATCGAGTTCTTCCATGCCGATCCCGAGCTTCCCGTCAGGGAGCCGGCGGATATCTTCACGCTGGCCACGCGCGATGCGGCGAACCTGAAGAAGCTCAAGGACAAGGAAGGCTTCGGCGCCGTCAGCGCCAAGAAGCTCTTCGACGCGATCGAGGACCGGCGTAGTCCGCCGCTCAACCGCTTCATCTTCGGCCTCGGCATCCGCCATATCGGCGAGACGACGGCGCGTCTGCTGGCGCGGCACTATGGTTCGTTCGAGGCGCTGCGGGCGGCCGGTATCGCCGCCGCCGACGAGGCCTCGCCGGAGCGACAGGAACTCGGCGCCATCGACAGCGTCGGCCCGACCGTGGTCGAGGCTCTCGTCGAATTCTTCGGCGAGCCGCATAACGAGGAACTGCTCGACCGGCTGCTGGCGCAGGTCTCGCCGCAGCCGCTGGAAGCGGTGGCCTCGGCCAGTCCCGTCGCCGGCAGGATCGTGGTCTTCACCGGCGCGCTGGAACGGATGACGCGCGATGAGGCGAAGGCGATGGCCGAGCGGCTCGGCGCCAAGGTCGCGGGCTCGGTCTCGTCGAAGACGGATCTGCTCGTCGCCGGGCCGGGGGCGGGGTCGAAGCTCAAGGATGCCGCCAAGCACGGCGTCGAGGTGATCGACGAGGCCGGCTGGTTCGATCTAGTCGGCGGCTGAGGTCTATTCTGCCGCCTCCGCCGTCGGTGTGAACATCGCGGCCGGCGCCGCTTCGCCCGCGGTCCGCACCTGGCTCGGCGCCAGCCCCGTGATGCGCTTGAAGGCGCGGCTGAACGAGGCTTCGGACTCGTAGCCGAGGCGCTGCGCCACCACTCCGATCCGCAGCTTGTCGCGGGCGAGCCATTGCCTTGCCTGATGCATCCGCACCTGCGCGACATAGCGGGCCGGCGTCTCGCCGACGACCTCGGCGAAGCGCTCCGCGAAGCCGGAGCGCGAGGCCCCCATCAGTTCGGCGAGGCTTTCGACCGTCCAGTCGGTTTCGGGATGGGCGTGGATTGCCGCCAGGACCTTGCCGATCGTCGGGCAGCGCGCCGCCGCGACCCAGCCCTTGGCGGCGCCGCAGCCGCGCTCGACCCAGGCGCGGATGATCGCGGCGGCCAGCACATCGGCGAGACGGGCGAGAATGCCGCCGGCCCCGACGCGGTCCAGCATGACCTCGCGCCCCATCGCCTCCAGCAGATGCGGGACCCCCGGCTCGTCGGCGATGAAATCGCTCATCCGCATCAGGTCGGGCATCAGGCGCAGGAGCGGGTGGTCGAGATCGACATTGAAGGTCATGCGGCCGGTGAAGAGCAGCATATGCTCGCCCGTGCCGCCGCCCTCGACGTCGAAGATATTGCCATAGGCCTCCAGCACCCGGCACTCGCAGGGCGGGGAGGCGAGGGCCTTGGGCGAGCTGGCCAGGACATGGCCGCCGCCGCGCGGCAACAGCACGGCATCGCCATCCGCGAGCTCTAGCCATTCGCCGGCCGGCGTCTTCAGCCAGCAGCTGCCGCGCGAGATGAAATGGAAATAGGCCTGATGGGTCGGCGGAAAGGCGACGCCCCAGGGCGCGGCCAACTGGCAGCGGCTGTAATCGACGCCGTCGAGCCTCAGGCCCCGGAGCATCTCGGTCAGGTGGTCGGTCGAAGCGGTCATGGCAATCTTGGACGAACGGTCATGAGATGCGGATGATATAGCATGGAAACTCCATGGAGCCACGCCCATCTTCCGGCCACCTCATGGAGAACCCCATGTCAGATTCCCTGTCTGCCACTGCACTTGAATTCGACGATACAGCCGAGGAGGCCCGCGACAAGCCGGCCTGGGCGGCCGTCACATCCCTGACCTTCGGCGTCTTCGGCCTCGTCACGGCCGAGTTCCTGCCGGCGAGCCTGCTCACCCCGATGGCCGCCGATGTCGGCGTCTCCGTCGGCGCGGCCGGGCAGGCGGTGACCGCGACCGCCGTTGTCGGCGCCATTGCCGGTCTCGCCGCGGCCATCGTGACGCGCGGCATCGACCGGCGCATCGTGATCTGGTCGCTGACCGGCCTGCTGATCGTCTCCAGCGTCATCGCTGCCGTCGCCACCAACCTGACGACGCTGCTCCTCGCCCGCGTTCTTCTCGGCATCGGGCTCGGCGCCTTCTGGTCGATGGTCGCGGCGACCGCGATGCGGCTCGTGCCGCCCAGCGCGTTGCCCAAGGCGATGTCGCTGATCTTCGCCGGCGTCTCCCTCGCCACCGTCAGCGCCGCGCCGATCGGCGCCTATCTCGGCAACGTGATGGGCTGGCGCTTCGTGTTCTGGCTCTCGGCGCTGGTCGGCGTCGCGACGCTCGTCGTGCAGATCACGGTGCTGCCGCGGCTGCCGGCGCGCGGCTCGCCCGATATCCGCACGCTGTTCCGCCTGCTCGGCCAGCCCAGCATCGCGCTCGTTCTCGCCGGCATCGTCGTGGTGATCTCCGGGCATTTCGCGGGCTTCACCTATGTCCGTCCGTTCCTGGAGCAGATCCCCAAGCTCTCGGTCGAGGCGATCTCGCTCGTCCTGCTGGCCTATGGCGTCGGCGGCTTCCTCGGCAATTTCGCGGGCGGGGCGATCACGGCGCGCAGCGCCAAGGCCTCGGTGATCTTCGGCGCATTCCTGATCGCGGTGGTGGGCGTAAGCCTGCTCTTCCTCGGCGCGTCGCCGATCGCCTCGGCCGTCGCCGTCGGGCTCTGGGGCTTCGCCTTCGGTGCGCTGCCGGTCGGCTTCCAGACCTGGCTGGTGCGGGTCGCGCCCGAGGATGAAGCCGAATCGGCGGGCGGCTTGATCGTCGCCGCCTTCCAGATCGCGATCGCGAGCGGAGCCATCTTCGGCGGCCTGCTGGTCGACGGTTTCGGGACGCTCGGCGTCATCGCCTATGCCACGATTGCGACGCTGGTCGGCGGGGCGGGCGTCCTGCTGCTGGGCTCGAAGAGCCCCGAGCGGATCGGCGCGGGCGCGGTTACGCACGCGCTCTGAAGCCTCACTCAAGAGTGGTAGATCGATCGGGCGCGTGATGCGCCCGATCACTTTTCTTCAAGACAGTATGGCGGGCTTCTGCGCTATCTTTGGGCATGCAGTCGATCTCGCAGGAACAGGCCTTGCTGGAGACCCCGCTCAGGGCGGGGGAGAGCGCGCATCTGTTCGCCGCGCGCCGCTTCGACGGGCTCGAATTCCTCGCCGCGACCTTCCGCACCCATGCTTATGCCCCGCATGCCCATGACACCTATGCGATCGGTACGATCGAGATGGGTTGCGAAATCTGGCATGCACGCGGGCAGCAGCTTCGCGCCGGCCCCGGCGACATCGTGATGAACCACCCGCTCGACGTCCATGACGGCGCGCCGAGCGAGGGCGGCTATCGCTACCGGATGAGCTACCCCTCCGTCGAACTGATGCAGGAGATCGCGGCGTCGCTGACCGGGAACGAGGCTGTCGGCACGCCGTTCTTCCGCGATCCCGTCGTGCAGGACCCAGTTGGTGCCGCCCTGTTCAGCGCCGCGCATCGCTTGTTGGAGGAAGGCACCGACGCGTTGGCCGGCGAGGAAGCTCTGCTACGCGCTTATGCCCATATGCTGGCGCGCCATGCCGATCTGACCGTGCAGGCGGTCGGACGCGAGAATGGACCGGTCGCGCGCACGCGCCGGGCGATCGAGGCGCGCTACGAGGAAGACCTGTCGCTGGCCGACCTTGCGCAGCTTGCGGGACTGCCCCGGCACCATCTGATCCGGGCCTTCCGCCGCGAGACCGGCCTGACGCCGCATGCCTATCTCATCGATGTCAGGGTCCGGCGGGCGCGCGAGCGATTGCGGCGCGGCGAGAGCCTCGGCGAGGTCGCGGCGGCAACGGGCTTCTGCGATCAGCCGCACCTGACGCGGGCCTTCAAGGCGCGGCTCGGGGTCACGCCCGGCGCCTTTCGCGCGGCGCATGCCGGCTGAATGACGAGCTTCAAGAGAACCGATAATCCATGTCCACGATGCGTGACGACATCAGGCGCGGCCTGAACGATATCTGGCCGGCTGCGGTGGCTGCGGCGCCGATCGGCCTGCTCTTCGGCGCGGTCGCGGCCAGCAAGGGGCTCTCACCCTTCGAAGTCTTCCTGATGAGCATCATGGTCTTCGCCGGCGGGGCGCAGTTCGCCGCGATCGAGCTCTGGGCGAGCCCGGCGCCGGTCGCCGCGCTGGTGTTCTCGACGCTGCTGATCAATGCGCGCCATGTGCTGATGGGGGCGTCGCTCGCGCCGAAGCTCCAGGGCTTCAGTCGCTGGCAGAAATTCCTCGGCCTCTACTACATGGCCGACGAGAACTGGGCGCTGGCCGAGAAGCGCGCCCGTACCCATCGCCTGACGCCGGCCTATTGGTTCGCGATGGTCATCCCCTTCGTCGCGGGCTGGCTGATCAACTCGACGCTCGGCGCCATGGTCGGCGCGGTGCTGGGCGATCCCAAGCGGCTCGGTGCCGATTTCGCCTTCACGGCGCTGTTCATCGCGCTTGTCGCCGCCTTCTGGAAGGGGCGGGTGACGTTCTGGACGGTCGCTGCCGCCGGCATCGCCTCGGCCGTGACCTATCGCCTGGCCGGACCGCCCTGGCATGTCGCGGCGGGAGCTTTGTGCGGCTTGCTGGCGGCCTGGCTTGCGGCCGGCGCCGAGGAGCGGCCGGTGACGAAGGAGGCCGAGGCGTGAGCGTCGACCCGATCAATCTCCTCGCCTTCCTCGGCATGGCGATCGTGACCTACTTCACGCGTGTCGCCGGGCTGGCGCTGGCCGGGCGGCTCAGCCTCTCGCCACGGGCGCAGGCCGCCTTCGACGCGATCCCGCCCGCCGTGCTGATCGCGGTGATCGCCCCGAGCGCGCTCGCGACCGGCTGGGCCGAGACGGCGGCGGCGGCGGTTACGGCGCTCGCCGCGACGCGGCTGCCGTTGCTGGGAGTGGTCGCGGTCGGCGTTGTCGCGGTGGTCGGGTTCAGGATGGTGCTTTAGTGCACCGTCATGCTCGGGCTTGAGCCCTGAGCACCTCGTGACCACTCCTGTCATTCCGGGGTGCGCCTTTAGGCGCGAACCCGGAACCCACGACTAGGTGAGCCGCCGGCCACTAAACATAAGATATCTCACCCGGTCGTGGGTTCCGGGTTCTTCGCTGCGCGAAGCCCCGGAATGACAATGGTGGTTCCAACCGCGATGCGGCAAGTTTTCTCGCGGTAGAGGCGCTTCACAGCGGCCGGCAGGCCGCTTCCAGCCACGCCTTCGCCTCGCCCTCGACCTGCGGCGAGAGCTTCTCCCAAACCTTGGCGTGATAGGCGTCGATCCAGGCGACTTCGCCGGCATCGAGCATGTCTTTCTCGATCAGCGCGCGCTCATAGGGGCACCAGGTGATCGTCTCGAAGCCGTAGATCGTGCGCTCGGCGCCCGGAATCTGCCGTTCCTCGACCACGATCAGGTTCTCGATGCGGATGCCGTATTCGCCCTGCTTGTAATAGCCGGGCTCGTTGGAGAGGATCATGCCCGGCTCCAGCGGCGTGGTGCCGAGCTTGGAAAGCCGCTGCGGCCCCTCATGCACCGAGAGATAGCTACCGACGCCATGGCCGGTGCCGTGGTCGAAGTCGAAACCGCCCTGCCAGAGCGGCAGCCGGGCGAAGGCATCGAGCTGCGCACCCGAGGTGCCCTTGACGAAGACCAGTCGTGAGATCGCAACATGGCCTTTGAGCACGCGGGTATAGCGGTCCCGCATCTCGGGCGTCGGTGTGCCGATCACCATCGTGCGGGTGATGTCGGTGGTGCCGTCCTCGTATTGGCCGCCTGAATCGACCAGGAAGATGCCGGGCTCCAGCTTGCGGTTGCTCGCCTCGCTGACGCGGTAATGCGGCAAGGCGGCATTGGGGCCGGCGCCGGCGATGGTGGTGAAGGAGACATCCTTGAGCAGGCCGGTCTTGAGCCGCTCGGCCTCGAGCGCGGCCACCGCGTCGATCTCGGTCAGGCCGCCCTTCGGCGCCTCGCGCGCCAGCCAGGAGAGGTAGCGCACCATGACGGCGCCGTCGCGGAGATGGGCCTTGCGGGCGCCGTCGAGCTCGGCCGCGTTCTTGCGCGCCTTCATCAGGGCAATCGGGTCCGTGCCGGTATCCGGCGTGCCGCCAGCCTCGCGGATCAGGGTCGCGAGCGCGGAGGCGGCGGTCGTGGCGTCGAGCCTGACCTTGGCCTTGGCTGCGCCGAGCCTGGCGATCTGCTTGTCGAGATCGGCTGGAGGGGCGATCTCGCCAACGGCGCCGATCGCATCGCCCGCCTCGTTGGTGATCTTCTCGGGCGCAAGGAAGACGGTCGGCCGGCCCTCGCGCGGGACGATGGAATAGCCGAGCGGGAGAGGGGTGTGCTCGACATCGTCGCCGCGGATGTTGAAGACCCAGGCCAGCGCATGCGGATCGGAGACGACGAGCGCGTCGACCTTGGCCTCGGTGAGCGCCTTCTGGATGCGCGCGAGCTTCGAGACGCTGTCCTCGCCGGCGAAGGCGGCCGGATGCGCCTTGACCGGCGCGGCCGGTGGGGCAGGGCGGTCGCTCCAGAGCGCGTCGATCGGGTTGGCTTTGACGGCAATGAGGCTGCCGCCGGCTGCCGCCGTAGCCTTTTCGAGCCGGGCGAGGCCATCCACCGTATGAAGCCAGGGATCGTAGCCGAGCTTGCCGCCGGCCGGCAGATTCTGCTCGACCCAGCGCTCCAGCGGCGTCTCTTCCATGCGGACCGGCGTAACGATCGCGGTGTCGGTCTGCTCGGCCGACTGGATGGTGTAGCGGCCGTCGACGATCAGCGCCGCCTTGTCAGCCAGCACCACGGCATTGCCGGCCGAGCCGGTGAAGCCGGTCAGCCATGCCAGGCGGGCCATATGGGCCGGGACATATTCGCCCTGATGTTCGTCGGCGCGCGGGACGACGAAGCCGTCGAGCCCCTGAGCGGCCAGGGCCTTGCGCAAGGAGGCGACGCGGCCCGCAACCAGCTTCGGGTCGCTCGGCTCGGAAAAGGACTGGAAACGGCAGGTCGGCAGGGTCGAATCGGTCATGGCAAGGTCCGGCTTAGGTTGCCGCATCGTCGCCTCGCGTTCGCGAAAGCGCCAGCGCAAATGCGTGGGCGAGGCACTGCCCGTTCGGTGGGACGGTGCTGCCTTGCTGCTCCGCATTGTGCCGATTGGTTATGCAATCTACGCAAATATTAATGGATATGGACGGATCGCATGCGTTTTTTGCATATCTTGCATATGCGAACATATCTTCTCGCAAGTGCGAAATGATCCCACCTTAGTCGCATAAGAGAACGAGGAAGCGACCGGGACTGTCCTTCGTTTTTCGGAGATAGACCCATGACCTATGTGTTGAACAATGCCGACGTGCTGCCCGTACCGGGCCGGAGCCATGGCGAAACCCGCGCCAGCAAGCCGGGCCTGATGCAGCGCTTCTATGCCGCGCTCGTCGTGAGCCGTGCGCGCTCCGCAGCCCGCGAGCTGCGCGCCCGCAACCTGCTCGTCAACGAGGCAGAACTCGTGCTGGGCGGCTACCCGTCCGCGACGCTGTCGAGCGACGTCGCGCTGCCTTTCAGCCGCTGAATTCACGCCGCTGCGGCCTTGAGCCGCGCAGCTGACACCCTTTGAGGACCATCACCATGATCGCCATCATCAAGCACATCTACGAACAGATCGCCGATGCCGCGAAGTTCACCGCCGCCGTCTGGCACGATGCCCGCAGCCTGCAGGCCGATGCCGAGAAGAAGTACGGCTATATCGGCTTCTGAGCCGAACGAGTAACGATCTCGCGCTTCCCTAGGGGGCGCCGGAGGTCAGGCAAGGCGGCGCGGCCTCGGGGCTGCGCCGCCTTTTTTCATGACCAGCGTCGCCCAGCCTTCGCGGAGCGAATGGCTTGCGAGATAGACGCCCTGATGCCGGTAGGCCGAGGCCACGCCGGCGACGTCCATCGCTAGCAGGCCCGACAGGATCAACGTGCCGTCGGACGAGAGCACGCGCGCGATCGATGGAGCGAGCCGCTTCAGCGGGCCGGCCAGGATATTGGCGAAGACGAAATCGAAATGGCCGGGGCGCCAGGCCTTGGCATGGCGCAGGCCCGGCGCGACATAGAGATCGAGCGCGTTCGGCGCGTGGTTGAGCCGGGCGTTATGGGCTGAGACCTCGACCGCGACGGCGTCGATATCGCCGGCGACGACCTTGCGCTTGATCTGCTTGGCGAGCGCCAGTCCGAGAATGCCGGTGCCGGTGCCGATATCGATGCCATGGCGCGGCCGGCGCTTCTTCAGTTCGGCATCGAGCGCGAGCAGGCAGCCGGCGGTCGTGCCGTGATGGCCCGTGCCAAAGGCGAGCGCGGCCTCGATCTCGATCGCGACATCGTTGGTGCGGACGACGTGCCGGTCATGCGCGCCATGGACGAGGACGCGGCCGGCGCGGACGGGCTTCAGCCCGTCGAGACTGTTGGCGACCCAGTCCTTGGTGTTGACGGTGGTGAAGGGCGTGTTGTCGACGAGCTCGCCGACGATCGGGCGCAGCAGGTCGCGCACCGCGTCCTCGTCGGGCGGGTTGGCGAAATAGATCTCGACCTTCCACGGGATGTTCATCGAGAGCGTGGTGATCCCGTCCGCGACCTCGAAGGCGGAGATCGCCGTCTCGGTCGGGTCGAAGATCTCGCCGAGCAATTCGGTGAGGGCCCGGGCCTGTTCGCCCGAGGTGGAGAGTTCGAGGACGGTCGCGACCGTCGCTGGCAGGAGGCCTTCGCGCATGCGGTGGCCTTAGCAGGCGCACCCGCCGCTGTCATCGGAAATGGCCGGAGCCGGCGCTGCTAAACCCTGCGTTCAGCATTCCCTGCTACCCGCAGGCCATGACGGCCTCGACGCGCGCGATCATCCTGAAGGCAAGCCTCGCGACTTTGCTGTCGATCGCGGCTTCGCTCGGTCTGGCGCTGACCGTCGTGCCGATGCTCGGTGGGGTCGTGGACGGCACGGCCTGGCTGATGTGCATTCTCTGTCCGTTGCTGATCGCCTGGCCGGCGAGCGCCTGGCAATTCCGGCAGGCGCAGCGCCTGAAGGACGCCCATGGCGAGATCGAGCGGCTGCACGGCGAACTGTCGGCGGCGCATGAGGCTTTGCTGGAAAGGGCCCGCCGCGACGGCCTGACCGGGCTTTTGAACCGCGAAAGCTTTCTCGCCGATCTGGAGCAGGCGATGGCGCCGGGTGGCAAGGGAACGCTGCTTTTCATCGACGCCGATCATTTCAAGCAGGTCAACGATCGCTTCGGCCATCCTGTCGGCGACGATGCCCTGCGGAGGCTGGCGCAAGCGATCACGGGCGCAGTGGGCGAGGGCGGCTTGTCCGGCCGGCTCGGCGGCGAGGAGTTTGCGGTCTATCTCCCGCGAACCGCCCTGACGGAGGCGCAGGCCGTTGCGAAGCAGGTTCTCGATGCGGTTCGGCGTCTCCGGATCGAGGCTCCCGGTGGCGAGCCGGTCAACCTGACGGTGAGCATCGGCGCCGCCGGCTGGACCGGCGGCACCACGATCGAGCGATTGATCGCCGAGGCCGACGCACAGCTCTACCGCGCGAAGATGCAGGGCCGGAACCGGGTTGTCTGCTCGCTGAACATTGCTGCGGTGGCCTGAGACACGCGCGTCAGGTGTGCTGCGCGTTCGGCGCCGCTAAGATCTGGCCGAAGGTTCCGGTCGCCTCGGCGAAGCGCGGCGGCTTGCAGCGCTCGACGATGACCTCGACGGCTGCGCTCAGCCACAAGGCATTTTCGGGAACTGCCCGCCGTCATCAGCATCGAGCGTGATCGCCAAGGTCAGGTGGCGCGGCCGCGTCAAGGCGAAGATGACGGCTTCGACGACATCGCGATTGCTGCCGCGGCTGCCCTCGCTGTCGGCAAGCTTTCGGCCGGCAGCTTCGACGTTGGCGGCATCGGCGAGATCGAGCGCGACGCGGTGTGGCTCGCTACTCGTTCGTTCGCGAATGATCGCTGCGGTATCCGACAACCCGGCCGGATTGCGGCCGCAGAGCACGACGCTGCTTCCGGCCTCGGCCAGCGCAATGGCAAGTGCCGCGCCCAGCCCGCGCCCGGCGCCGGTGATCACGGCCCGCCGACCTGCAAGACCCTTTGCCTGCATCGTCATGTCACCTTTTCGAGCCGACTGCCGGTTGGACGGCGCCTGAGCGCTCAGAGGTCCTTGGTCAGGTAGATCCGGGTCGCGCCCGGCGGCTTTGGAGCGATCTCGCCGAAAACCTGCCAGCCGAGCTTCTTGTAGAACTCGGGCGCCTGGAAGCTGATGGTGAAGAGCACGGCCTTGCTGCAGCCGCGCCGGCGGCCTTCCTCCTCGGCCATGGCAAGGATGTGGCTGCCGATGCCGGTGCCGCGCAGGCTCTTCGGCAGGTAGACGGTGTCGATGAAGAGCAGACCGAGCGAAGTGCGGCCGACAAGCCCGCCGATCGGCTTGCCCGTCTCGGGATCGGTGATGCGGATCTGCAGTTCCTGGCGATCGTGCAGGCCGATCGCCTCGTCGTTGTAGCCTTTCAGACCTTCGCCGAGCAGCTTGCGAAAGGCGTCGTCTTCGGCGTCGGTGAGGGTGATTTCGGGAGGCATTGGGATATCCGGCAAGCTGAGCTTGCTTCCTTCGTTGGTTCGCGAAGTGCGGTCAACGCGCTCCGAGCCCTTCGCAACGCAGTTCCGCTCTCCCAGCTTCATAGCGTCTGCGGTTTCCGTGCCGCATGTCCTTGTGGCGAACGCAACAGCCATTCGCCTTGTGCGGCTTACACAGAAGGCAGCCAGCACGCGCAGTTTTCGGCCGTTTGCGCTTGTGGTGCATGGCGGAAAACTAGCGAGCTGGATAACGGTGCGCCAGCGTCCTTAACCAGCCTTCTGCACGAAACTATCCAGCACCATCTTCCGGCCGGCCTTGTCGAAGTCGACGGTCAGCTTGTTGCCGTCGACGCTGGCGACCGATCCCGGGCCGAACTTGACGTGGAAGACGCGTGCGCCTTCGCCATAGGCGGATTCGCCCGATGATTTCGCCGTCAGCTCGCCCTCGATCAGGAGCGGACCGCGCTGGCGCGACGAGCCGCCGAAATTGCCCTGGCCGAAGCCGCGGCCGCTCTCGGAGAAGCCGCTGCCACCGCCGCTGTTCTTCGCCCGGTTCTCCTGCGCACGCTGCCAGCCCGGCGTGTTGTAGCTCGAGCCGAAGCTCTCCATCCGGTCGAAACGCGAGGCGCCATAGCCGCCCTGCGAATAGCTGGTCGGGGCCTGCTCGACCTCGACATGCTCCTCCGGCAATTCGTCGATGAAGCGGGAGGGCAGGCTGGTCTGCCAGAGGCCGTGGATGCGGCGGTTCGAGGCGAAATAGAGCTTCAGCTTCTTGCGGGCGCGGGTCAGGCCGACATGGGCGAGGCGGCGCTCCTCCTCCAGCCCGGCGCGGCCGCTCTCGTCGAGCGCGCGCTGGTTGGGGAACAGGCCTTCCTCCCAGCCGGGCAGGAAGACCGTGTCGAATTCCAGCCCCTTGGCGGCGTGCAGCGTCATGATCGAGACGCGCGCCTCGGCCTCGCCGTCCCCGACATCCATGACCAGCGAGACGTGTTCGAGGAAGGCCGGCAGGTCCGGGAATTCGTCGAGCGAGCGGACGAGTTCCTTGAGATTTTCGAGGCGCCCGGCGGCGTCGGCCGAACGGTCCTTCTTCCACATCTCGGTGTACCCGGACTCTTCCAGTACCAGCTCGGCGAGCTCGCCCTGCGGCATGTGCTCGGCGCGCTTCGACCAGCGGCCGAAGGCGTCGACCAGCTCGCGCAAGGCCGTGCGGGCCTTGGGCTTCAACTCGTCGCTCTCGACCGCGGCGCGGGCCGACTGCATCAGCGAGAAGCCGGTGGCGCGGGCGTGGTTATGCAGGAGCTGGACCGTCGCGTCGCCCAGCCCACGCTTGGGCACGTTGACGATGCGCTCGAAGGCGAGATCGTCGGTCGGCGACACCACGCAGCGCAGATAGGCGAGCGCGTCGCGGATTTCGGCACGCTCGTAGAAGCGCGGGCCGCCGATGACGCGATAGGGCACGCCGGCCTGGACGAAGCGCTCTTCGATCTCGCGCATCTGGGCAGAGATGCGCACGAGCACCGCGACCTCGGCGAGATTATATTTCTTGGCCTGCATCGCCTCGATCTCGTCGGAGATCAGGCGGGCTTCCTCCTGGCTGTCCCAGGCGCCGGTGATAGTAACCTTCTCGCCGAGCGCATCCTCGGTGCGCAGCGTCTTGCCGAGGCGGCCTTCGTTACGGGCGATCAGCTTGGAGGCCGTGGCGAGGATATGGCCGGTCGAGCGGTAGTTGCGCTCCAGCCGGATCACGGTCGCGCCGGGAAAATCGTGCTCGAAGCGCAGGATGTTGTCGACCTCGGCGCCACGCCAGCCATAGATCGACTGGTCGTCGTCGCCGACGCAGCAGATGTTGCGGCGGCCCTGAGCCAGAAGGCGCAGCCAGAGATACTGCGCCGTGTTGGTATCCTGGTACTCGTCGACGAGGATGTAGCGGAAGCGGTCGTGATAGGTCTGGAGCACGTCCGGATAGTCGCGGAACAGCGTCAGGCAGTGCAGCAGCAGATCGCCGAAATCGACGGCGTTCAGCGCCTTCAAGCGCTCCTGGTAGGCGGCATAGAGCTTGCCGCCCTTGCCATGGGCGAAGACGGCAGCCTCGCCCGCGGGCACGTCCTTGGGGCTAAGGCCGCGGTTCTTCCAGCTATCGATGAACCCCGCCAGCATCCGGCCGGGCCAGCGCTTCTCGTCGATGTTCTCGGCCTGGATCACCTGCTTCATCAGGCGGATCTGGTCGTCGGTGTCGAGGATGGTGAAGTCGCTGCGCAGGTCGAGCAGTTCGGCATGGCGGCGCAGGAGCTTGGCCGAGATCGAGTGGAAGGTGCCGAGCCAGGGCATGCCCTCGGCGACCGGGCCGACGAGGTGGGCGACGCGCTCCTTCATCTCGCGCGCCGCCTTGTTGGTGAAGGTCACGGCGAGAATCTGCGAGGGATAGGCGCGGCTGGTTGAGATCAGGTGGCCGATGCGGGTGGTCAGCACGCGGGTCTTGCCGGTGCCGGCGCCGGCGAGCACCAGAACCGGGCCGTCCGTCGCCTCGACCGCCTGGCGCTGCTCCGGGTTCAGCCCTGCGAGATAGCCGGCCGCCGGCTGCGCGGCAGCGCGCGCGGCGAGGCCGCCGGGGCGGGGCGAAGGAGCGGAAAAGGGGTCTGCGTCGGACAAGGGTGTGCGCTGCTCGTGCGTGATTCGTTCTGGTGGCAATATAGGGTGACAGGAGCCGAATTGCGCCCCCTTCTCGGAAAGCTTGATGGTGTCATCCCGGGCGTAGCGAAGCGTAGACCCGGGATCCATGCCTGAGCCTTTCCGGTTGGGTTCCGGAATGGATACCGGATCGGCGCCGCTTCGCGGCTTGTCCGGGATGACGGCGGAGAAGGATCGGAGGATTGGCAATGGCGGATCATGCAACCCGGCCCGACTGGGAAGTCGCCAATCAGGTGCCGGTGCTGGCGGATTACGATGCCTTCGCTGCCGATCCGGTACTGCCCGGCATCGCCGCGGCGTTCGGTGCCGATTGGGCGCGCGAGCGCTTGCATGAGGCCGGGCGGACGGTCGGCTCGGCGCGGGTGCAGGAGCTGGCTTATCTCGCCAACCGCTACACGCCCGAGCTGAAGGCCTTCGACCGCTTCGGCAACCGCATCGACGAGATCGCCTTCCATCCCGCCTGGCACGAATTGATGGGGCTCGCCATCGGTCAGGAGACGCATGCGCTGGCCTGGAACCGGCCGGAACCCGGCGCGCAGGTCGCGCGGGCCGCCTTGCAGTATCTCTGGTACGGCGCGGAGAGCGGCATCTGCTGCCCGATCAGCATGACCTATGCCGCCGTGCCGGTGCTGAAGCAGGACACGGCGCTGTGGAGGCAGTGGGGCTCGCTCGTCACTTCGAACCGCTACGATCCGCGGCAGGGGCCGGCGCATCTCAAGACCGGCGCGACCGTCGGCACGGCGATGACCGAGACGCAGGGCGGCTCGGATTTGCGCCAGACCCAGACCTATGCCGAGGACAACCGCGACGGCACTTGGTCGCTGAACGGGCAAAAGTGGTTCTTCTCGGTGCCGCATTCCGACCTGTTCCTGACGCTGGCGCGGACGGCCGAGGGCATCTCCTGCTTCGCCGTGCCGGGCTGGCTGCCGGACGGATCGCGCAACGGCGTCGCGATCCAGCGGCTCAAGGACAAGGTCGGAAATCGTTCGAATGCCTCTTCCGAGGTCGAATTCAGGGGCGCCATCGGCCATCTGGTCGGCGAGCCGGGCAGGGGCATCCGCACAGGCCTATCGATGAACCACAACTCGCGGCTCGACATCGCGGCGGCATCCTCCGGGTTGATGCGGATGGCGGTGTCGCTCGCGGCGCATCATGCGCAGCATCGCCGCGCCTTCCAGAAGGCGCTGATCGACCAGCCGATCATGCAGAACGTGCTGGCGGACCTAGCCATCGAGGCGGAAGCGGCCGTCTGGCTCGCCTTTCGGCTGTTCGCGGCGCTCGACCGGCAGGAGGCGTCCGAAAGCGAGCGGCTGCTGGCGCGGGTCGGGGCGCCGATCGCGAAATACTGGATCACGCGGCGCGCGCCGGCCGTCGTCACCGAGGCGCTGGAATGCCATGGCGGCAACGGCTTCATCGAAGAGAATCCGATGGCGCGGCTCTACAGGGAGGCGCCGCTCAACGCGATCTGGGAAGGCTCGGGCAACGTCATCTGCCTGGACGTGCTGCGATCGCTGGCGCGAGAGGAGGGGGCGGTCGATGTGCTGCGGGGCGAACTGATGGCGGCTGCGGGCGCGGACAGGCGTTACGATGCGGCGCTGAAGCGGCTGGAGGCGGAGTTGCCGGAACTGATGCGCAACGAGGGGCAGGCGCGGCGGTTGACGGAGCGGCTGGCGCTGATGTTGCAGGGCTCGCTGCTGTTGCGGTTCGCGCCGGCTTTTGTGGCGGATGCCTTTATCGCCACGCGGCTTGGCGATGGCTGGTCAGGTCAGTTCGGCGATCTGCCGCTAAGCGTCGATGCGGCGGCATTGGCGCGGCGGGCGGTGCCCGCTGTCTCGTAGGGCGCTTTCGTCATGCTCGCCCTTGTGGCGAGCATCCATGTCTTGAACACGGCCTTCGACGGGGGAAGACGTGGATGGTCGGGACAAGCCCGACCATGACGAAAAGGCAGGTCTGCTAGGCTTCCGGCTCGAACGTCATCGCCTCGCCGTTGATGCAGTAGCGCAGGCCGGTGGGCGGCGGGCCGTCCGGGAAGACATGGCCGAGATGGCCGCCGCAATTGGCGCAATGGACCTCGACGCGGTGCATGCCGAAGCTGCGGTCCTCGGTGGTGCCGACAGCGCCCTCAAGCGGCTGGTCGAAGCTCGGCCAGCCGGTGCCGCTCTCGAATTTCTTGCCTGATCTGAACAGCTTCTGGTCGCAGCCGGCGCAGGAGAAGGTGCCGGCGCGCTTCTCGTAATTCAGCGCGCAGGAGCCCGCCCGCTCGGTGCCGTGGCCGCGCAGGATGCGGTACTGCTCGGGCGTCAGACGCGCGCGCCACTCGGCGTCGGTGAGCTGGAAGGGGAAGTTCTCCTCCTGCTTCTTCTCGGCTCCGAACATGCTCATCAGATCCATTACGATCTCCTTCCTGGCGGGAGCGCCTCATCGGCTTTCGAGCCGCCAATATGGGGCTTCGCGCCCAAGATTTCAGCCCTGCTGATCTCCGGTCGTTTCACGATGCCGTGGCAATCGCGGCAGCATCGTCACCGGACCGTCACGCGACTCCTCTAGCAGCCCGGCCACCCGCAAAGGGAGGAAAACCGGTGACGGAACAGGCGACGCAAACGGCACGCGCGGCCCGCCGCATGACGAGTTCGGGCTTGGGACAGGCCGTCCGGCGCAGCAAGACGCTCTCCAAGGCCGGCATGCTGGAATGGCTGTTTGCCCGCGCCTTCTCGGGGCTGGTCTATCCGCAGATCTGGGAAGACCCGGTCGTCGACATGGCGGCGCTTCAGCTCAAGGCCGGCGACCACGTCGTCGCGATCGCGTCCGGTTCCTGCAACATCCTCTCGTATCTGACGGCGGCGCCGATCCGGGTCAGCGCGGTCGATCTCAATGCCACCCATATCGCGCTTGGGCGGCTCAAACTTGCGGCGCTGGCGCGGATGGAGCGGCAGGAGGATTTCCTGCGCTTCTTCGGCCGGGCGAAGGATGGCGCCAATGTCGCGCTCTACGATCGCGAGATCGCCGATCATCTCGACGCTGTCTCGCGCGGCTACTGGGAGGGGCGGGGGCTGAACGGGCGGCGCCGGATCAATCTCTTCGCTCGGGGATTCCACCGCTACGGCCTGCTCGGCCGGTTCATCGGTACAGGTCATGTTCTGGCGCGATTGCTCGGCGGCAATCCCAAGGCGATGCTGGCGGCCCGCGACCTGGCCGAACAGCGGACGCTCTATGACAGGCATCTCGCGCCGGTCTTCGAACGCAAGCTGGTGCGCTGGCTCGTGCGCCAGCCGGCCTCGCTCTACGGGCTCGGCATTCCGCCGGCGCAGTACAAGGCGCTGGCCGCCGATGGCGATGACGGCATCTTGGGTGCGCTGAAGCTCCGGCTGGAGCGTCTCGCCTGCGATTTCGACCTGAAGGACAACTACTTCGCCCAGCAGGCCTTCGGCCGGCGCTATGGCGACGGGCCGGACGCGGCCTTCCCGCCCTATCTCCAGAAGCAGCATTTCGCGGCGGTGAAGGCGCGCTCGCCGAATGTTTCGTACCGCCAGAGCGCGGTCACTGCCTTCCTCGAAGACCAGCCGGCCGAGAGCTGCGATGCCTATGTGCTGCTCGACGCGCAGGACTGGATGAATGATGCCGATCTCACGGCGCTGTGGTCGCAGATCACACGGACGGCGCGGCCCGGTGCGCGGGTGATCTTCCGCACGGCAGCCGACGAGCGCTTGCTGCCGGGACGAGTGCCGGCCGCGATTCTCGACCAGTGGCATTACGAGGAGGAGAAGAGCCGCGAGCTCTGCCGGCAGGATCGCTCGGCGATCTATGGCGGATTCCACCTTTATGTCCTGAAGGGGCAGGCGCGGTGAGCGCGGCCGAGGCGCCGGCCGGATCGGCCGCCGGATTGATGGACCGGATCTACCGGAACCAGCGCCATATCTACGACGCCAGCCGCAAGTTCTATCTGCTCGGCCGGGACCAGCTCATCGACGGTCTGCAGCCGCCGGCCGGCGGGAGCGTACTGGAGATCGGCTGCGGCACCGGGCGCAATCTGATCCGGATCGCGCAGCGCTATCCGGAGTGCGCCTGCCATGGACTCGACGTCTCCAGCGCGATGCTCGCGACGGCGCAGGGCTCGGTGGCGAAGGCGGGTTTGGAGCAACGGATCTGGCTCGCGCAGGCCGATGCGACCAACTTCGATCCCCAAATCCTGTTCGGCCGCGCCGGCTTCGACCGGATCGTGATCTCCTATGCGCTCTCGATGATCCCGCCCTGGCAGGGCGTCGTCGCCGAGGCGCTGCGCCGGCTTAATCCCGGCGGTTCGCTGCATATCGTCGATTTCGGCGATCAGGCCGGGTTGCCGGCTCCGTTCAAGGCGGTGCTGTTGCGCTGGCTCGCGCTGTTTCATGTCACGCCGCGCGAGGATTTGTCACGTATCGTACTTGCCATGGCCGAAGCGGCCGGGATCGATTGCCGGATCGGCGCGCCCTATCGCGGTTATGCGGTGCATGCGGTGGCGACGCGGCGCCGGCGCGCTCCGTAGCGTCGCACCGGCGGAGCGCCTATGCTGGCGGCGATGGATGCCGCCGACGCCCCGCCCGATCAGAGCCGCTTCGAAGCCCTGCGGAGCCGCCTGCGCCAGCTCTATCACGGCCGTTCGCCGTCGGCGCTGCGCTTCCAGGCGGTGACGACGGTCGTCGATCTCCTGATCATCGCGTTCTTCATCCTGACGCCGTTGCTCAGAGAGAACGCAGCCTTTCTCTGGATCGACTATTCCGTCGCGGTGATCATGATCGCCGAGATCGCGGCGCGGCTGCTCGCCTCGTCCAACATGCTCAGGCTGCTGCGCCAGCCGACCATGCTGCTCGATCTCTTCATCCTGTTGACGCTGCTCGCGCCGCAATGGCTGGAGAATTTCGGCTTCCTGCGCATCCTCAGGCTGTGGTCGCTCTCGCATAAGGGCATCGTCTGGGCGCAGTTCCGCGAAACCCGCTTACGCGAATGGGAAAGCGTCGTCCGCGCGCTGAGCAACATCGCGACCTTCCTCTTTGTGGTCACGGGTTTCGTCTACACCTTCTTCTTCCGGCACGAGGGTGGCTTGGAGAGCTATGTCCAGGCGCTCTATTTCACCGTCGCGACGGTGACCACGACCGGTTTCGGCGACGTGACTCTGCCCGGTGTCGCCGGCAAGCTGACCTCGATCGTGGTCATGATCGTCGGGATCACGCTGTTCGTGCGGCTGGCGCAGGCGCTGTTCCGCCCGAACAAGGTGCTGTTTCCCTGTCCCGAATGCGCCTTGCAGCGGCACGAGCCGGATGCGGTCTATTGCAAGGCCTGCGGGCACAAGCTGAAGATTCCCGACAACGGTCCCTGATACGGCGATCGCTCAGTGCCGGGTTTCGATCGCCGTCTCGGTCTCGCGTTCCTCGGCGGTCTCATCGACCCGGATGGCGGACTTCCTGGGCATGCCGATGATGCGGCCGATCGTGGCCGGGAGGGGCATCATGCTGTGGGCGGCCTTCATCAGGGCAATATTCGCGAGGATGTCGGCCGGGAAGGGCGTGACCTTGCGATGGACCATGTCGACATGCAGCGACAGGTTCTCGCTGGTCGCCGCGAGCCAGCCCTCGTTGGCGTGCCGCATCTCCAGGTAATAATGCAGGCGCTTATCGTCGAAGGCGATGAGCTGCGCGGTGATGCGCACGGTATCGCCCTCGGTCAATTCGCGCTTGTAGAGGATATGGCACTCCGCCGCAAAGGTGGAGGCGTGGCGCGTCTCGACATAGTCGCGGGTGAGGCCGACCAGCGAGAAGACCTCGTCGACCGCGCGGTCGAACAGCACATGGTAATAGGCCATGTTGAGATGGCCGTTATAGTCGATCCATTGCGGCTCGACCCGCATCGCCGACGAGACGAAGGGCGCGAAGAACAGCGCCGGGGCGCGCGTCTCGTGTTTCATGTTCGCCTCCCTGGCAGGCGCCTCGTTCAAGGGCCGGCGGCGTTATTGCCGCTGCCCATTTCGTCGTCGCATGATTTAGTATGCATCGCTCGCAAGCGGCGTCAGCATCTTGGGCCAGCCAGTATGGCAGGACGATGTCGAAGCGTAACCAATTGCGAAACCGATCTGTTCGAAGTCTAGAGGCTGGTAGGGGCTGTGGGAAGGATTTGATGAGGTCAAAACGGCAGAGATGGGAGGAGCATTGCGCCGCCGATACCACTGGTATCGGCAAGCGATGCGACGCTGCAGCCCTACCGTTTTCACCTCACCCGAAGGGCGCGGCGCTTTTGAGCGACTGCTTTGTCGTTCTTCGTAGCAAGCCGAAAGGCTTGCGTCCTCGAACTCCTTGCATTCGCTCAAAATCGCCAGCGTCAAATCCATCCCACAGTCCCTACCAGCCTCTAAGTGCCAAACCCGGATGTTGACAATGAGCCAGCCTGCCGCCGCTCCTCATGACAGCCCTGTCCCTGCCGCAGTGCTGCCGCCCTCGCCGGAGGCGATCGCGGCGGTGACGCAGGCCTTGGCCGCCAGCTTCGGCAACCGGCTGGTCACCAGCCTCGCCGTGCGCCAGCAGCACGGCCACACGCTGACCTGGATCCCGAACCAGCCGCCGGATGCAGTGGTGTTTCCGCAGAGCACGGCGGAAGTCTCCGAGATCGTGAAGCTCTGCGCGGCCCATGGCGTTCCGGTTATCGCTTTTGGCACAGGCACTTCGCTGGAGGGGCATGTCAACGCGCCCTTCGGCGGCGTCTCGATCGACCTGTCGCAGATGAAGCGGATCATCGCGGTTCATGCCGAGGATCTCGACGTCGTCGTCGAGGCCGGCGTTACCCGCAAGGAGCTCAACGAGCATCTGCGCGACCAGGGCCTGATGTTCCCGATCGATCCCGGTGCCGATGCTTCGATCGGCGGCATGGCGGCGACGCGCGCCTCGGGTACCAATGCTGTCCGCTATGGGACGATGAAAGACAACGTTCTGGCGCTGACCGCGGTGATGGCTGACGGCTCGGTCGTCAGGACCTCGACACGCGCCCGCAAGACCTCGGCCGGTTATGACCTCACCCGCCTGCTGGTGGGCTCGGAAGGCACGCTCGGCATCATCACCGAGGTGACGCTGAAGCTGCACGGCATCCCGGAAGCGATCGCCGCCGGCGTCTGCCCGTTCCCATCGGTGAAGGCGGCCTGCGACGCGACCATCCTGACGATCCAGACCGGCCTGCCGGTGGCCCGCATCGAACTGCTCGACGACGTGATGATCCGCGGCGTCAACCTCCACGCCAAGCTCGGTCTGCCGGAGACGACGATGCTCTTCGTCGAGTTCCACGGCACGGAAGCCGGCGTGAAGGAACAATCCGAGCGCTTCGGCGAGATCGCGGCCGAGTTCGGTGGCGGCCCGTTCGACTGGGCGACCAAGGCCGAGGACCGTTCCAAGCTTTGGCAGGCGCGCCATGACGCCTATTGGGCGGCCAAGGCGTTGCGCCCCGGCTTCGACTCGGTCGCGACCGATGTCTGCGTGCCGATCTCGCAACTGGCCGAGTGCGTCGAGGAGACCAAGCGCGACATCGAGGCTTCCGGCCTGATCGCGCCGATCGCCGGCCATGTCGGCGACGGCAATTTCCATACGCAGCCGCTGGTCGATCTTGCCGACACGGCCGAGGTCGAGCGGGCTCAAGCCTTCATCGACCGGCTGGTGAAGCGCGCGCTCGCCATGGGCGGCACCTGCACCGGCGAGCACGGCGTCGGCCAGAAGAAGATCAAGTATCTCGAGCAGGAGCACGGCGCCGAGGCGCTCGCGGTGATGCGCCTGCTGAAACGGTCTCTCGATCCGCGCAATATCCTCAACCCCGGAAAAATCGTCGCCCTGTGACGCCATTGCGGCTTGCGCCATTCGCCTGCTTTGCCGAAATGTCGTGATCTCGCCGCGACTTGCGGGCAGGATGGGGGAGGCGCCGGTACGGACCGTCATTGTGCTCGCAATGACGCTCAAAGCCGGCACCGCTCTACCATCACGACAGGGGCAGGCAGCGGAATTTGCGTGAGAGTCTGACAGTTCTGGCCGGCCTGCTGGTGTTGGCGCTGCTGGCGGCCCTGATCGGTCCCGGCTTCGTCGACTGGCGCGCTTATCGCCCGCAGATCGAGGCGCGGTTGAGCGAGGGTCTCGGCGTCGAGACGCGGATCGGCGGCGCGATCGGCCTGCGACTGTTGCCTTCGCCGCGCATCGCGCTTGAGGACGTGCGGATCGGGCCGGTTGACGGCACGGCGAGCTCTGCCAGCGCCGAGCATGCGACCGTGGAGCTGGCACTGGCGGCGCTGGCGCGCGGCGAGTTCCGCTTCTCGGAAGCGCGGCTCGAGGGCGCTGCGATCTCGCTTTCGCTGGACGAGGCGGGCGTGATCCGCATGCCCGAGCGCAGCGGCACGGGCATTCCGGCCGGGGCGAGCCTCGACCGGCTGACGATCAGCCGCTCGACCATGATCTGGCGCGAGGCCGGGAAACCCGCGGTCATGCTCTCGCCGATCGCGGCCGAGATGTCGGCGGTGAGCCTTGCCGGCCCCTGGCGCTTCGAGGGTGAGGTGGCAGGCGCGTCGCTACGCGTCACCACCGGTGAAATGGAGGCCGATGGCAGGCTCAGGACGAAGGCTTATCTCACCGGCGAGGATCTGCAGCTCGGTTTTGACGGTGCCCTGTTGTTCCCGAAGGGTGTCGAGGGCGTGGGCGCCGAGCTCGACGGTGCCTTCAATCTCTCGCCGGGCGGCGCCGTCGCGCTGACCGGGCGCGTCAAGGGCGGCAGCCAGAAGCTCGACCTTTCCGGGCTCATGCTCGATCTCGCAGGCGGCGCGGCGCGGCTGGAAGGTGACGGGCAATACCTGCCCGGCACCGGCAAGGGTTCGCTGGCGCTGCGGGCGCGCCGGCTCGATGCCGATGCGCTGATGACGGCGCTGGCCGAGCGGCAGGGTTTCGAACGCGCGTTGCAGGGGCTGCCCGGCGCTTTCGACGTCAACCTCGACCTCGACCAGTTGATCTGGCGCGGCGAAGATTTCTCGGCGCTGGCCCTGCGCGGGCATCTGCATGACGGAGGCTTGAGCGAGGCTTCCGCTTCGGTGCGCGTCGCCGGGGCTCTGCTCGGCGCGAGCGGCAATCTCGATGGGAATGGGGTCTCGGGACGGCTCAATCTCAAGGCCGACGATGCGCGGCGCGTCGGGCTGGTGCTGGCGCGGGCGGGGCTCGATCCGGCGCTGGCCGATTTCATCGCGCGGCTCGGGCGGATCGATGCCGATATCGTCGGCGCCTGGACGGGCACCGGCGGCCGGTTCCAGCGCCTGCTGGTTGCGGGCTCGTCGGGCATGCGCCTCGATGCCTCCGGGGAGATCGCGCCGAACCGGATCGCTGCCAAGGCGGCTGTGAACGGGCTCTCGCTCGATACCCTCCCGCCGGGTAACAGCTTCTCAAACCTGCTTCGACAGCGCGACGTGGCGCTGGATCTCGCGCTCACCAATCTGCGCTTCCGCAACGCGCCGCCGGGCTCGGCCAATCTCGATCTCCGGCGCGAGGGCGATGTCTGGCGGCTGAGCCGACTTTCGGTCGATGGCTTCGGCGGCGTCGCCGTCACGGGCGCCGGTGCGTTGCTGGCGGAGGGCGGTGAGATTTCCGGCCGCGTCCGTGCGCCGCGCTTCGAGGCATTGACGGCGCTGGCCGGGCCGCTGCTGCCGGAGACCGCGATCCAGGCGCTCCAGCGCGTTGGCGAAGGCCTCGCACGGCTCGATACCGGCTTCCGATTGACGCGCGCGACCACGGGCGAGACCAGCCTGTCGGCCGAAGGCACGGCGGCTGCGGGCAAGCTGAAGCTCGACGGGCGGCTCGACCGAGCCGGCAGCTGGAGCGGGGCCGCACTGGCCTTCGAGCTCAGCGACCGGCGGCAGGCTTTCGCGGCCTTGGGGCTGCCGTTGCCGCAGCAGGGCGGGGCGGGACGCTTCAATCTTGCGCTGGACCGGGGCAAGGCGACAGGCTCGCTCGCCGGGCAGGGGCTCTCGATCGTCGTCGAAGATGGCGGGCAGGGCCCCCGGCTGACCATGCAGGCGGATGGGCCGGGGCAGATCCTCGCCGAGGGACCGGCCCGACTGCTGCCCGACGGCGTGATCGACGCGTCCGCGCGGCTGGGCATCGCCGAGGACGCGATCCGGCTCGACGATATCGCCGCCCATCTCGGCGGCATGGCGGTGAATGGCGCGCTGCTGCTGCCGCGCGAGGGGCGCTCCTCCGGGCGCATCGCAGTTCCCGCCGCCGATCTGCGGCCGCTGATGGGCGCGGCGCTCGGGCTGGCGGCGGTGACCCCGAATGCCCTCTGGTCGACAGCACGCTTCGGGCGCGTGGCGGGTTTTCCCGATTTCGACATCGCCGTGGAGGCAGGGACGCTTGCCGCCTTTGATGGCGGGCCGGTCCGCAATGCCAGCTTCACCCTGCGCTCGGACCAGGACGGGCTGAGGATCGACGATATCCGCGGCAGCTATGGCGGCGGGCAGATCGGCGGGCGGCTCGGCCTGCGCCGCGATGGCGGATTGGCCCAGCTCAATGGGCGGCTCGGCCTGATGGCCGTCGATCTCGGCGAGATGACCAGGGGCGCAGTCGGCGGCAAGGCCTCGGGGCAGATCGAGTTCGGTGGTTCGGGCGAGACGCCGGCGCGCCTGGTCGCTGGCCTGAGCGGTGCAGGCAGCCTCGCGCTCACCGGCACGCGCCTCGCCCGCTTCGACCCCAGCGCCTATGCACGGATCATCGCCGGCACCGGGGAGGATGCGTCCGAGAGCGACGCATCGCGTCTGCAGGATCGCCTCAGCGAGGCGCTGGACAGAGATGCCTGGGCGCTTGGCGACGTGACGCTGCCGTTCACGCTGGCCGGCGGTTTGATCCGGCTCCAGCCCTTTGCCTTCGAGCGCAACGGCTTGCGCGCCGAGGCCAGTGGCATCCTCGACCTGCGCGCGCTGACCGCCGATCTCAGGCTCGGCCTGAAGCCGCTCGGCGCCCTGCCGAAGGGCTGGCCCGGGGATGCGCCGCAGATCGGCATCGCCTGGCGGGGGCCTTTGTCGAACCTCCGGCGCGAGAGCGATGTCAGCGCGTTGTCGAACACGGTGGCGGCGCGGGCATTGGCGCGCGAGATCGAGCGTGTCGAGGCTTTCGAGGCGGATGCGCGCGAGCGGGCGCTGCATGCGCGGCGCCTGCGGGCGGAGCGCGAGACGCGCGAGAACGAGCGCAAGCTCGCCGAGTTCCTGAAGGCGCAGGAGGAAGCCCGCCTGGCAGAGGAGAAGCGTCAGGAAGAAGTGCGGCGCCTGGAGGAGCAGCGGCGGCAGGCCGAAGAGAAGCGCGCCGAGGAAATCCGGCGCATCGAGCAGGCGCGGGCGGAACTCGAAGCGCGCCGACGGGCGGAAGCCGAGGAGCGCGCCCGTGCCGCAGCCGAGCGGGCGGCGGCGCAACAACCGGCCGCGCCGCAGGCTCAGCCGCAGCCCGGCCCGCTTGTCCTGCCGGGAGCGCCGCTCAGCAGCTCACCGGAAGGCGCCGTGCAGCCTCCGACCGGCGGCGTCGCGCCGCTGCCGCAGCCACGCAGCACGCCGGCGCGTTGAGATGCTGATTCAGCCGCGTCGCGGCCTGTTTTCGGGATTAGTGGCAAGTTATTGAATAGGTACGGTTTTTGGGTCGCGGCGTGGTCGTTGCAGGTCATGCCGGTTCCGCACGAAGACCCCCCTTGTCATTCCGGGGCGCGACGTAGGCGCGAACCCGGAACCCACGACTGGGTGAGACAGCTCATTCCTCGTTGCAGGCGGCTCGCCCGGTCGAGGGTTCCGGGTTCTTCGCTGTGCGAAGCCCCGGAATGACAAAGATGGTTCCGATCGGGAGCAGGCCGACCGTTGACCGCACCGCCTACGAGCTCCCGGCTATCTTGCGGTAATGCGCGAGCGCGTGGAGCCGCAGCGCGGAGGAGAGGTTCAATTCGCCCCGGCCGGAATCCACGTCGGCGACAAGAGCGGCGATCGGGCGGTTCTCGCTCGCCGCGATCTCCTTCAGGGCTTCCCAGAAGGGCGCTTCCAGCGAGATGCTGGTGCGGTGGCCGGCGATGCTGAGCGAGCGCTTGCGCTCGGGTCTCATGCCGGCTCCGGCTCGTCGTCGCGGTCGAGCTTGTGGCCGTCGATATGACGGGCTGCCTTGTCGCGCTCAGCTTCGGTCAGCTTGCGCTCGGCCTTGGTCCGGCCGAACGAGATGCGGTTCTGCTCGGCCGTCTTCTCGGCCTGCGCCCGCGCCTTCTGCTTGCGGACCTGGCGGAGGTTGATGATCTCGGCCACTGGACCTGCCTTGCGTCAGTGCGGGCCGAGCATCAGCTCGGGCTTGACCGTGGCGTCGAAGAGCTCGGCATCGACACCGGCCTTCAGGGCTTCCTGGCGCAAGGTCATGCCGTTGTGATGCGCGGCCTTGGCGATGCCGGCGGCCTTGTCGTAGCCGATGGCTGGGGCCAGCGCCGTCACCAGCATGAGCGAGCGCGAGAGTAGCTCCTGGAGCTGCGCTTCGTTGGCCTCGATGCCCTCGACACAGTTGACCCGGAAGCTATCCGCCGCGTCGGCGAGGAGCCGCACCGACTGGAGGAAGGCTGCGGCGATCACCGGCTTGAAGACGTTGAGTTCGAAATGGCCCTGGCTGGCGGCGAAGCCCACCGTCGCCTGGTTGCCGTGGACCTGGGTCGCGACCATGGTCAGCGCCTCGGCCTGGGTCGGATTGACCTTGCCCGGCATGATCGAGGAGCCCGGCTCGTTTTCCGGCAGGCTGATCTCGCCCAGCCCTGAGCGCGGGCCGGAGCCCATCAGGCGGATGTCGTTGGCGATCTTGAACAGGTCAGAGGCGAGCGCGGCCAGCGCGCCATGGGCGGCGGCGAGCGCGCCATGGCTCGCCAGCGCCTCGAACTTGTTCTCGGCGCTGCGGAAGGGCAGGCCGGTCAGCGTCGCGGCTTCCTTGGCGAAGAAGGCGGCGAAGTCGGGATGGGTGTTGAGGCCGGTGCCGACGGCGGTGCCGCCCTGCGCCAGCGCATAGAGCCCGCCGAGCGAGGCTTCGATCCGGCCGATGCCGAGATGAAGCTGCATCGCATAGCCGGAGAATTCCTGGCCGAGCGTGACCGGGGTCGCGTCCTGGAGATGGGTGCGGCCGATCTTGACGAGATGCTTGAAGGCCTCGGCCTTGGCGTTCAGCGCCTTTTCGAGGCCGCGCAGCGCCGGCAGCAGGCGCCGAGTGATCTCCAGCACCGCGGCGATATGCATCGCGGTCGGGAAGCAATCGTTCGAGGACTGGCCGCGATTGACGTGGTCGTTGGGATGGACCGGGCTCTTGGCGCCGAGACCGGCGCCGAGCAGTTCATTGGCGCGGTTGGCCAGAACCTCGTTGGCATTCATGTTGGACTGGGTGCCCGAGCCGGTCTGCCAGATCACCAGCGGGAAATGCCCGTCGAACTTGCCGGCGAGCGCCTCGTCCGCCGCATGGGCGATGGCGCCGGCGATGCGCTGGTCGAGCAGGCCGAGCCTGGCGTTGACATGGGCCGCGGCCTTCTTGACCAGCACCAGTGCATGGACCAGCGGCAGCGGCATGCGCTCGCTCTCGCCGCCGATCTTGAAGTTCTCGAGGGAGCGCTGCGTCTGCGCGCCCCAGTAGCGATCCGCCGGCACCGCGATCGGGCCGAAGGAATCGGTTTCGGTGCGCGTCTCGGTCATGGCGTCCGCCGTCAGGGCTTCTTGCGGAAGGAATCGAGGCTGACCACTTCGGCACCGCCCCGGCTGTCCTCGCCTTCGGCAGCGGGTTCCGCTTTCGCGGATGCGGCAGCAGGCTCGGCGGCAGGTGCCTTGCCCTTGGCGGCCGGAAGCGCTGCCGGCACGATCTTCGCCGGCGTCGGCGGCGCCTCGGCGGGCTCCGCGTCCTGGGAAGCGGCATCCTCGGCCTGATCCTGCGCCTCGAATTTCAGGCCGAACTGGACGGAGGGGTCGAAGAAGGTCGAGATCGCATCGAAGGGCACGAGCAGCCGCTCCGGAACGCCGGAGAAGGACAGGCCGACCTCGAAGGAGTGCTCGCCGACGCTGAGATCCCAGAACTGGTGCTGCAGGACGATCGTCATCTCTTCGGGATGCTTCTCGCGCAGGCGCTGCGACAGGCGCACGCCCGGTGCACCCGTGCGGAAGGTCACGTAGAAATGGTGCTCGCCCGGCAGTCCGTCGCGCGCGGCCTCCGTCAGGATCTTGCGGACCACGCCCTTCAGCGCGTCCTGAACCATGAGGTCGTAACGAAGAACATCCTTGGACATCGAGTCGTGGTTTCCGCTTGTTGCGTTCCGGCGGGAACAGCCGGCAGGCCGTCAGAGAAAGAAGTGGAGGCTTCTGTTGCCAGGCGCCTCCGAGCCCCGCCTTACGCGGCTAAGCGCAAGGGCTTTGGTTTGGGAACCAGCACCGCTTACGCGGCGACGGCGACCCGAGCATTGTTGTCGTTGGCAACTATGCAATGGCCCGATAACGGCGGAACCATGCCGAGCAAAAGGATAACCTTTACACCCTCGTCGATCCTATTTCGCCCCCGCCAAAGCCCTGCGGGTTCGCCGCAAGGCCGCCTGCCTGAGCAGGGCTTTGGTGGAGGCGCCGGGTACCGCCCCCGGGTCCGAAAGGCTTATTTCGAGATCCGTTTATCGCCATAGCCGTTCTTGCGAGCGGCACTTGCGAATATAGGGAAGGCCGGGGCGTTGGGAAAGGGTTCTCATTTGTTTTCGACAAAGACTGCGGCTTTGCTGCCTCAATCGAGAATACGTCCATTCCTGATGTCGATTTCGAGGCTCATTTCGTCGTCCTCGGCGGTGCGCCCCGCGACCTCCCAGCGATCGTCGTAGCGGACGATCTCCTCGACATGGACGAGGCCGGCGCTCCAGGCGATGTCGCGCGCCTGACGTTCCGAGATCGTCACATTGGCATAGGTCTCTTCGCCATGCGCCGACAGCGCGATCAGGGCGTTGAAAGCGAGCGCCACCAGCAGGCGGCCGGTTACGTTCAGGGTCGGCATATCGACTATCCCCACGAATCAAGCGCGCGATGAATGGCGCCGATTGGGGCGGGTTTGCGGAGAAGCCATCTCACGGATCGTCGCGTTTGCGTGAGGTGGCAAGGCTCCCGCCATGGATTGGCAGGGGCTTCCGCAAACGCTGGGGATGCCTGCCGGCCGGGCCGGGCCAAGCGGATCGCGAGCCGCTATAGTCGCGCGCCTTCCAGAGAGTCGCCATGCGCCAGTATCACGACCTGCTCCAACGCGTCCTGACCGAGGGCGTCCGCAAGGACGACCGCACCGGCACCGGCACGCTCGCCGTCTTCGGCCATCAGATGCGCTTCGACCTGTCGGAAGGATTCCCTCTGGTCACGACCAAGAAGCTGCACCTGAAATCGATCATCCACGAGCTGATCTGGTTCCTGCGCGGCGACACCAATGTGCGCTATCTCCAGGAGAACGGCGTCACGATCTGGGACGAATGGGCCGATGCGAATGGCGATCTCGGCCCGGTCTATGGCCGGCAGTGGCGTTCCTGGGCGGCGCCCGACGGGCAGGTGATCGACCAGATCGCCTGGCTGGTGAACGAGATCCGCCGCAATCCGGATTCGCGCCGGCTAATCGTCTCGGCCTGGAACCCGGCCGATATCCCGAAGATGGCGCTGGCGCCCTGCCACTGCCTGTTCCAGTTCTTCGTGGCCAACGGGAAGCTGTCCTGCCAGCTCTACCAGCGCTCGGCCGACGTCTTCCTCGGCGTGCCCTTCAACATCGCGAGCTACGCGCTGCTGACCCATATGGTCGCGCAGGTGACGGGTCTTGGCGTCGGCGAGTTCGTGCATTCCTTCGGCGACACTCACCTCTATGTGAACCATCTCGATCAGACGCGGCTCCAGCTTTCGCGCGAGCCGCGCGCGCTGCCGAAGCTCACGCTCAATCCGGCGGTGACGCGGCTGGAAGATTTCCAGTTCGCGGACGTCACGATTACCGATTACGACCCGCATCCCGGCATCAAGGCTCCGATCGCAGTATGACCCTCACCATCCGCTCCGCCCGTCCCGGTGAGGCCGGGCTCGTGCTCGCCTTCATCCGCGAACTCGCCGAATACGAGAAGCTGCTGCACGAGGTCGTCGCGACCGAGGCCGAGATCGAGGCCGCGCTGTTCGGCGAGAATCCGAAGACCTTCTGCGACATTGCCGAATGGGATGGCGAGCCGGTGGGCTTCGCGGTGTGGTTCTACACCTATTCGACCTTTTCGGGCCGGCACGGCATCTGGCTGGAAGACCTGTTCGTGCGGCCGGACCAGCGCGGGCGCGGCATCGGCAAGGCGCTGATCGCCGGGCTGGCGCGGCGCTGTGTCGCGGAGGAGCTGCCGCGCCTTGCCTGGTGGGTGCTCAACTGGAACGAGCCGTCGCGGGTCTTCTACCGGGCGCTCGGCGCCACGGCGCAGGACGAGTGGACGGTGAAGCGGCTGGAAGGCCAGGCGCTGGCGAAGCTCGGCGCGGAGGGCTGAGCCGATGCCGTCTCTTCCGGTCGTCCTCGTCGCAGCCATCGCCGATAACGGCGTGATCGGCGACGACAACAAGCTGATCTGGCGGCTCAGGACCGACATGCAGCGCTTTCGCCGGCTGACGACCGGCTGCCCCATCATCATGGGGCGCAAGACCTATTTTTCGATCGGCAAGCCGTTGCCCGGGCGCCAGACGGTGGTGTTGACGCGGGATCGTGAATTTCGCGCCGAGGGCGTCCATGTCGCCCATGAGGTGGCGGAAGCATTGACGCTGGCGCAAGGGCTCGGCCGGGAGATGGGCGCCCATGCGGTCATCATCGGCGGCGGTACTGAAATCTACGCGCAGATGCTGCCGCTTGCCGACCGGCTCGAACTCACCATGGTCCATGCGCAGCCGGCCGGCGACGCTGTTTTCCCGCATTGGGAGAAGGATGCCTTCGTCGAGACGGCGCGGGAAAGCCACGCTGCCGACGCCGATAACGACCATCCTTATACCTTCGTCACCTATGGCCGACGCGGCTGATCGCCGCTTTCCGTTCACGATGAATGGCTTGCGCCGTTGACGAATCCATGGCCCATGACCAAGTCAGCCCAGCGCCTTCGACCGAAGGCGCTGACAAGCGGCCGTCATTTGCTTATGGCTTGGCCTCGATAGAACGAAAGGGAACGGCTCGCGAATGCCTTGGAGCAATCAGAGCGGCGGTGGCAGCGGCGGGGGAGGTCCCTGGGGTCAGCGCGGAGGTAGCGGCGGCGGCGGTCCCTGGGGCGGCGGTTCAGGCGGGGGCGGCGGCAACGGCAATCCGCCCGATCTCGAGGAGATCCTGCGGCGCAGCCAGGACCGGCTGAAGAATCTTGTGCCGGGCGGCAATATCGGTGGGCGCGGCCTGTTTCTCGGCCTTCTCGCGCTGATCCTGATCTGGCTTGGCTCCGGCATTTATTTCGTGCGGCCCAACGAGGTCGGCCTTAATCTTCGCTTCGGCCGGTTCATCGGCAAGACCGGCGAGGGACCGAACTGGAACTGGCCCTATCCGGTCGGCAGCGTGGTCAAGCCGCAGGTGACGAACGTCATCACCACCGAGGTCGGTTTCCGGACGGTGGAATCGGTGCGCACCTCGCGCCAGACCGACGTCATCGAGGAGAGCCTGATGCTCACCGGTGACGAGAACATCGTCGATATCGATTTCATCGTGCAGTGGCAGATCGACCCGGCCGCGCCCGAGAACTACGTCTTCAACATCCAGGATCCGCCGGGCACGGTGAAGGCCGTGGCCGAGAGCGCGATGCGTGAGATCATCGGCCGCCGCAATATCCAGCCGGTGCTGACGACAGACCGCGGCGCGATCGAGGCCGAGGTGCGCCAGCTGATGCAGGAGACGCTCAACGGCTACAATGCCGGCGTGCGCATCAGCCTCGTCCAGCTCCAGAAGGTCGATCCGCCGCAGCAGGTCATCGACGCCTTCCGCGACGTCCAGGCGGCCCGCGCCGACCAGGAACGCCTGCGCAACGAGGCGCAGACCTATGCCAACCGCGTCGTGCCCGAGGCACGCGGCCGGGCGGCGCAGCTGACGCAGGCGGCCGAAGCCTTCAAGGAGCAGACCGTTGCCGAGGCGCGCGGTCAGGCGAGCCGCTTCAACGCAGTCTACGAGCAATACAAGAACGCTCCGGGCGTGACGCGCGAGCGTCTCTTCCTGGAGACGATGGAACGCGTGATGGGCGGGACGGACAAGATTATCCTCGACTCGACCGGCAACGGGCAGGGCGTCGTGCCTTACCTGCCGCTCGACCAGCTCCAGCAACGGCGCCCGGGTCCGGGCCAGCAGGGAGGGGCTCAGCGATGAACTCTCCCGTCCTGCGCGGCGTGCTCTTCTTCGCCGCCGTCATCATTGCCGTGGTGCTCTATGCCTCGACCTTTGTGGTCTCGCAGACGCAGTCGGCGATCGTGCTGCAGTTCGGTCGCGTCCGGACCGTCGCGACCCAGCCGGGGCTGTACTTCAAGCTGCCGGCGCCCTTCGAGACGGTGACGATCCTCGACAACCGCATCCTCGACCTCGACCTGCCGGCGCAGGAAATCATCGCCTCGGACCAGAAGCGTCTCGTGGTCGATGCCTTCACGCGCTACCGCATCTCGGACCCGCTGCGCTTCTACCAGGCGGTCAACAACATCCCGCGGGCGAACTCGCAGCTCGCCTCGATCGTGAACGGCAACGTTCGCTCGGTGCTGGCGGAAGCGAGCTTCACGGCGATGGTTCGCACCGAGCGCTCGCGCCTGATGAACCGCATCCGCGACGACGTGAACCGGGAGGCGGCCCGCTTCGGCATGACCGTCGTCGATGTCCGGTTGCGGCGTGTCGATCTGCCGGCGGCGAACTCGGCGGCGGTGTTCCAGCGCATGCAGACGGAGCGCCAGCGCGAGGCAGCGGAAGCCCGCGCGCTCGGCGGCCAGCAGTCGCAGGAGATCCGCGCCCGGGCCGACAGGGACTCGACCGTGATCGTGGCGGAGGCGCAGCAGCACGCCGACGAGATCCGCGGCGCGGGCGAGGCGGAGCGCAACAAGGTCTTCGCCGAGGTCTTCGGCAAGGATCCGGAGTTCTTCTCCTTCTACCGCTCGATGCAGGCCTATGAAGCCAGCATCAAGCCGGGGGACACGCGGATGGTTCTGTCGCCGGATTCGCCGTTCTTCCGGTATTTCAACGGCCCGAACGCGCAGCGTCAGGACGGCCAGGCGGGCGCTTCGGCGACACCTGCGCAGCCTGCGCCGGCACGGCCCTGATCATGGCGAGCGACGCGGATGCTTGATTTCGTCGCGGCGCTCGGCCTGGTCTTCGCTATCGAGGGCATTCTCTTCGCTGCGGTTCCGCATCTGGCGAAGGATGCCTTGCGGAGCGCGGCGGAAACGCCGCCGGACCGGATGCGGCTCATCGGCCTCGGCTCGGCGGTGCTGGGCGTGATCCTGGTCTGGGTCGCGCGCGGCGTCTGGTAGAAGCGGGGGCGGCCACGCGATCGTGTTCGATGACATGATCGTGCGTCGCCCTTCCGCCGCATTTCGGAGTTCAATCATCGGGCGCGTCCGCCTGCCTTGCGGCACCGGGGGCGCCCGCCTTTCATCGATCGGCCCGCATTCTTCCGAACATGAGGACCCCTATGGCATCGAACACCCTTTCCGCAGCCAGGCCTGTCCGCATCGCTCTCGCTGCCGGCGTCGCCGGCCTCGCGCTGCTGGCCTCGCCCGTGCTGGCGCCGGGGCATGCGCAGGCCAATACGCCGCTCCTCCAGGGGCAGACCTCGCTTGCCGACCTCGTCGACAAGGTCATGCCGGCGGTGGTCAACATCGCGGCCGTCACCACCAACGACCAGAAGGGCCGCAACCTGCCGCAACTGCCGCAGCTCGGCCCCGACACGCCCTTCGGCGACCTGTTCGAGGAATTCTTCAACCGCCGCAACCAGCAGGGCGAGCGCCAGGCGCCGCAGCAGCGCCGTTCGCAATCGGCCGGCTCCGGCTTCGTGGTCGACCCCTCGGGCATCGTGGTCACCAACAACCACGTCATCGGCGACGCCAACGAGATCACGGTGATCTTCAATGACGGCCTGCGCCTCAAGGCCGAGGTGATCGGCAAGGACAGCAAGGTCGATCTCGCCGTGCTGCGCGTGAAGCACGATAAGCCGTTGCCGGCGGTCAAGTTCGGCGACTCCGACAAGATGCGGATCGGCGATCCGGTGATGGCGATCGGCAACCCGTTCGGCCTCGGCGGCTCGGTCTCGTCGGGCATCGTCTCGGCCCGCAACCGCGACATCAGCCAGGGTCCGTACGACACCTATATCCAGACCGACGCGGCCATCAACAAGGGCAACTCGGGCGGCCCGCTGTTCAACATGGCCGGCGAGGTCATCGGCATCAACACGGCGATCCTGTCGCCGACGGGCGGCTCGGTCGGCATCGGCTTTGCCGTGCCCTCGACGCTGGCGACCAACATCGTCGACCAGCTGAAGGAATTCGGCGAGACCCGTCGCGGCTGGCTCGGCGTGCGCATCCAGACCGTCGATGACGCCACCGCCGAGGCGCTTGGCCTCGGCACGGCGCGGGGCGCGCTCGTCGCCGGCATCGACGAGAAGGGCCCGGCCAAGCCGGCGGGGCTCGAAACCGGTGACGTAATCGTCAAGTTCGACGGCAAGGACGTGAAGGATTCGCGCGACCTGCCGCGCATCGTCGCGGCGACGCCGGTCGGCAAGGACGTACCGCTTGTGGTGATCCGCAAGGGCAAGGAAGAGACCAAGACGGTCAAGCTCGGCCGCCTCGAGGATGGCGAAAAGGTCCAGTCGGCCTCGGCGAACAAGCCGACGGCGGAGCCGGCCAAGCCGGCGGTGACGAGCGCGCTCGGCCTCGAGTTCTCGCCGCAGACGGACGAACTCCGGAAGCGCTACTCGATCAAGGACGGCCTCAAGGGCGTGGTCATCACCAAGGTCGATGCCAACTCGAACGCGGCCGACAAGCGCATCCTCGTCGGCGAGCTGATCGTCGAGGTCGGCCAGGAGCCGGTCAACACGCCGCAGGACGTGACCAAGCGACTCGAGGCTCTGAAGAAGGAGGGCAAGAAGTCGGCCCTCCTGCTCGTCTCGAACGGTCAGGGCGAGGTCCGCTTCGTCGCCGTCTCGATGAACTGAGACCGGTGATATCTGTAGAATATGAAGGGCGGTCCGGTCGGGCCGCCCTTTTTCATGTTCTGTCCGCAGAGCGGTGGCGAGGCGCGCGCGCTGGCGCAGGCAGGCCGAACGCAGCTAGAGCTTGGCGACGGCGCCCGGAGAGACCGAGATGAAGCTTAGCGACATTCCCTTCGTCACCACCGACTGGGCGACGATCCCCATGGAGCGCCATGCCGGCGACAGCGGCGAGGCGACCTGGCGCGTCCAGTATTTCGGCCCCGAGGGCAACCGCATCCGGGTGCGGATGGTCGAGTACTCACCGGGCTATGTCGCCGATCACTGGTGCTCGAAGGGGCACATCATCCTGTGCCTGGAAGGCGAGATGGAGACCACGCTGGCCGACGGGCGCGTGCTGCCGCTGAAGGCAGGCATGAGCTATCAGGTCGCGGACAATGCCGAGGCGCACCGCTCCGCGACGAAGACCGGCGCGAAGCTCTTCATCGTCGACTGATCAGCCCCGGACGATCTCGCCGCCGGTATAGCCCTGGGCGTAGAGCAGGGCGGTGAGGTCGGCATGGTCGAGCCGGGCGTCGGCCGCTGCCGCCACCGCCGGCTTGGCGCGGAAGGCCGCGCCAAGCCCGGCTTCGCCGAGCATGGCGAGGTCGTTGGCGCCGTCGCCGACGGCCATGGTCTGCGCGGGGGCGAGCTTGAAGCGGGCGCGCAATTCGACGAGCGCGTCGAGCTTGGCCTGCTTGCCGAGAATGGGATCGGCGACCGTGCCGTTCAGGATGCCGTCGCTGGCGATCAGCGTGTTCGAGCGGTGCTCGTCGAAGCCGATGGTCTGGCCGATCGGGCCGGTGAAGACGGTGAAGCCGCCGGAGACGAGCGCGGTGTAGCCGCCATTCGCCCGTATCGTCTGGACGAGTTCACGCCCGCCCGGCGTCAGCGTGATGCGGTCGCGGATGATCTCGCCGACGACGGAGAGCGGTACGCCCTTCAGTAGGGCGACGCGTTCGCGCAAAGCCGGCTCGAAATCGATCTCGCCGCGCATGGCGCGCTCGGTGATGGCGGCGACATGCTCCTTCAGGCCGACGAAGGCGGCGAGCTCGTCGATGCATTCCTGGCCGATCATCGTCGAATCCATGTCGGCGAGGAACAGCGCCTTGCGACGGGTGGCCGCCGGCTGGACGATGACGTCGATCGCGGCGCCTTCAAGTTCGGCGCGGATCCCGGCTTCGAGCTTGCGTGCGTCGGCCGCTTCCGCGAAGAGGTCGGCAGCGATCGCGCCGTCGAGCACGGTCGTGCCGGTGATGCCGGGCACGGTGCGGGCAAGGCGGGCGAGCAGGGCTTCGCCGACCAGCGCCTGGCCGTGGGCGGATACGAGTGTGGCGACGAGCATGTGAGGAACCGGGTGAAGGCGGCAGGGCAAATCGGCGCGGTGCTCATCGCAGGTCCGACCGCGAGCGGCAAGTCCGCGCTCGCGATCGAGATCGCACGCCGCACCGGCGGAACCGTCGTCAACGCCGATTCCATGCAGGTCTATGCCGATCTGCGCATCCTCTCGGCGCGGCCGAGCGCGGCTGAGGAGGCGATGGTGCCGCACCGCCTCTACGGGCATGTCGATGGCGCCGTGAACTATTCGGCGATGCGCTACGCCGCTGACGTGACGACGCTGCTGGCTGAACTGCGCGAAAGCGGCTCGCTGCCGATCCTGGTCGGCGGCACAGGGCTCTATTTCAAGGCCGTCACGGAAGGCTTTTCGGCGATGCCGCCGGTGCCGGAGGATGTTCGAGCCGCGTTTCGGAGCCATGCCGAAGGGCGGGAGACGGCTGCGCTCCATGCCGAGCTTGTCGCTTGCGATCTGTCCATGGCTGAGCGGCTGCGCCCGAGCGACCGGATGCGGATCATGCGGGCGCTGGAGGTCTTCCGGGCGACGGGGCGTTCGCTAGCGAGCTTCCAGGGCGAGCGCGAACCGGGGCCGCTCGGCGGCACGCCGACGCTGCGGCTCTTCGTGCATCCCGAGCGCGAGGCGGTGCGGGAGCGGATCGACCGGCGCTTCGAGACGATGATGGGTGAGGGCGCGCTCGACGAGGTCGCGCGTCTGCGGCTACGCGGGCTCGATCCGCTGCTGCCGATCATGCGCGCCCATGGGGTGCCGGGCCTGATCGCCCATCTCGACGGCACGATGACGCTGGAGGAAGCGATCCGGCGCGGCGAGGCCGATACGCGCGCCTATGCCAAGCGGCAGGTGACGTGGTTCCGCCACCAGATGGAGGGCTGGGAAGCGGTCGCGCCCGAGGCTGCACTGGAGGCGGCGCTCGGGCAGCTCGGCTGCTGAAGCTCAGGCCGCCTCGGCGACAGCCAGAGGGTCGGCGATGCCGAGGCGGTTGCGACCTTCGTTCTTGGCGCGATAAAGCGCCCGGTCGGCACGGTTTGTCAGGGACCCCAGCTCTTCGCCCGGGTGACGCGCGGCGATGCCGAGGCTCGCGGTCACGCGCAGAGCCAATGTTTCGGAGACCGGCATGGCGCGGGTCAGCAAGGCATCCTGGATCTGGCGTGCACTTGCCGCTGCGGAGGCCAGGTCGCAATCCTGCAGCAGGATACCGAACTCCTCCCCGCCGAAGCGGCCGACGAGATTGCGCTCGTTGCGGTATTGGCCGAGCAGCAGGTCGGCGAAGGCGCGGATCACCGCATCGCCTGCCGGGTGGCCATAGGTGTCGTTGACCTGCTTGAAGTGATCGAGGTCGACGATGATCATCGCGAGCTCGGTGCCGTCGGCCTCGCTGGCGGCAATGGCGGCGTTGGCCTTGTCGGTGAAGGAGCGGCGGTTGAGCAGAGCCGTCAACGGGTCTTCCTCTGCCAGACGACGCAGCTCCTTCTCGCGTTCCTCGCGCAGGCCGATTTCCTCGGAGAGGGCACGGCGGGTCGCCCGTTCGCGGCCGATCTCGAGCGCCAGCGTGGCGGCGCGCATCTGCAAGGTTTGATTGGCCACCGTCAGGTCGGTGATATCGGTCAGGGTCAGGAGCAGGCCGTCACCGAGTGGGGCGATCGCGACCCTGAGCCAGGTCGTCGCGCCGTCGCGCGTGTAGGAGGTCTCGAGGCAGTCGGCCCGCTGCAGGTCGATGGCAAAGAGGCAGCGGCGCCAGATCGAGGGATCGGAGAGGAAGGACAGGCTTTCGCGGCCATCGGTGTCGAGCAGGTCGTTTTCCGCGCGACCGCTCAGCTCGGCGGCACGGCGGTTGGCGGTGACGACGACGGCCTGTTCGATCTCGCCGGCCGCATCGCGGATGGCGCGCAAGGCGACGATGCCGCAGGGCGAGCTGTCCAGCACGGCATTGAGCAGATCCTCGCGGAACTGCAGCGGGCGGCTGAAGGCAATGATGAAGCGGCGCCCGTCGCGCGTCGTGGTCGGCAGGACCAGGCGCTCCCACAGGGCGACGCGCACTGTCTGGGTCGAGCGGTGGACGGTGTAGAGCGGCCGATCCTCGGCGATGGCCTGGTCGAAGCTGTCGATCGAGAAACGGGCGACGTGCTCGCGCATACCCGAGAGGCGCTTGCCGAGGCGGTTTGCGCCGGAGTAGCGGATGATCTCGCGCCCGAAATGCAGCCAGCGATAGTCGCCGTCGTCGGTGGGCTCCAGGACCATCAGGTCCTCGCCGAAATCCGGCAGCAGCGCGGCGGCGAGCTTCTCATAGCCGACGGGCTCGCCGTCCTGACGGTGAAGCGCAAAGCGGCTTAGAATCCGCGCGATCTCCGGGGCGTGGCCGCGGGCCGCGATATTCTCGGTGTGGACCTCGTAGTACATATCCGTCCCGGTTCGAGCGCGCAGAACCTACTGCCGACGGATTGAGAAAGTGTTCCGCAAAGGCATGGGATTTTCGAGATCGGACGATCGGCCGCTCCCGAAGACCTCCAAACCATGTTAACGCTTGACCGGTTGCGCGCGCTCCGTTAGCGTTCGGCAACTTTCGCCAAGGATCATGTGCGCAATGCGCAAGCTTATTCTCGTAGAGGTGCGCTGGTAGGGGCCGGTTTTCGAACCGGGCGTCCCCGACGCCAGCGCACGCCCAGGCCCCTCCGAGGGCCTTTTTTATTGCCCGCATTCCAGACAGACAAAAAGACCAGCCGCAGGAGAGCGTAATGAGCGAGATGATGACCGGCGCCGAGATGGTCGTCCGCGCGCTTCAGGATCAGGGTGTCGAGCACCTGTTCGGTTATCCGGGCGGCGCCGTACTCCCGATCTACGACGCCATCTTCCAGCAGGACAAGGTCAAGCACGTCCTCGTTCGCCACGAGCAGGGCGCCGTGCACGCTGCCGAAGGCTATGCCCGCTCCGGCCCCGGCAAGGTCGGCTGTGTCCTCGTCACCTCCGGCCCCGGCGCGACCAATGCCGTCACCGGCCTCACCGACGCGCTGCTCGACTCGATCCCGCTCGTCGTCATCACCGGCCAGGTGCCGACGCATCTGATCGGCTCCGACGCCTTCCAGGAATGCGACACGGTCGGCATCACCCGCTCCTGCACCAAGCACAACTATCTGGTGAAGAGCATCCACGACCTGCCGCGCATCCTGCACGAGGCGTTCCACGTTGCCTCGAACGGCCGTCCGGGCCCGGTCGTGATCGACATCCCCAAGGACATCCAGTTCGCCTCCGGCTCCTATACCCGGCCGCGCGACAACCAGCACAAGACCTACCGCCCGGTGGTCAAGGGCGACCTGAACAAGATCAAGGCCGCGGTCGAGCTGATCGCCGGCGCCAAGCGCCCTGTCTTCTACACCGGCGGCGGCGTGATCAATTCCGGCCCGCATGCCTCGGTGCTGCTGCGCGAACTCGCGCGGCTGACGGGCTTCCCGGTCACCTCGACGCTGATGGGCCTCGGCGCCTTCCCGGCGGCCGACAAGCAGTGGTTGGGCATGCTCGGCATGCACGGCACCTACGAGGCCAACCTCGCGATGCATGACTGCGACGTCATGATCAATATCGGCGCGCGCTTCGACGACCGCATCACCGGGCGCATCGACGGCTTCTCGCCGCGCTCGAAGAAGATCCATATCGATATCGACCCGTCCTCGATCAACAAGACGGTCAAGGTCGATATCGGCATCGTCGGCGACTGCGCCCATGTGCTCGAGGACATGGTCCGGATCTGGCGCGAGAGCAGCCCGCAGGTTGACAAGACCGCGCTTGCCGCCTGGTGGACGCAGATCGAGGGCTGGCGCGGCCGCAAGAGCCTCTCCTACAAGCGCTCGGACACGATCATCAAGCCGCAATACGCGCTGGAGCGCCTCCACGCGCTGACCAAGGATCGCGACACCTACATCACGACCGAGGTCGGCCAGCACCAGATGTGGGCCGCGCAGTATCTGCACTTCCAGGAGCCGAACCGCTGGATGACCTCGGGCGGCCTCGGCACGATGGGCTACGGCCTGCCGGCGGCCATCGGTGTGCAGATGAAGCATCCCGAGGCCCTCGTCATCGACGTCGCCGGCGAGGCCTCGATCCTGATGAACATGCAGGAGATGTCGACGGCCGTGCAGTACCGGCTGCCGGTGAAGATATTCATCCTCAACAACGAGTACATGGGCATGGTGCGTCAGTGGCAGGAACTGCTGCATGGCGGGCGCTATTCGGAGAGCTATTCGCAGTCCCTGCCTGACTTCGTGAAGCTGGCCGAGGCCTATGGCGGCCATGGCATCCGCTGCTCCGACCCGGCCAAGCTCGACGCCGCGATCATGGAGATGATCGAGACGCCCGGTCCGGTGATCTTCGACTGCCTCGTCGCGAAGGAAGAGAACTGCTTCCCGATGATCCCGTCGGGCAAGGCCCATAACGAGATGATCCTGCCCGATTTCGAGGGCGACACCGGCGAGATCATCGACGCCAAGGGCAAGCAGCTCGTCTGAGCCCGTCCAGACTCCCTCAGCCCTCATCCTGAGGAGCCGCATAGCGGCGTCTCGAAGGATGCTCCAGTGGGTGGGGAGGGATCTGGATCATCCTTCGAGACGCGGGCTTTGCCCGCTCCTCAGGATGAGGGCTGAGGGTACGATTGAAGGAAAGCACCATGGCCAGCATCGGTCTGATCGGCGGGATGAGCTGGGAGTCGACCGCGGTCTATTACCGGCTCCTCAACGAGGGCGTGCGCGCTCGTTCGGGCGGGCTGCATTCGGCCGACGTGCTCATGCATTCGGTCGATTTCGCTCCGATCGCGGAAATGCAGGCGAAGGGCGACTGGGCCGCGGCGGGCGCTGCGCTGGCCGCGAGCGCGCGGCGCCTCGAACAGGGCGGGGCCTCCTGCCTCGTGCTCTGCACCAACACCATGCACAAGGTCGCGGACCAGATCATCGCCGCGACCAAGCTGCCCTTCCTGCATCTCGCCGATGTCACGGCGCGGGCGGTGCTGGCCTCGCCCTCGCGACGGCCGCTTCTGCTCGCGACGCGCTTCACCATGGAACAGGGCTTCTATCGCGACCGGCTCAGGGCCTTCGGCGTCGAGGCGCTGGTGCCGGCTCCCGAAGAGCGCGACGACGTGCACCGCATCATCTACGAGGAACTGTGCCGAGGGCGGATCGATCCGGCTTCGCGTGAGCGCTACCGCGCCATCGTCACGCGCGCTGCCAGGGAGGAGGGCGCCGACGGTGTCATTCTCGGCTGCACCGAGATCGGTCTCCTGCTCTCGCAGGGCGATGTCGACGTGCCGGTGTTCGACACGACGGCCTTGCATGTCCAGGCGGCGCTCGATTTCGTCGAAGAATGGGAGGCTGCGGCGGCATGAAGCTTCTGATCGGCAACAAATGCTACTCGTCCTGGTCGCTCAGGGCCTGGCTCCTGATGCGGGCGAGCGGGATCGCCTTCACCGAGCAGCTCGTGCTGCTCGACGAACCCGGTTTCAAGGAGACGATCTTCGCTGCTGCGCCCGGCAGCGGCGGTACCGTGCCGACGCTGGTCGATGGCGAGATCGCCGTCTGGGAGACGCTGGCGATCTGCGAATACCTGCATGACACGCAGCCGCAGGCCGGCATCTGGCCGCGCGACAAGGCGGCCCGCGCTCATGCGCGCGCCATCTCCAGCGAGATGCATGCCGGTTTCATGGCGCTGCGCAGTGCCTGCCCGATGAATCTCGGCAAGCGTTTCGCCACGCGCGATCGCGGCCCCGGCGTCGCCCGCGATGTCGAGAGGCTAACCGGCCTGTGGCGGCAGGCGCGCGAACGCTTCGGCGCCGGCGGGCCGTTCCTCTATGGCGAGTTCTCGGCGGCGGATGCGATGTTCGCGCCGGTCGTGACCAGGCTCGATACCTATGGCATCGCCGTCGATCCAGTCTCGCAGGACTATATGCAGGCCGTGCTCGCGTTGCCCGCCTATCGCGAGTGGCTCACTGCGGCGCTGGCGGAGCCCTGGATCGTAGCCCAGGACGAGGTCGACGAACCCGCCCTCGTCAATCTCCGCTGACCCCGACACTTTCATTCCCTCGATTTCATCCGCTCCAACTCGCCTCACAGGTCCGCCATGTCGAAGCCCGCTACCCACTATCCGAATGCTCCGAAGGCCCAGCCGGTCGCGCGCCACACCCTGGCGGTGATCGTCGACAACGAACCGGGCGTTCTTGCTCGCATCGCCGGGCTGTTCTCGGGCCGCGGCTACAATATCGAGAGCCTCACCGTCTCCGAGACCGAGCATGAGAAGCATCTCTCGCGCATCACGGTCGTGACCTCCGGTACGTCCAATGTCATCGACCAGATCAAGGCGCATCTCGACCGGCTGGTGCCGGTGCATCGCGTCGTCGACCTGACCGAGCAGGGCGAGGCGATCGAGCGCGAGCTGGCGCTGATCAAGGTCGTCGGCAAGGGCGACCATCGCGTCGAGGCCATGCGCCTCGCTTCGGCCTTCGGCGCGCGCGTGCTCGATGCCTCGCTGACCTCCTTCGTCTTCGAATTGACCGGGGCGACCGAGGAGATCGAGCGCTTCATCAAGACGATGACGGCGGTCGGGCTGACCGAGGTCTCGCGCACCGGCATCGCCGCGATGAGCCGCGGGCCGGAATCCATGTGAATATGGGGCTGACCTCCGAAACCCTCGGCCTGATCGCTCTTCTCCTGGGAGGGGCCGGGCTTGCCTGCTTCGCCTGGCCGATCGTGATGCGCTTGTCAGGCAAGGGGCAGGCCGAGCCGCTGGGCAGCGGCAAGAGCCTGCGCTCACCCTTGTGGTGGGCGGGCTTCCTGCTGACGATCGCGGCGATCTTCCTGCAACGGATCGCGAGCCAGCAGGCCGGCTGAGCCTCAGCCGCTGAAACCACCTTCGTTGAGGAAGGCCTGCTCCTGTGCCGTCGTATCGCGCCCAAGCACGGGGTTGCGATGCGGGAAGCGACCGAAATCGCGGATGATGTCGCGGTGGATCTCGGCATATTTCACGCCGTCGGCATCGTTGGCGGCGGCGCAGAGTTCGATGCAGCGCTCCTGATCGGCGAGCCCTTCGGAATGCATGAAGGGCATGTAGAAGAAGCGCTTCTCCGGCGGCTGGTAGGCCTCGTCGAAGCCCTTGGCGATCGCGCGCTCGGCAATGGCGACCGCCTGCGCATCGGTGGCGAAGGCGCGCGGGCTGCCGCGGAACATGTTGCGCGGGAACTGGTCGAGCAGGATCAGGAGCGCGTAGACGCCTTCCGGGTTTTCCTCCCAATCGGCGAGCTTGCCCGCTGCCGCGGCTTCATGAGCGGCCAGGAAGCGCCTGGTGATCTCGGCGTCGAAGGCCTCGTCCTTGGCGAACCATTTCTCCGGGCCGGCCTCGCGCCAGAAGCTGACGACGGCATTGGCGCTGGGCAGGGTCATGAAGGGCTCCTTCGGCTTGTGGCAAGTTCAGATTTCGAGTGACAGGTCCAGCCCTCATTCTGAGGAGCAGCCGCAGGCTGCGTCTCGAAGGATGTTCCAGGAGGCTCCCGAGATATCTGGAGCATCCTTCGAGACGGCCCTGTCGGGCCTCCTCAGGATGAGGGCTCAAGGGATTCGAGTAGCCTCTCAGAGATAATTCTTCTTCGGCCATGCGCCACTCGCGAATAACGCTTGCGGGCCGCCCGGCGCTACGATAGATGCCTGAACCGTAACGTACGGTACTGGATTTCTCCCGCCCATGACGCAAGGCTCCGCAGAGACGCAAGGCGAGGCGCTGACAGCGCGCCAGCAGGCCGTGCTCGATGCCGTGCTGAGCCTGATGGTCGAGAAGGGCAGCGGGCTCACCATGACCGCCGTGGCGCGGCGGGCGAGCTGTTCCAAGGAAACGCTCTACAAGTGGTTCGGCGACCGCGACGGTCTGCTCACCGCAACCGTGCAGTGGCAGGCCTCGAAGGTGAGGGCGGGCAACTACGCTCGGCAGAAGCTTGATGCCGGCACTCTGCGCGAGAGCCTCAAGGGCTTCGCCGCGAACTGGCTCGAGGTGATCTCATCGCCGACCTCGATCGCGCTCAACCGCATCGGCATCAGCCAGGCGGCGTCTCGCGACGGCAATCTCGGCTCGATCGTGCTGGCCAATGGCCGCTTCGCCATCGGCGAGCGCCTGAAGCCCGTGCTCGATGCCGGGCGCGAGGCGGGGCTGCTCGCCTTCGACGATACCGAGACGGCTTTCCGCACCTTCTTCGGCCTCGCCGGTCGCGACGTCCAGATCCGGCTCCTGCTCGGCGATACGCTGACATTGAGCCGGGCCGAGATCGCCGCCGATGCCGAGCGGGCGACCGGGCAGTTTCTCACCCTCTACGGCGCGGGGCTGAACGCTTCGGGCCGGGACAAGTCCAACGCGTGACAAAGGAGACACCCATGCGCGTTTATTACGATCGTGATGCCGACATCAACCTGATCAAGGGCAAGAAGGTCTGCATCGTCGGCTACGGCTCGCAGGGCCACGCCCACGCGCTCAACCTGCGCGATTCCGGCGTCAAGGACGTCATCATCGCGCTCAAGGCCGGCTCGGCCACGCGCAAAAAGGCCGAAGAGGCTGGCTTCAAGGTCATGACCCCGTCGGAGGCCGCCAAGGTCTCGGACATCATGATGATGCTGACCCCGGACGAGCTGCAGGGCGACATCTATCGCGACGAGCTGCATGCCAACATGAAGGAAGGCGCCGCGCTGCTCTTCGCGCACGGCCTCAACGTTCATTTCAACCTGATCGAGCCGCGCAAGGACCTCGACGTCCTCATGGTCGCCCCGAAGGGCCCCGGCCACACCGTCCGCTCCGAGTATCAGCGCGGCGGCGGCGTGCCGACCCTGATCGCGATCCACCAGGACGCGACCGGCAACGCCCATGACCTCGGCCTGTCCTACGCCTCGGCCAATGGCGGCGGCCGCGCCGGCATCATCGAGACCACCTTCAAGGAAGAGTGCGAGACCGATCTCTTCGGCGAGCAGGTCGTGCTCTGCGGCGGCCTGGTCGAGCTGATCAAGGCCGGCTACGAGACGCTGACCGAGGCCGGCTACGCCCCCGAGATGGCCTATTTCGAGTGCCTCCACGAGGTGAAGCTGATCGTGGACCTGATCTACGAAGGCGGCATCGCCAACATGAACTACTCGATCTCGAACACCGCCGAGTACGGCGAGTACGTTACCGGCCCGCGCATCATCACGGCCGAGACCAAGGCCGAGATGAAGCGCGTCCTCAACGACATCCAATCGGGCAAGTTCACCCGCGACTGGATGCTCGAGAACAAGGTCAACCAGACCTCGTTCAAGGCGACCCGCGCCCGCTATGCCGCCCATCCGATCGAGGAAGTCGGCGCCAAGCTCCGCGACATGATGCCGTGGATCAAGGCCAAGGCTCTGGTCGACAAGACCAAGAACTGATTTGGCGCGAGCCCGCGCCGGCCATGGCAGGCGCGGGCTTCCCAGATCGATTCAAGATGTTCCGGATCTGATTCCGGAATATCTTGCAATCGACTGATATAAATAGATTTTCCTGTTTTTGGGCGGTGGTCGAGAGGCTGCCGCCCGCTTTCTTTTCGGGGGCGATCAGGAACAGCCCTGTGGCGGAAGCGTTCTCCTTGCGGTGCGTGCCCGCTACAGGGAGGCAGTGATGGAACTCTTCCGCATTCTCGAAACGCCGGTGGCGATCCGCGTCGTGATGGCGCTGTCGCTGGCGATGATGCTGGCGGTGATCCTCGGTCTCGCCTGACGCAGCTGTCTCGAGAGACCTGACATGACGAAGCCTCCGGCGCCGGGCGCCGGAGGCTTTTTGCATGGGGCCTGCGGATCAGAAGGTGATCTTGTCCTTGATGTCGGCCTCGACATTGGACGGCAGGGTGCCGCGTTTCACGAGATCGGCGAAATCCTTGAACTTCGCCTTGCCGCGCTCCTCGATGATCTTCTTGGAACGGGCCTCGCCGATGCCCTTGAGCGTGTCGAGCTCGGCTGCGGTCGCGGTGTTGATGTTGATCTTCTTGGCCTGGGTCGCGGCGGGCGTCGCAACGGCGGGGGGGGCGGGCTTCGCGGCGGGAGCGGCCTGCGCTGCCGGGGCGGCAGGCGCCGTGACGGGCGCGGTCGGCTTGGCGGGGGCGGGCGCCTGCGTCGCCGTCTGGGCGAAGGCCTGGCCTCCCATGGCGGCAAGCGCGACGAGGGGGATGAGGAAACGAGACATCGTCATGACTGGGACCTCGCGGGTCGGCCCGGAAACGTCGCATCCGTCGAGGGCCGGGTCCCTCCGCCGGACGACGCTGGCGGCTTGGGGCCGTTCAGCGTGTCGCGCCGGGCTCGCCGTTGTGGCGTGCCGCGATGCGACGACGTGAAGAAACGACTATCGGCTTGAACGACCCCCGAATGCCGCGTTCACCGGGCAGTCAGGTTTCGAGGCCGGTCAGCGCGCAAGGATCTCGCTGAGGCGCCCGACGCCGTAGAGCAGGCCAAACCCCCAGGCGAAGGAAGCCAGCCAGTTGGCGAGCTGGAACTGCCAGGCGGGCATCGCGACGAGGCCGGCGACGATGGCGATGACGGCCCGCAGCGGCCCGAAGAAATGGCCGATCAGGATGCTGGCGATGCCCCATTTCTCGAAGAAGGCATGACCGCGATCAAGCAATTGCGGGTTCTTGGTGAAAGGCCAGTGATCATGGACGCGTGGTCCGAGATAGATGCCGGCGATGTACGACACCCAGAAGCCGCTGCCGGCGCCGAACGAGGCCGCCAGTGCCAACGGCACGAGATTGAGGCCCGAGGCGCCGGCAACCGCGCCGAAGGTGGTGAAGAACATCGTGGCAGGTATAAGCCAGGATAGTACCGCGACGCATTCGGCGAAGGCCACCGCGAAGACGATCGGGATCGCCCATTGCTGATGGGTCTGCATGAAGTTGACGAGCGCCTTCATGGCTTGCTCTAGTTCGGCCATGGCGTTCGGCTCGGCTCCAGCGGGGTCGGGTCGGTCACGCCATATGGCCGTGTCGCTGGAACGATGCAAGCGGCGGGCCGCCGCAGGGCGAGGCGTTGCCTTCCCCGGATGATCGCCTATTAATTCCGGCAACGCGAAAAAAAGCTGACGGCCGGGCGCCAAGCCTTGAGCCCGAGGGGGAAACGGATTTCATGGAGTTGCAAGATCGCCCGCAGGCGCATGCGGGCACGGGGGCGGTTTCGTCTGATGATCCGGCGGTGGCGCTCGGCGGCATCGACATCACCTTTCATCTCGCCGATGGCGGCCGCTATCAGGCGGTCAAGGGCATCGATCTCAAGGTCCATCCCGGCGAGTTCGTCTCGATCGTCGGGCCGACCGGCTGCGGCAAGTCCACGCTGCTGAATGCGGCGGCGGGTCTGCTCGCACCTTCGGCCGGCACGGTCGGCATCTTCGACAAGCCGCTCTCCGGGCTGAACCGGCGCGCCGGCTATCTCTTCCAGCAGGACGCCCTGATGCCGTGGAAGACGGCGCTGGAGAACGTCAAGGTCGCGCTGGAGCCGATGGGCGTTCCCGAACGCGAGGCCGATCAACGGGCGCGCGAATGGCTCGGCCGCGTGGGTTTGCGCACCTTCGTCGACCGTTATCCGCACATGCTCTCGGGCGGGCAGCGCAAGCGCGTCAGCCTGGCGCAGATGCTGATCCGCAATCCCGAGATCCTGCTGATGGACGAGCCCTTCGGGCCGCTCGACGCACAGACCCGGCAGATCATGGGCAATCTCCTGCTCGATCTCTGGTCGCGCGACCGCAAGGCGCTGATGTTCGTGACCCATGACCTTGAGGAGGCCATCGCGCTCTCCGACCGGGTCGTGGTGATGTCGGCGGGACCGGCAGCGGGGATCGTCGCCGATTACAAGGTCGACCTGCCACGCCCGCGCGACATCGCCGATATCCGGCTGGAGAAGGCCTTCCACGAGATCCATCGCGATATCTGGGCCTCGCTGCGGGTCGAGGTGCAGAAAGCCTATGCGATAGGCGAGGGGCGCGAGCTCGTCGGGGGAGACGCGTCATGAAGCGGATGAAGCTGCTCTCGCTCCAGATCCTCGTGATGCTGGTCTTCCTCGCGATCTGGCACGTCGTGACGACCACGAGCCTGTTCGGCGACGTCAAGACGATGCAGTTCTTCTTCTCGACGCCATCAGCGGTGCTGACGCGCACCTTCAAGCAGCTCACCAGCGGGGACATCTACTACCATCTCGGCATCACCCTGACCGAGACGGTGCTGGCCTTCGTGATCGGTTCGCTGGCCGGCATCCTGTTCGGCTTCGCCTTCGCGCGGCGGGAGCTGCTTTCCGCGGTGTTCGACCCCTATATCAAGGCGGCGAACGCCCTGCCCCGCGTCGTGCTGGCGCCGATCTTCGCGCTCTGGTTCGGACTCGGCATCTGGTCGAAGGTGGCGCTCGGCTTCACGCTCGTCTTCTTCATCGTGTTCTTCAACGTCTACCAGGGCGTGCGCGAGGTCTCGCCGACGATCCTGTCCAATGCCCGCATGCTCGGCATGAACGAGCGCCAGCTCTTCAAGCATGTCTACTGGCCGTCTGCCCTGACCTGGATGTTCTCCTCGCTGCACACTTCGGTAGGCTTCGCGCTGGTCGGTGCCGTGGTTGGCGAATATCTCGGTTCCTCGGCCGGGCTCGGCTACAAGATTCACGAGGCCGAGAGCGTGTTCGACGTCACCGGCGTTTTTGCGGGCATGTTGATCCTCGCGATCTTCGTCATCGCCATCGACTCGCTGGTGACGGTGGTCGAGAAGCGGCTGCTGGTCTGGCGGCCGGGGCAAAGCTCGACGACGGCGACGTAAGGCGAGTTGCCGGGGTCAGCAGAACTCGCCTATCGTTACCCGACATGCGCCCCGCAGAAGCGCTTTTTTCATTCAACCGGAGGTTTCGCCATGATCTTCACCCGCCGCGCCGCACTGGCTGCGCTCGCTCTTTCGACCGCGCTCGGCGCCGCGCCGCACGCCGCGCTCGCCCAGAATGCCGAGAAGCCGAAGCTCACGCTCGGCGTCGGCGGCAAGCAGCTTCTGTACTATCTCCCGCTCACGGTCGCGGAGAAGAAGGGTTACTTCAAGGAGCAGGGGCTGGACGTCGAGATCAACGATTTCGGCGGCGGCGCCAAGTCGCTGCAGGCTCTCGTCGGCGGTTCGGTCGATGTCGTGACGGGTGCCTATGAGCATACCATCCGCATGCAGGCGAAGGGCCAGGATATCCGGGCCGTGATCGAGCTCGGGCGCTTCCCGGCGATCACCATCGCCGTGCGCAAGGACCTCGCCGACAAGGTGAAGTCTGCCGCCGATTTCAAGGGCCTCAAGATCGGCGTCACGGCGCCGGGCTCCTCGACGGCGCTGACCGCGCAATATGCCATGGTCAAGGCCGGGCTGAAGGCGACGGACGCTCCGATCATCGGTGTCGGCGCCGGTGCCAGCGCGGTCGCGGCGATCAAGCAGAAGCAGGTCGACGTGATCTCGCATCTCGATCCCGTCACCTCGAAGCTGGAGGCTGACGGCGACATCGTCTCGCTGATCGACACTCGCACCGAGGCCGGCACCAAGGGCCTGTTCGGCGGCTCGAACCCGGCAGCCGTGCTCTATCTCAAGGCCGATTTCGCCGAGAAGAACCCGGTCACGACCCAGAAGCTGGTCAATGCCCTGATGAAGTCGCTGAAATGGCTGGAGACGGCGAAGCCCGACGATGTCGCGGCGCTGGTGCCGGAAGAGTACCTGCTCGGCGACAAGGCGCTCTATATCCGCGCGGTCAAGAACTCGCAGGAGAGCTATTCGCGCACCGGCATCGCGACGCCTGACGCGATGAAGAGCATGTACGACTCGCTCAAGCTGCTCGATCCCGAACTGACCAACTCGAATGTCGACCTGACGAAGACCTTCATCGACGGCTTCGCCAAGAAGGCCGCCTCCGGCTCCTGATCGCATGTCCGAGCGCGATGGCTGTCTTTTGACATCGCGCTCGTTCTGCGTTCCGTGCATGGTGCGCGGATTCGCGCTGGGGGAATCACGTGAACGGCGAAACGGGCTTCCTGGATGGCGGCGGCGCGATGGCTGCTGCCATCCGGGCGCATGACTGGCGTTCCACGTCGCTGGGGTCGATCGCCGGCTGGCCTGTCGCGTTGAAGATCGCCGTCGGCATGATGGTCAATTCGCGCTTTCCCAAATGCATCGTCTGGGGCGCGGACCTGATCACGATCCATAACGATGCCTTTCGCGCGATCCTCGGCGACAAGCCCTGTGCGCTCGGCCATTCGTTTCGTGATGTGTGGGCGGAGGTCTGGGACGATATCGGCCCGCTTGTGCACAAGGCGCTGGCCGGCGAGGCGACCTTCATCGAGGATTTTCCGCTCACCATCGATCGCTACGGCCATCCGGAAGAGGTCTGGTTCACCTTCTGCTACAGCCCGATCCGGGACGAGAACGGCCGGGTTCTCGGCATGATCGATACGGTGATGGAAACGACAGGCAAGAAGGAGGCGGAGCGCAACGGCCGCCTGCTCAACGCCGAACTCGCCCATCGCATGAAGAACACGCTGGCGATGATCGCCGCGATCGCCAGCCAGACCTTCCGCTCGGCCGAGACGCTGGAGGAGGCGCAGTCCATCCTCAGCGATCGCATCGCGACGCTGGGCGAGGCGCACAGCATCCTGACCCGGTCGAGCTGGAGCAGTGCGCCAATCCGCGCCGTGATCGACGGCGCGCTGGCGCCGCATCGTTCCGATATCGGCACGATCCATATCGAGGGGCCGCCGCTGCAACTGCCGGCCGATCTGGCTATGACAATGGCGCTGGCCGCCAACGAACTGGCGACCAACGCCGTGAAATACGGTGCGCTCTCGGTCGAGGCCGGTGAGGTCGCCATCCGGTGGGCCGTCGGCCGGCCGCAGAGCGAGGACGCCTTCCGGTTCGAATGGATCGAGAGCGGCGGCCCTGCTGTCGTCAAGCCGCGGCGGCAGGGCTTCGGCTCGCGCCTGGTCGAGCGCGTCATGGCGCAGAAATTCCAGGGCGAGGTTGAACTCGACTATCGGCCCGAGGGCCTGCGCTATGTCCTGACCACGACGATGGCGCATGTCGCGCCGCGGGAATGACCGCTCTGCGCGAGCGATCGGTTTCTTCACCGCTTTCGATTTGCGCCCCGCGTGAGAGCCGTTAGGTTCGCGGTCCCACCGCGAACGGGGTATCGCTTCGGACCATGAATATTCTCTCGATCCAGTCCCATGTCGCCTATGGCCATGTGGGCAACGCCTCCGCGACCTTTCCGATGCAGCGGCTGGGGGTCGAGGTCTGGCCGATCCATACGGTGCAGTTCTCGAACCATACGGGCTACGGCAACTGGAAGGGCCGCGTCTTCGATGGCGGCATGATCGACGAGGTGATGGACGGCATTGCCGAGCGCGGCGTGCTCGGCAGCTGCGACGGCGTGCTCTCCGGCTATATGGGCTCGGCCGATATCGGCCATGCCATCCTCTCGGCGGTGGAGCGGGTGCGCGCCGCCAATCCCAAGGCGCTCTATTGCTGCGATCCGGTGATCGGCGATGTCGGGCGCGGCGTCTTCGTGCGGCCGGGCATTCCGGAGTTCATGCGCGAGCAGGCGGTGCCGGCCGCCGATATCGTGACGCCCAACCAGTTCGAACTCGAGCTGCTGACCGATATCGAGATCAAGACCCTCGCCGATGCGCATCGCGCCGTCGAGGCCCTGCGCGATGCCGGGCCGAAGGTGGTGATGGTGACCTCGCTCGTGACCGAGGAAACGCCCGGCGACTCGATCGACCTGATGGCGGCGGATGCCAAGGGCAGCTGGCGCGTGCGCACACCGAAACTCGACGTCAGCGTCAACGGCGCGGGCGACGCGATCGGAGCGCTGTTCTTCACCCATTACCTGCGCGAGGAATCGGCGGCGGCCGCGCTTTCGAAGGCTGCATCCTCGGTCTACGGCCTGCTGAAGCGCACCAAGGAGGCGGGTTCGCGCGAGATCCTGACGGTGGCGGCGCAGGACGAGTTCGTCACGCCTTCGCAGGTCTTCGCGCCGGAAGCGATCTGAGCGCCCGACGATGAAGCTGCGCGTCGGCACCTTCAACGTCGAGAACCTGCTGACGCGGCACCGCTTCGAGCCAGGCGGGCGCACGGAGACGGCCGCCGCGATGTCGCTGTTCCACTTCCCGCGCGCCGACGAGCGTGACGCGGTGGAGCGCTCGCTCGCGGTGGCGCTGGAGGACGACAAGCGCCAGATGACGGCGCTCGCCATCGCCGAGGCGCAGGTGGATCTCTGGATGTTGCAGGAGGTCGATTCGCTCGCGAGCCTGCAGGCCTTCTTCGCCAACTACGTCCACCGCATCGCTGACCACCGCTACGGCCATTTCACGCTGATCGACGGCAATGATCGGCGGAGTATCGATATCGGCTTCGCCGCGCGGCGCGACCTGTTCGGGCCGGGACAGGTCACGGTGCGCTCACACAAGGACCTGACATTTGCCGAGGCCGGCGTGCATGACCGTGAGCTCGCCATGCTGGGCATCGGCCCGCATGGCAAGGTTTTCGCCCGCGACTGCCTGGAGGTGGAGCTGAGCTTCGCGGGGCGGCGGCTCAGCCTGTTCGGCTGCCATTTCAAGTCGATGAACAACGGCCGCGAGGATGGGCGCACCGCGACGCTGCCGGTGCGCCGCGCCGAGGCGCGGGCGGTGCGCTGGCTGGTCCAGCAGCGCTTTGGCGGCGGCTGGCGCGAGACCAACTGGATCGTGCTCGGCGATCTCAACGGCTATCGCTACGGGCTCGGGCCCCGCGCGGAAGTGGTCGACGAGGGCGTCAGCGGCATCGAGCCCCTGCTCGACGGTTTTGCCGTCGATCCCATGGCCACGCTACCCGTGCATGAGCGCTGGACGCATTTCCGGCGCTACTGGTCCGACAGTCAGGAGCGGCTGATCGACAGCCACATGCCGCTCGACCACATCCTGCTCTCGCCGGCGCTCGCGGCGGCCAATCCGAAGCCGGCCATGCAGATGATCCGGCGCGGCCTGCCTTATCGCGTGCCGCTCGATCCGCGCGAGCCGGACCGCTCGATGGCGGCGCTCGCGACTTGCGCGAACCGCTATCCGCGCGTCGGCTGGGACCGGCCCAAGGCCTCCGACCATTGCCCGCTCGCCATTGATCTCGACATTCCTGAAGGCTGACCTCAAGGACGCATCGATGAAACGCCGCTTCGTCACGCTCGACGTCTTCACCACGCGCCGTCATGCCGGCAACCCGCTGGCAGTCGTGCTCCAGTCGGACGGGCTCGATACCGAGGCGATGCAGGCGATCGCCCGGGAGTTCAACCTGTCCGAGACGGTCTTCATCGCGCTGCCGGAGACACCCGGGCACCGCGCCTCCGTCCGCATCTTCACCCCAACAGGCGAACTGCCCTTCGCCGGCCATCCGACTGTCGGTACGGCGGTCTGGCTCGCGCTGACGGACGAGGCCGAGGGTAAGTCTGCCGACATGCTGGTGCTGGAGGAGAAGGTCGGGCCGGTTTCCTGCGCGGTCTCGATCAAGGGCAGCCATGCCGGCCACGCCACCTTCACCTTGCCGCGCCTGCCGGAGCCTCTGGAGCAGCCGGTCGCCGATGCGCAATTGGCGGAAGCGCTTGGGCTCGACCTTGCCGATCTCGGCTTCGACGCGCATCGGCCGAGCGGCTTCTCCGCCGGTGTCGCCTACACCACCGTGCCGGTCGCGAGCCGCGAGGCGGTCGCCAGGGCGAAGGTCACAGCGGCCTTCGAGCGGGTGATGGCGGCGACGCCGAACGGCAATGCCTTCGTCTATTGCCGCGAGACCGCCGAGGTCGGGCATCACTACCATGCCCGGATGTTCTGGCCGGGCGCCGGAGTCGTCGAGGACCCGGCAACGGGCTCGGCGGTCGCGGCCTTTGCCGGCGCGATCATGGCCTATGACAAGCCGGAGGACGGCGACCACCGCCTCGTCATCGAGCAGGGTTACGAGATGGGACGGCCGTCGCAGATCACGCTGGAACTGAGCGTCCGGGACGGCTCGTTGGTCTCGGCGCGGATCGGCGGTTCGGCCGTCGTGGTCAGCGAGGGCGTGCTGCTGTGAGCGTTGGCGTCGAAAATGGCTCGATCGTCAGACTGTCGCGGGTCGATGCGCTGGTCGAGCCTTATGACTGGGCCTTCGCGCGTGAGAACGCCGAGATGATCGCGGCGCATTGGGCCAAGATCAGCGCGGACAAACCCGCGATGTTCAACGGCCGCGTCATGCTGCAGCATCGTGCCGCGATCCGCGGCGGCGTGTTCGAGGCCGGGTATTTCGAGGTGGACTATGCTGCCTTCCTGACCTGGCGCGATGTCGGCCATCCCGGCCCGGTCATCCGCAACGGCTTCGCCATGGCGGCGCTTCGGGCCAATGACGGCGCGTTCCTGTGCGGCAAGATGGGCGACCACACCGCCAATGCCGGCAAGGTCTATTTCGCCGCGGGCACGCCCGACCGCGACGATGCCCGGCCCGACGGCACGCTCGACCTCGCCGGCAGCGTCACGCGCGAGCTCGGTGAAGAGACTGGCCTGCGCGTCGAGGACCTGACGGTGGGCGAGGGCTGGACGGTGCTGATCGAGCAGGGCCGTATCGCCTTCATGCGCGAGGTCCGCATCGATTTGCCGGCGGATGAGGCGCGCGCGCTGATGCTGGAGCGGATGAAGCATCTCGAAGAGGAGGAGCTGTCCGACATCGTCATCGTGCGCGATCTCACTGATACCGAAAAGCACGACATGCCGCCCTTCATGCGCCGCTATCTCGCACATATCTTCGAGGCGGACCGATCCTGACCCTCGCGGTCATCCCGGACAAGCCGCGTCAGCGGCGCCGATCCGGGATCCATTCCTGAACCGTTCCGGAATGGATCCCGGGTCTTCGCTTCGCTGCGCCCGGGATGACCCGTGTTTGTTTTGACTGACGCCGCAGTGTTGAAAGGCCGATAATATGACCGCTTATCCCGAGGCTTTGCCGTTGCCGGCGGAGAACCCCTTCGCGACGCGTTGGGAGACGCCGTTCCGTCTGCCGCCCTTCGCGGCGATCAAGCCTGAGCATATCCGGCCGGCCTTCGACGCAGCGCTGGCCAAGCACAAGGATGAGATCGCGGCAATCGTGTCCGATAAGGCCGTACCCGATTTCGCCAACACGATCGAGGCGCTGGAGCGGGCAGGGCGGGCGCTCAGCCGCGTCGGCGGCGTGTTCTACAACCTGACCGGCGCCGACACGAACGAGGCCTTGCAGGCCATCGAGCGCGAGATGTCGCCGATCACCTCGCGGCACTGGTCGGCGATCATGATGGACGAGGGGCTGTTCGCCCGTGTCGATGCGGTCAATGCGAAGCGCGATGCGCTCGGCCTGAGCCCGGAGCAGGCCCGTCTGCTGGAGCGAAGCTACAAGGGCTTCATCCGCTCGGGCGCGAAGCTGAACGCCGAGGACAAGAAGCGCCTTGCCGCGATCAACGAGCGCCTCGCCGGGCTCGGCACGCAGTTCAGCCAGAACGTGCTGAAGGACGAATCCTCCTATGCGCTGTTCATCGAGGACGATGCGGGTCTGGCCGGCCTGCCTGATTTCGTGAAGGCGGCGATGGCGCGCGCCGCGGCCGATCGCGGCAAGCCCGGCCAGCATGCGGTGACGCTGTCGCGCTCGATCATTGAGCCTTTCCTGACCTTCTCGACGCGTCGCGACCTGCGCGAGGAGGCCTTCATCGCCTGGAGCAAGCGCGGCGAGAACGGCGGTGAAAGCGACAATCGCGCTATCGTCGCCGAGATGGTGAAGCTGAGGGCCGAGAAGGCGAAGCTATTGGGTTATCCGACCTTCGCGCATTTCAAGCTCGACGACGCCATGGCGAAGACGCCGGAGCATGTACGAGGGCTCTTGGAGCTGGTCTGGAAGCCGGCCAAGGCGCGCGCGGCGCGCGAGGCAGCCGATCTCGCGGCGCTGGCGCAGGACGAGGGCGAGAACGGCCCGATCCGCCCCTGGGACTGGCGCCACTATGCCGAGAAGGTCCGGCAGAAGACCTATGCGCTCGATGAGGCCGTGCTGAAGCAATATCTCCAGCTCGACCGCGTCCGGCAGGCGGCCTTCGACGTCGCCGGCAAGCTGTTCGGGCTGTCCTTCGCGGAGCGGCCGGAGCTTCAGGGCTATCACCCGGACGTGCGCATCTTCGAGGTGACGGAGACCGCGAGCGGGCGCCATATCGGCCTGTTCGTCGGCGACTATTTCGCCCGCGCCTCGAAGCGTTCCGGCGCCTGGATGAGCGCCTTCCGCGGCCAGCGCAAGCTCGACGGCGAGACCCGGCCGATCATCGTCAATGTCTGCAATTTCGCCAAGCCGGCCGAGGGCAAGCCCGCGTTGCTCTCGCTCGATGATGCGCGCACGCTGTTCCACGAGTTCGGCCATGCGCTGCACGGGCTGCTCTCGGACGTGACCTATGGCTCGCTGGCGGGCACATCGGTCGCGCGCGATTTCGTCGAACTGCCCTCGCAGCTCTACGAGCACTGGTTCCTGACCCGCGAGGTGATGCGCGAATACTGCCGCCATGCCGAGACGGGTGAGCCGATCCCGGAGGCGCTGATCGAGAAGATCGAAAAGGCGCAGACGTTCAACCAGGGTTTTGCCACGGTGGAATACACCTCCTCGGCGCTGGTCGATCTCGCCTTCCACTCGCTGGAGGGCCCAGTCGAGGTCGATCCGCTCGCCTTCGAGGCCGCGGAGCTTCAGCGCCTCGGCATGCCCTCAGAGATCACCATGCGGCACCGGACGCCGCATTTCACCCATGTCTTCTCGGGCGACGGCTATTCGGCCGGCTATTACAGCTATCTCTGGTCCGAGGTGATGGATGCCGACGCCTTCAACGCCTTCACCGAGACCGGCGACGTGTTCTCGCCCGCGGTGGCGGAGAAGCTCAAGCGCTACATCTATTCGGCCGGCGACACCCGTGATGCGGCCGAGGCCTATACGCTGTTCCGCGGGCGGCTGCCGACGCCGGATGCGTTGCTGGAAAGGCGCGGGCTGGCGGCCTGATTTCACATATCATGGACGTTCTTTCCGTTGCCCGATAGTTTCGGGCAGCGGAGGACATCATGGCGGCCACGAGCAGCAAGCCCAGCTTCGTCGAGCTCTACACTCCCAAGTTGCTGACCGTCCTCCGCGAGGGCTATGGCCTCGCGAGCTTCAAGGCCGATGCCATCTCCGGGCTGACGGTCGCGATCGTCGCCCTGCCGCTTTCCATGGCGATCGCGATTGCCTCGGGCGTGACGCCCGACCGGGGGCTCTACACCTCGATCATCGGCGGCTTCATCGTCTCGGCACTGGGCGGAAGCCGCTTCCAGATCGGCGGGCCAGCCGGCGCCTTCATCGTGCTGGTTGCGGCCTGCGTGGCCCAGCACGGCGTCGATGGACTGCTGCTCGCCACGTTCCTTTCGGGCCTGATGCTGGCGGCGGTCGGCCTGCTCGGCCTCGGTACCTTCATCAAATATATCCCTTATCCGGTCACGGTCGGCTTCACCGCAGGCATCGCCGTCATCATCTTCGCGAGTCAGATCAAGGACCTGCTGGGGCTGACGCTGGCCAACGAGCCAGGGCCGCTGCTGCCGAAACTGGAGGCGCTCGCCGGAGCCTGGCCGAGCGCGAGCCCTGCCGCGATCGCCGTTACCGCCGTCACCATCGGCCTTATCCTGCTGCTGCGCCGTCTTCGCCCGCACTGGCCGGCCTTCATCATCGCGGTCGCGATCGCCGCCGTGGGCGTCGCCGTTCTGGGCGCGCCGGTCGAGACGATCGGGACGCGCTTCGGCGGCATCCCGCAGGTGCTGCCGCTGCCGCGGTTGCCGGCGATCTCCTGGGAGAAGTTCGGGGCCGTGTTGCCGAACGCACTCTCCTTCACGTTGCTCGGCTGCATCGAGAGCCTGCTCTCGGCGGTCGTCGCGGATTCGATGACGGGCCGGCGGCACCGCTCCAATGGCGAGCTGGTGGCGCAGGGGCTCGCCAACATGGCCTCGCCGCTGTTCGGCGGCTTCTGCGTCACCGGCAACATCGCGCGGACGGCCACCAATGTGCGCTCCGGCGCGCGCGGACCGATCTCAGGCATGCTGCACGCGACCTTCCTGCTGTTCTTCATGCTGGCGGCGGCGCCGCTCGCCTCCTACATCCCGCTGGCTGCGCTTGCAGGCGTGCTCGCCGTCGTCGCCTGGAACATGGCCGAGAAGCATGAGTTCGCGACGTTGATCCGCGCCTCGCGCGGCGATGCCGTCGTGCTGCTGGTGACGTTCCTGCTGGTGATCTTCGTCGATCTGAGCACGGGTATCGTCGCCGGCTTCGTCGTCAGCGCGCTGCTCTTCCTGCACCGCATGGCGCAGTCGGTGGCGATCGAGACCGGCATGCCGATGATGGAAGAGGACAGGGCGGATACGGTCAACGGCAACGGGCGCAAGCCTTACGATGCCGTGCCGGCGATGGATCCCGATGTCGTGGTGGTGCGGATTTCGGGGGCCTTCTTCTTCGGGGCGGCCGCGGCGGTGGGCGCGGCGCTCGACCGGGTCGGCGTGGCGCCCAAGACCTATGTCGTCGATCTCTCGGCGGTTTCCCTGCTCGATTCGACCGGCGCTGCGACGCTCGAAGGCTTCGTGCGCAAGGCCAATCGGCAAGGCGTGGCTGTCTTTATCGTCGGGGCGACGCGGGCGGTGCGCCGCACGCTCCTGATCCACGGCATCAAGCGGCCGCGGGTGCGCTTCGCCGCGTCGGTGAGCGAGGCCGTTGCCGCCGGCCATGCCCGAGCGGAGCGCGCCGGTCCGGCGATCTAGAGCATTGGAGCCCGGTCTCAGCCCGGATAGCCGAATCTGGCCTTGGTCGCGCGAATCTGGCTGACGGCTCCGGTATCGTTGCCGGCGGAGCAACTCGACCGCGCGCGGGAAATCTCGCTGCTGACCCGGTCATGAACGCCCTTCGTCGTGTGGCCGGTGGCGAGGTCGTTGTCGATCACCGCCTGGAAGCGCTCCACCTCTCCGGAACAGCCGGTGCCAGCCGGCATGCGGAAAGTGCTGGGCGTCACGCCCGGCGCTGCCTGTTCCGGCGCTGGGGCAGGGGGCGGTCCAGCGCTCTGGCAGGCGGCGAGAGCGAAGCCCATGAAGGCGAGGAGGGGCAGCGCGCGCATCGGTCTCTCCGGTGTGATCGAGCCACTGACCATTGCCGATTCTCGCAAGCCGCGCCAGCGACCTGCGGTTCAACCGTTGCGCAGGAAGAAGGTCGCTGCGACCGTCATCGTGGCTGCCGCCGCGGCGGCGAGCCAGATAGCCGTGAGGCCGATCCAGCCATGCACCGCCGCGCCGAGGAAGGCACCACCCATCAAGCCGAGCCAGAGCAGGAAATGGCGCAGGAAGGCGCGCTTGGGCCCGCCGAGCATGGCGGCGGCGATCCGCTGCCCCATCTTGACCAGCGTGCCGGTCATGTAGGTCAGGCCGATCGTGACCTCGCCGTCGCGCTGGAAGACGGCATTCTCCGTGCCCATCGCGACCGCGAGCAGGCCGACCGCCGGAAGCGTCTCGCCGATCGTTTCCAGCAGCGCGGCCAGCGCGAGCAGCAGCGTGACCACGCCGAGCACGGTCGGGGCGCGCTGCTTGCCGGTGGCATGGCCGACGAGGGAGCCGAGCACGACCCCGCAGACGAAGAGGGCGATGATGCCGCCGGCGAGCGCAACTCCGCCTGCCTGACCGCCCGCAAGCTCGATACCGAGCCGCGTCGTGTTGCCCGTCATGAAGGAGACGAAATAGCCGCCGAGCGTGATGAAGCCGAGTGCGTCGACATAGCCGGCGAGTGCCGAGAAGCAGGCGGCGAGTGCGATCTCGCGCCTCTGGTAGCGCATCATGACGAATACGAATCCCGAATCATCGATCCGGCGCCGGAGCCGGCCGAATCAGCGTCGCTCTATCATAGGGCGCGAGGCAAGCTCGTCGCGATCCGGATAACCGCATGCGACATATGCTTGCGCTTTGCCCCTTGCTTCGGTTACATCCTGTCCCGTCGATTTGAGGAACGCCCGTGGTTTCGACTGCCCGCCATGACCTGACGAAGGACTGCGCCGCTGCGCAGGTCGTCGGCATGCGCGCCCGCGCTCCGCTCTCGCTTCTTGGCCTTCTTCTCCTTAGCTGCCCCTGAGGGCCGGCCGGGCATGCTGCCTGGGCGCTCAGGGGAGTGACGAGAACCGCCGACAGAAAACCGTAGCGCCCGCTTTCCTAAAAATTCCGCGGCGCGCCGACACCCGGAAGCAGAACCATGACCAACCCGACCCAGACCGGCTCCGCAAAAGACCGCGTCCTGATCTTCGACACCACCTTGCGCGACGGCGAGCAGTGCCCCGGCGCCACCATGACCTTCGAGGAGAAGCTGGAGATCGCCGAGGCGCTCGACGCGATGGGTGTCGATATCATCGAGGCCGGCTTCCCGATCGCGTCCGAGGGTGATTTCGAGGCGGTATCGGAGATCGCCCGCCGCCTGAAGCGTGCGACCGTCGCGGGCCTCGCCCGCGCCATCAGCGCCGACATCGCCCGCGCCGGCGAGGCGGTGCGCCATGCGGTGAAGCCGCGCATCCACACCTTCGTCTCGACCTCGCCGATTCATCTGGAGCACCAGATGCGCAAGACGCAGGAGCAGGTGCTGGAGATCATCACCGCGACGGTGACGCAGGCCCGTAATCTGGTCGAGGATGTCGAATGGTCGGCGATGGACGCCACGCGCACCCCGATCGACTATCTCTGCCGCACGGTCGAGGCGGCGATCAGGGCCGGGGCGACCACGATCAACCTGCCCGATACGGTCGGCTACGCCACGCCGGACGAATACCGCGCCATGTTCAGGGCGGTGCGCGAGCGCGTGCCGAATGCCGACAAGGCGATCTTCTCGGCGCATTGCCATAACGACCTGGGCCTGGCCGTCGCCAATTCGCTGGCGGCGATCGAGGGCGGCGTCCGGCAGATCGAGTGCACGGTCAACGGCATCGGCGAGCGCGCCGGCAATGCCGCGTTGGAGGAGATCGTGATGGCGCTGCGCGTGCGCGGCGACGCGATGCCCTACGATACCGGTATCGACGCGACGCAGTTGATGCGCATCTCCAAGGCGGTATCGAGCGCCTGCTCCTTCCCGGTGCAGTACAACAAGGCGATCGTCGGCCGGAACGCCTTCGCGCATGAGAGCGGCATCCACCAGGACGGCATGCTGAAGAACAACACCACCTACGAGATCATGACGCCGGAATCGGTCGGCGTGACCAAGACCTCGCTGGTGATGGGCAAGCATTCCGGCCGCGCCGCTTTCCGCTCGAAGCTGAAGGAGATGGGCTACGAGCTGGGCGACAACCAGCTGGAAGACGCCTTCACCCGGTTCAAGGCCCTGGCAGACCGCAAGAAGCATGTCTACGACGAGGATATCGAGGCGCTGGTCGACGAGAACATCGCGACCGCCCATGACCGCATCAAGCTGGAATCGCTGACCGTGATCGCCGGCACGCGCGGGCCGCAGCGCGCGACCATGAAGCTCGATGTCGACGGCAAGCATGTCACCGAGGAGGTCGAGGGCAACGGGCCGATCGACGCGATCTTCAACGCGATCAAGGCGATCGTGCCGCATGAGGTAACGCTGGAGCTCTACGACGTCCATGCCGTGACCGAGGGCACGGATGCGCAGGCCGAGGTGACAGTGCGCCTCTCGCGCGACGGGTCGTCGGTGACCGGCCGCGGAGCCGATCCGGACACGCTGGTCGCCTCGACCAAGGCCTATCTCGCCGCGCTGAACAAGCTGATCGCACGCGGCGGGCGCCTGCATGCGCAGGCGGCGGAGTAAGTAACGAGCGTCGTCGCTCACGGAAGCGCCCTTGGACCAAGGGTGTCATCCCGTGCGCGCTGCAGCGTGAAACGCTGCGGCGCAGACACGGGACCGCGTGAGGAGTAGGGCTCCCTTCCTCGCGGCCTCCATAAGGGCGCCTTTTCCTGAGAACGGTCCCGTGTCTGCGCAGCGGCACTGCGCGCCGCAGCGCGCACGGGATGAAAGCGTTGGCCGCGCACAGCACCCCCCTCTTCGATTCCGGTGGATGACGCCGGCGCGATCTGGCGCCGGCTCGGTTTTTGCTTTCATCTGCGCTTCCGGTGCGGTCGCTCCCCCGGCGACCCTGGGGAGCGCGATGCCGATGGGCTATTTTCCGAACTGGACCTTGAAGACTTCCGGCGTCGTGATGCCGGACGAGCGACTGCCGACCGGCCAGACGGTCGTGGCCGGCCTGCAGCATGTCGTTGCCATGTTCGGCGCGACGGTGCTGGCCCCGGTGCTGATGGGCTTCGACCCCAATGTCGCGATCTTCTTCTCGGGCATCGCGACGCTTCTGTTCTTCGTGGTCACGCGCGGGCAACTGCCGAGCTATCTCGGCTCCTCTTTCGCCTTCATCGGCGTCGTCATCGCGGCAACCGGCTATGCCGGCTCCGGCCCCAACGCGAATATCAGTGTCGCGCTTGGCGGCATCATCGCCTGCGGCGCGGTCTATGCCCTCATCGGCCTGATCGTGCAGGGCGTCGGTACGACCTGGATCGAGAAGCTGCTGCCGCCGGTCGTCACGGGCGCCGTGGTGGCCGCGATCGGCCTCAACCTGACCGCCGTTGCGATCGGCATGATCTCGGCCAGTGCCTACACCAAGTGGATCGCGCTGTTCACGGTCGTGGCGGTGGCGCTGATCGCCGTCTATGGGCGCGGGCTGCCGCAGCGCCTGCCGGTGCTGATCGGCGGGCTTGCCGCTTACATTCTTTATGCTGTGACCGCGTCGAGCTTCGGCGCGCCGACGATCGATTTCGCCAAGATCGGCGCCGCCGCCTGGTTCGGCATGCCGAAATTCGTGGCTCCCGTCTTCGACATGAAGGCGATGACGCTGATCGTGCCGGTCGCGATCATCCTGGTCGCGGAGAATCTCGGCCACATCAAGGGAATCGCGGTGATGACCGGCCGCAATTTCGACCATCTGATCGGCCGCGGCTTCATCGCCGACGGTCTCGGCACCATGATCGCCGGCTCGGGCGGCGGCACGGGCGTCACGACCTATGCCGAGAACATGGGCGTGATGGCGGTGACGCGGGTCTATTCGACGCTGGTCTTCGTCGCAGCCGGCATCATCGCGCTCGTGCTCGGCTTCTCGCCCAAGTTCGGCGCGGTGATCGGCACGATCCCCGTCGCGGTGCTGGGTGGCCTCGCGGTCGTGGTCTTCGGCCTCATCGCCGCGACAGCCGGCCGGATCTGGGTCGAGAACAAGGTCGATTTCTCCGAGCCGAAGAATCTGATCACGGTCGCGACCGCGCTGATTCTCGGTGCCGGCGACCTGAAGCTGCCGATCTTCGGCTTCGAGCTCGGCGGAATCGGCACCGCGACCTTCGGCGCGATCATCCTTTATCACCTGCTGAACCGCCGTATGGCCTGACAATCCACAGCGCGGCGAAGCCTTTTTCGCCGCGTTTGAAAAAACTGTCACAGATGGGTGGACAGGGGGCGGGGCCTTTGCTACACGCCCCCTGCCTGACGCGGCTGACGCCGCTGACCGGCGGCGCTTCGTGGCGTATGGGTGATTAGCTCAGTTGGTAGAGCAGCTGACTCTTAATCAGCGGGTCGTAGGTTCGAGCCCTACATCACCCACCACGACCTTCCTTGAAATCGCTGAATTGATGCCTCGCTGAAGCGAATGGCTCGCGCCTTCGCCGGCCCGAGGCGTGCTATCCTCCGCCCAAATTGACGTTGGAGCGAGCGGCAGCGTGGACGAACTCGAATTGGTGCTGCGATTGCTGGCTGGCCTCGTGGCTGGCGTCGCCGTCGGTTGGCAGCGAACGCTCCAGCGCAAGAGCGCCGGCCTCAGGACCTTCGGGCTGGTCGGGCTCGGTACGGCTGCGGCGGCGAGCCTGTTCAGCGAGACGTTGCATCCCGATGCGGCGAGCCGCGTGGTTCAGGGCGTGCTGACCGGCGTCGGCTTTCTCGGCGCTGGCCTGATCATCCGCCGCGACGGCGACCTGATGCCCCATGGCCTGACCACGGCTGCGGCGATTTGGGTGACGGCTGCGCTGGGCTGTTCGGCGGGGCTGGGGAAATGGCCGGTGACGCTGGCCGCCACGGTCCTGGCGCTGGTCCTGCTGCTTCTCGACCATTCGCTGGAAGGCTGGTTGCAGCGCCGCCATCCGCTGCCGGGCGATGAAGGCTCGTCCCGGCCGCCGGACTGAGCAGGCTGGCTTCCCTGAGCGGAAGGGAGCCTTTTGGCGGCTCCGGCGTTCCTGTCCGAAAAGACAGGTTTCGTATGATGCAACTCGATCAAGGCCTTGTGGCCGCGCCCGGCAACACGCCGGCCATTCCGAATCCGCCGCCCGAGGCGCCGCCGCTGATGCCCGGCGAGGTGCCGCCGGCTCCTCCCGTCGAATCGCCGCCGGACGAGGAGCCGCAGGGCATCCCGACCGAGCCGCCGCCGGAATTGCCACCCAATGCGCCGCCGGAGGCTCCCCCGGCGACGCCGATCGATCTGCCGCCGGCGCGCGATCCGCGCCAGCCGCAGGAATAAGTCTCGCTTAGACCTTGGGCGCGTTGCCCGAACCGATATCCCAGTAGAGCCCGGCCATGGCCACGAGTCCCTCGCGTGCGATCGCGGCCGGCAGGTGCTCGTCCGGGGCGTGCTGCGAGCAGCCCGGATAGGAATGCGGCACCCAGATCGTGCGTAGCTTCAGGATCTCGGCGAAGATGTCGTTCGGGAGCGAGCCGCCGAGATTGGGCAGGAGGGCCGGCTTCTTGCCGGTGCTCTCGGCGATCGAGTCGATGGTGAAGCGGACCCAGGCGTCGTCGGGGTCGAGCCGCGTCGCGCCGAAGCGCTCGGTGCCGGGCATGATGATCTCGACCATGTCGAAGCCGTGGCGGTCGAGATGGCGGCGGAGCGCCGGGGCAACGTCGCGCGGGTCGATGCCGACGACGAAGCGCAGCGCGACGCGCGCCCAGGCGCTGGGCGGCACGGCGTTGACCGGCGTTTCCGGCACGCCGGACTTCATCGCCAGAACGTCGAAGGAGCACCAGCCGAAGACCTGCTCGGCCGGCGACAAGCCGGGCTCGCCCCAGTTCGGATCGATGGTCGGGCCGTCCGGGCCGCCGTCGATCTCGCAACCGGCGAGCGCGCGGCGCACGCCATCCGGCAGTTCCTTCGGCACCCATTCATGGATGCGGATCTGGCCGGTGGGCGATGTGATCGAGGCGATGGCATGGGCGAGCTGGATCGCCGGATCGGAGAGGATGCCGCCCCAGTTGCCAGAATGATGGCCGCCCTCGCGCGCCTTGATCTGCAGGTCGAAGGTGATGACGCCGCGCGCGCCCAAAAAAACGGTCGGGCGTTCGGCATTGAGGCGCGGCCCGTCAGAGGCGATCAGGATGTCGGCCTTGAGCAGTTCGGCCTCGTCCTGGCAGAGTTCGCGCAGGCCCGGCGAGCCGGATTCCTCGCCCATCTCGATCAGGTACTTGGCGTTGAAACCGAGCTTGCCGCGGGTCTCCAGCACGGCGCGCAGGCCGTTGATGTTGATGAGGTGCTGGCCCTTGTTGTCGACGACACCGCGGCCGTACCAGCGGCCGTCACGCTCGACCAGCTTCCAGGGCGAGAGGCCCTCGCTCCATTGTGCGTCGAGGCCGCGGATGACATCGCCGTGGCCGTAGCCGATGATGGTCGGCAGGGCGGGGTCCTCGATGCGCTCGGCATAGAGGAAGGGGCCGCGCGCCTTGGCATGGGTGAGGATGCGGCAAGTGAAGCCGAGCGATTCGAGCAGCGGCTGCATCTCCTTGTCGAGATACTCGCCGAGCACGGGGGCCCGGTCGGGATTCTGGCTTTCGGTGGGGATCGCGACGAGCCGGCCGAGATCGGTCTTCATCCGGCCTGAATCGAAATAGTCTTGGGCTTTCGCGATCGCCTGCGCGCGGGTCATGGTCTTGTCGTCTCCCTATAAGTGGCCGGCACAGTGCCGGTGGACGTGAAGTTGCGCCAGTGCCAAGAGAGCCGGGCGCGCCATGCCTGCCGGGCAGGGCGGTGTTGCCGATCTAAGCCCACGCGGGTCATCCCGGGCGAGCGCAGCGAGACCCGGGATCCATGCCTGAACCTTCCCGATGAAGGCTCAGGAATGGATCCCGGATCGGCGCCGCCAAAGGCGGCTTGTCCGGGATGACGGCGCGGAGTTTTGTCGATAGGTCGTGCTTCCGAATGTGTTCCCTTCTCTCATGACCATGATCCCGCACCCGCACCAGCTCGTCGCGCGAGATGCCATCCTGGCGGCGCGGGGGAAGGACGAGGCCTGCTTCCTGCTCGGCGACCTCACCGGCCTCGGCAAGACGCTCTCGGCCTGGCTGGCGCTCTCGGCGATGCCGGAGGAAGAGGTGCTGGTGATCTGCCCGAAGGGCGCGATCCCGCAATGGCGGCGTACCATGGCTTTGTCCGGCCTGCCGGCCAAGCGCGTGACGCTGATGAATTTCGAGAAGACGAAATCGCTGCTCGCCCCCGTCGCCGACAGCAAGAAGCGCTCGACGCGGGCGAAGAACAACGAAATCGCCAAGCATGGCCGCCCGAAGCGCGTCTGGCCGCTCGTCGTGATCGACGAGGCGCATCGCATCCGCAATCCGAACTCGCAGCAGGGGCTGGTCTGCCGGCAGATGGCGGAAGCGGCCGATTTCACGATCTACATGAGCGCGACGGCCGGGCAGTCGCCGCATGAACTGTCCTATCTGGCTGGTCTGCTGGCGAAGGCAGCGGGCATGCCCTCGGCCGATCTCGACGGTTTCCGCGTGCTGATGAAGCGCCTGAAGATCGGCCGGGCCAAGGGCCGCTGGAAGAACTGGAGCTGGGAGCCGAACGAGGCCGACCGCAAGGTGATGGCCGATCTGCTCTATCGCGGCGCGAACGCCATCGGCCTGCGCCGCCGGCCGGAGGAGATCGCCGGCTGGCCGGAGGTGCAGCGCGAACTGGCGCCGGTGGCGCTCGATACGGCCGCGCGCAAGCTCTATGACGCGACCTGGCGCGAGTTCCGCAAGGAGTTGGGCCTGGCCGGCGGCTCGACGCGCAAGCCGCAAGGCTGGGCCGCCGATCTGCGCTTCCGCCAGAAAGCAAGCCTGCTGCGCATCCCCGGCACGGCGGATTTCTGCGAGGACCTGCTGGGCAATGACGAGCAGGTCGCCATCTCCGTCGCCTTCCTCGAGACCAGCGCGATGCTGGCCGAAACACTGAGGGGGAGGGGCTGGCGCACGGCCGAGATCAATGGCGAACGCTCGGGCGCGCAGAACGAGGAGACGCGCATCGCTTTCCAGACGGGGCAGCTCGACGCGGTGATCTTCACCGTGACCGAGTCGATCTCCTTGCATCGCGGCGAGATGCCGGGCGGCGAGCGCGAGCGGGCGCTCGTCATCCACGACATGCGCCATAGCGCCATCCAGCTCCAGCAGATCGAGGGGCGCTGCCATCGTGACGGCCAGCACGCGACGATCTTCTACGCCTATGCCGAGGATACGGTGGAGGAGGCGATTGCCGGCACGGTGATCCAGCGCATGGCGGCGATGGAAGGGCTGGCGGGCGACGACACGCGGATGCTGGAAGCGATCGCCGGGATCGTCGAGGGGCGGGCGGCGGCGTAAACCCTTGCCGACATAGCGAAGAAACACGCCGTCATCCCGGGCTTGACCCGGGATCCATGCCGGAGCGCTTCGGATGAAGGTTCAGGCATGGATCCCGGATCTCCGCTTCGCTGCGTCCGGGATGACCCGCGCTTATAGGAAGAGCAAGGTATTGCCGATCGTTAGTTGCGAGCGCGCTCGCCGAGTTCCTTGGCGCCCTCGACCGACGAGCTGGTGAGGCGAACGATGCTGTTCCAGGCGTCGCGCGTATAGGCGCCCTGATGGACGATCGCGTCGTAGCCGACGACCAGCACGATGATGATCAGAAGCAGGCGGAACACGAACGGAAACCCTCCTCGATAGCGACGCATCAACGCCGCGATCGCAGGAGGGTTCCGGTTTGCCGTGGGTTCAGCCCGCCGGCAGCAGTTCCTTCAGGCGGAACAGGGCGATCTTCTCGACCTCGGCCAGTGCCGTCGCGACTTCCTGTTCCGGCGTGTTCTTCAGTCGTCCATCGAAGGCGGCGAGGATCTGGGCCTTGGTCGCGCCCTTCACCGCCATGATGAAGGGGATGCCGAAGCGCGCCTTGTAAGCCTCGTTCAGCGCCGTGAAGCGGACGCGCTCATCGCTGGTGAGGCGGTCGAGCCCGGCGCCGGCCTGCTCCTGCGTCGATTCCGGCGTGAGCTCGCCCGCCGCCGCGAGCTTGCCGGCGAGGTCGGGATGGGCGCTGAGCAGGGATTTCTGCTGCTCCGGCGTACCCTTTCGCATGGCCGCGACCATCGCCGCGTGCAGGCTTTCCGCCGTGTCGTGGCTCGCGCCGATGCCGGCGTCGTGGGTGGCCTCAGCGATCCAGGGCGAATGCTCCCAGACGCGGCCGAAGACCTCGGTGAACAGGGCCTTCGGCAGCTTCGAGGGCACGTAGCCGCCGGCGGGTGGCTGCGTCCTGACCCAGTGGCGGGCGATGTCGAGCCGGGTCGCGACCCAGACCCTGTCATGGCTCTGGACATAGTCGAGGAAGCGGGCGAGCGCGGCGGCGCGGCCGGGGCGACCGACGAGGCGGCAATGCAGGCCGATCGACATCATCTTCGGCGCGGTCTCGCCCTCGGCATAGAGTGTGTCGAACGAGTCCTTGAGATAGGTGAAGAACTGCTCGCCGGTGTTGAAGCCCTGCGGCGTGGCGAAGCGCATGTCGTTGGCGTCGAGCGTGTAGGGCACGGCGAGCTGCGGCCCTTTCGGACCGGCGAGCCAGTAAGGCAGCTCGTCGGCATAGACGTCGGCGGTGTAGAGGAAGCCACCTTCCTCCATCGTCAGCGGAATCGTGTTCTCGGAGGTGCGGCCCTGATAGCAGCCGAGCGGGCGCTCGCCCGTGAGCTCGGTCTGGATGCGGATGGCTTCGAGGATGTCGGCGCGCTCGCGCTCCTTGGGCGTATCGCGATAGTCGATCCATTTCAGGCCGTGGGTCGCGATCTCCCAGCCGGCCTCCTGCATCGAGCCGACGATCTCGGGATAGCGGGCCAACGCCGAGGCCACGGCGAAGACCGTCACCGGCATGTTCCGCTCGGTGAACATCCGCCAGAGCCGCCAGTAGCCGGCGCGGGAGCCGTATTCGTAGATCGACTCCATGTTCATGTGGCGCTGGCCCGGCCAAGGCGCGGCGCCGACGATCTCGGAGAGGAAGGCTTCGGAGGCAGCATCGCCGTGGAGGATGCAGTTCTCGCCGCCTTCCTCGTAATTGACCACGAACTGGACGGCGATGCGGGCCTCGCCCGGCCAATGCGGATGCGGGGCAGCGCGGCCATAGCCCTTCATGTCGCGCGGATAGGTGGTCTGGCTCATGATGGTCTAGCTGCCGCGATAGGTGGAGTAGCTCCAGGGCGAGGCCAGGAGCGGGACATGATAGCGCCCCTCCGGCTCGGCGATGCCGAAGCGGACAGGAACGAGATCGAGGAAGGCGGGCTCGGGCAGGGTGGTGCCGAGGCCGCGGAAATAGGCGCCGATCGCGAAGGTCAGCTCATAGGTGCCGGGCACCAGCACTCCCGAGAGCAGGGCTGAATCGGTGCGGCCGTCGCTGTTGGTGACAGCTTCCGCCAGCCGCTCGCGCGCACCGTCGAGATTGAGCCGGTCGAGCGTCACCGCGATGCCGGCGCCGGGGCGGCCGTTCACCGTGTCGAGCACATGCGTCGAGAGATGTCCCATGCGGTCTCCTGAAGGCGCCGGTGTCGGGCCTGGCCGGTCTCCGGGGAGTGTACGGCGCCGTTCGCTGCGGTGAATATTGGCTTTTGCGATAAGATCATGTTCCCGGATGTCAATCGGCGAGAGTGTTGCGGCGATTTCGGCGGCGACGAAAGCAGGCTACTTTATTGCAGCCGGAGGTTCCGACTCCCGGTTCACCTCCAGCTCTCCCGGAGCGTAGCGCCATGCTCGAAGCCTATCTGATGGAATGGGGTGGCATGATGCTGCGCTGGCTCCATGTCATCACGGCGATCGCCTGGATCGGCGCTTCCTTTTTCTTCATCCATCTCGACGCCTCGCTGAAGCCGGCCGAGGATATCCCGCCCGGCACCGGCGGGCGCGCCTGGCAGGTCCATGGCGGCGGCTTCTACGAGATGCGCAAATACATGGTGGCGCCGGGCGTGATGCCGGCCGAGCTAACCTGGCACAAATGGCAGAGCTACTGGACCTGGATCTCCGGCTTCTTCCTGCTGGTCTGGGTCTATTATGCCCAGTCCGAGCTCTACCTGATCGACCCGGCGGTGATGCAGCTTTCGCCCTTCGCGGCGGGCGCCATCGGCATCGCGGCGCTGGTGATCGGCTGGCTGATCTACGACCTGCTCTGCAAGTCGCCGCTCGGCAAGCATGACGTCCTGCTCGGGCTCGTCGGCTTCGGCTATGTCGTCGCGGCGAGCTGGGCCTTCGCCAACGTGTTCTCCGGGCGCGGCGCGCTGATCCATACCGGCGCGCTGATGGCGACGATCATGACCGCCAACGTCTTCTTCAACATCATGCCGGGCCAGCGGAAGGTGATCGCGGCGCTTACCGCCGGCGAGAAGCCCGATCCGAAATACGGCAAGGCCGCCAAGCAGCGCTCGACGCACAACAACTACATCACCCTGCCGGTGCTGTTCCTGATGCTGTCGAACCACTATCCGGTGACCTATGCCAATTCGGCGGTCATCCCGCTCTTGGTGGCACTGGTGATCGTGGCTGGCGCGCTGATCCGACATTTCTTCAACATCCGGCACGCGAACCACGACAAGTCGCCGTGGTGGTGCTGGGCGGTGGCTATCCTCGCGCTCTGGCTCGCCTTCTGGGTGGCGATGTCATCGTCGCCCGGTGGGCGCGAGCAGCTCGGCCTCAAGGCGCACGACGCGGGCAAGCCCGTGCTGCTGGCCGGGATGACGCTGCCGCCGACGGAGGTCTCGAACATCGTGACCGGCCGCTGTGCCATGTGCCATGCGCCGGAGCCGTCCTGGCCGGGCATCCAGATCGCGCCCAAGGGCGTGATGCTGCACGAGCCGGAGCAGATCGCGATGCATGCCCGCGCCATCCGCATGCAGGCGGTGATGACCCATGCGATGCCGCCGAACAACCTTTCCGGGATGACCCCGGCCGAGCGGAAAGCGCTGGCGGGGTGGCTGGCTGCGGCGGCGCGGTAAATCCAACCGGCCGTCGTTCGATCTGTTCGGAAACGCGGGTCATCCCGGGCTTGACCCGGGATCCATGCCGGAGCGCTTCCGATCAAGGTTCAGGCATGGATCCCGGATCTCCGCTTCGCTGCGTCCGGGATGACCCGCGTTCTTCGCGACTGTGCGGTGAGCATCGATACACGCGGCAACCCCGCCCTTCACACATCCCATTTCCGCCTTCTTCAGACTGTCATCAGCCTCGTTCACGGAGGCGTGATCACGTTCAGATTCGGTTCAGGTACGCGGCGCCATGGTTCAGCCACTGACAGGGCTGGAGACAGGATCCCAGAACGGGACCGTTCGTGCCGAGGACCGCGGGGGTCCAGTTGAGACGCGTTGATGCAAGGGGCGCCGGCTACCTGCTGGCGGCCATCGGTTTCGTCGTGGCATGGGGGATCCTGTGCTGGCCCTGGCTTTCGGGGGCGGTGACGATTCCGTTCGACGCCAAGGCGCATTTCCAGGCGCAGGTGCAGTTCCTCGCCAACGCGATCCATACCGGCCAGTCGCCCTTCTGGAACCACAATGTTTTCGCCGGCTCGCCGCAGATTGCCGACCCCCAATCGCTGATCTTCTCGCCCGCGATCCTGCTCGCGCTGATCTCGCCGGAGCCGAGCTTCCGCGAGGTCGACGCCTATGTTCTGGCGCATCTGTTGGCCGGCGGTCTCGCGCTCCTGATGTTCTTCCGCGATCGCGGCTGGCATCCGGCCGGCGGCCTGATGGCGGCTTTGGTCTTCGCCTTCGGCGCCTCGGCAGCCTGGCGCGTTCAGCATGTCGGGCAGATCGCGAGCTATGCCTTCTTCGCCATCGCCTTCTGGCTGACGGCGCGGATGCTGCAGCGCTCCTCGATCCTGTCTGGTGTCTTCGCCGGCCTTGCGGCCGGCATGATGGTGCTGGAGCCGGATCAGGTCGCGCTGCTCGCCGGCTATGTGCTGGTCGCCATGGTCGTGGCGCACTGGATTTCGGGCGGCTGGCCTGCCTTCAAGGCGAGCCTGCTGCCGATCACGGCCGCGAGCGTCGTCGGCCTCGCGGTCATCGCCATGCCATTGATCTGGACCTGGCTCTTCGCCGAGGCGACGACCCGGCCCGAGATCGATTTCGGCATCGCGGCACGCGGCTCGCTGCACCCGATGTCGCTGCTCTCCGCCTTCGTTGGCGACCTGTTCGGCGCCAAGGACCCGGCCGTCGAGTTCTGGGGGCCCTATGGCAACCCGCAGGTGCTCCACCTGTCACAGAACATGGCACAGGTCTATTTCGGTGCGCTGCCGCTTTTGCTGCTGCTGGCCCCCGGCCTGACGCGCGGCTGGCTCTGGGACAAGTCGGTCCGCCCGCTGACGCTAATGCTCGCCTTCATGGTGCTGTTCGCGCTCGGCCGCTACACGCCGCTGTTCCACCTGACCTACGAGTATCTGCCGGGCGTGAAGCAGTTCCGCCGGCCTGCCGACGCGACCTTCCTGATCGGAGGTATCGCGTCGATCCTCTCGGGCTATGTGCTGCATCGCATCCTGACGGCCGAGGCGGGAACGTCGTTCCGGCGCGACATGTTGGTCGGGGCGGCGCTGGTCCTCGGTACGATCGTGCTCGCGCTTGGCGTGTCGCGCGGCTGGGGCCATCTCGCTGACGCCTGGAAGCCGGTTGCGATGGCGCTCGGCTGGTTCGCGCTCGCGGGCGGGGCCTTCTTCATCCTGCAGCGCTGGCGCGGGGCGCTCGGCACCGCGGCTGCGGCTGTCCTGGTCACGGGCGTGGTTGCCGCCGATCTCGGCGTCAACAACGGCCCGAACGAATCGACCGCGCTCTCGCCGCAGATGTACGACGTACTGGATTCCCGGACGAAGAACGACACCATCGCGCTGCTGAAGCAGTTGACCTCACAGCCCGAGGGTTCGCCGCGACGTGACCGGGTCGAACTGCTCGGGATGGGCTTCGAATGGCCGAATGCCGGCATGGTCCACGGCTTCGATCATACGCTGGGCTACAATCCGCTACGGTTGGAGGATTTCTCCGAGGCTGTCGGCACGGGCGACGGCATCGCCCGCCCGGCGGACCGCAAGTTCACGCCGCTCTTCCCGTCCTATCGCTGCCGGCTCGCGAACCTGCTGGGCCTGCGTTACATCGCCTCGCCGGTTCCGATCGAGCAGGTCGACCGTGCGCTGGGCGAGAGCGATCTCACCCTGATGGCCCGGACGAAGCAGGGTTATGTCTACGAGAACCCGCGGGCGCTGCCGCGCGTGCAGTTCGTCGGTGGCTGGCAGTTCGCCGATTTCGAGAGCATGAAGCTGTCTGGTCGCTGGCCGGAGACCGACCCGACCCAGGCGGTGCTGCTCGATACCGAGCCGCCGGTGCCGACGCCGGAGGGGCCGGTCGCGACGCAGGCCGAGGTCAAGCTGACGCGCTATCTCAATGCCCAGGTCGAGATCGAGGTCACGACCCCGGTCGCGGGCTTCGTCGTGCTCAACGATATCTGGCATCCCTGGTGGAAGGCCGAAGTCGACGGCGTCGAGACCGAGATTCTGCGGGCCAATGTGCTGTTCCGCGCCGTGCAGGTACCGGCCGGCACGCATAAGGTGCGCTTCAGCTTCCAGCCGCTCTGGGGTGCGCTGGCCGAGCTCCGGGCGCGCATCGAGCCGCAGGAGCCGGACGACATGCTGCCGCCGGCGCCGCGCCATGACGAGCCGCAGATCGTCACCGCGCCGGGCGAGATGCCGAAGCTGGCCGGTCCCTCGGTGAGCGTGCGCAATTCGCTGGGTCTGGGCACCGCCCAGGGCCCGGCGGCGCGCAGCGGCACCGCCGCCGCGCATATCCCCGGCGACGCGATCGCGCATTGAAAAAGCCGCGGCGGGTGCCGCGGCTTTCATAATCCTCTAGCTTTGCAAACCCTGCTTTCAAGGAAGCGTGTCATCCCGTGCGCGCTGCGGCATGTGAATGCCGCTGCGCAGACACGGGATCGTTTCCCGGAAAAGCCTCCCTTGCGGAGGCCGTGAGGAGGGGAGCCTCAAGCGGCATGCGGTCCCGTGTCCGCGCAGCAGCGTTTCACGCTGCGGCGCGCACGGGATGACAGGCGGCGCCCCCGCTCAGGCGACGCCGAGCTTCTTCTGGAGGCTCGTCGAGGAGGTCGTGTACTGGAATGTCAGCCGCTTCTCCGGATAGACGTAGCGGTGGACCTTCTGGGCGCAGAGCGCGGCTTCGTGGAAGCCCGAGAGGATCAGCTTGAGCTTGCCCGGATAGGTGTTGATGTCGCCGACGGCGAAGATGCCGGGCACGCTGGTCTCGAACTTCTCGGTGTCGACCGGGACGAGGTTCTCGTTGAGGTTCAGGCCCCAGTCGGCGATCGGGCCGAGCTTCATCGTCAGGCCGAAGAAGGGCAGCAGCGTATCGCAGGCAACCTCGAAAGGCTCGTTGTCGGTGCCGCGGCAGACGACCGCCTCGAGCTTGCCGTTCTCGCCCTTGAGGCCGGTGACCTGGCCGAGCTTCATGTCCATCTTGCCGTCGGCAACGAGGCTGCGCATCTGCTCGACCGAATGCGGCGCGGCGCGGAAATCGTCGCGGCGGTGCATCAGGGTGACGCGGTTGGCGATGGGCTGGAGGTTCAGCGTCCAGTCGAGGGCGGAATCGCCGCCGCCGACGATCAGGATGTTGCGGCCGCGGAAGGCCTCCATCTTGCGCACGGCATAGAAGACCGAGCCGGCCTCATAGGCTTCGATACCGGGGATCGGCGGCTTCTTCGGCTGGAACGAACCGCCGCCGGCCGCAATGATCACGGTCTTGGTGTCGAAGACGGTGCCGGCATCGGTGGTGACGCGGAAGCGCGGTGCCTCGGTGGTGCCGGTCGGCTCGACGGCCTCGATCATCTGGTTGAGATGGAAGGTCGGCCCGAAGGGCTTAATCTGCTCCAGCAGGTTGTCGACCAGCGCCTGGCCGGTGACCATCGGGAAGCCCGGAATGTCGTAGATCGGCTTCTCGGGATAGAGTTCCGCGCATTGCCCGCCGACCTTCGGCAGGATGTCGACGAGATGGGCGCGGATATCGAGCAGGCCGAGCTCGAAGACGGCGAAGAGCCCGCAGGGGCCGGCACCGACGATGACAACATCGGTGGTGATGACTTCGTTTTCGTTGGCGGCAGCCGCTTCGCTCATGATTCTACCTTCGAGCCGGTCCAAACTGTCCGATTTAACGAACCCGCGCGGAGGACATGAGGCTTCGAAGGCCGGTTGGCAAGTGCAAAGTGCGAAATCGGCGCGGCGACGGGGGGCAGGGGAAGAGCCTTCTCCTGCGCCCGGTCACCGTAGTGAAATCAGGCTCCGGTATCGGCCTTGAGCCCGGCTGCCGCGATGCCGGCGCAGGCCGCGGCCTCGTCATTGTCGGAGGTGTCGCCGGAGATGCCGACCGCGCCGAGCAGCGCGCCTTCGAGCGAGCGGATCAGCACGCCGCCGGGAACCGGCACCAGCGAACCGCCGACGGCATGGGTCGCCGCTTCGATGAAATAAGGCCGGTCCAGTGCCATCTTGTGGAGGGCACGCGAACCCATGCCCAGCGCGACGGCGCCATGCGCCTTGCCGAGCGCGATCTCGCCACGCTTCAGGCTGGTGCCGTCCTGCGCGGCGAAGGCCTTCTGCGCGCCGCGCGCGTCGAGCACGGCGATGGCGAGCGGCTTGAAGCCATTCGCTTCGGCATGGCCGAGCGCTGTCTGGAGGATGGTCTGGGCCTGAGCGAGAGTCAGCATGGGGAACTCCGGTTGCGTTAGCGACGTTCTTGCCAGCCGCGGGGCGCGTGGAAAAGGCCGTTCGGGCGCGCTTTCGTGCAATCGGTGCCAGCCGGCAAGCAAAACACCTTTTCCATGCCGACTTGCATAGGGCCGTCCGACAGGGCTTGATAGCGCCGCGACACGCGGAGGTTTACCCAATGGGTTTGTTCAGTTTCATCAAGGATGCCGGCGCCAAGATTTTCGGCGGCTCGGCCAAGGCCGCGACCGCCGACGATCTGCAGAAGGAACTTGCGGGACACGGCCTGCCTTCCGACGTCAACATCCAGATCGACGGCGACAAGGTGAAGGTTTCCGGCAAGGCCGTTTCGACGGAAGAGGCCGAGAAGATCATTCTCGCGCTCGGCAACACCACCGGCGTGGCCCAGGTCGAATCCGACCTCGCCGTGACCAAGGAGGCCGCGGCCGCGGTGTTCTACACGGTCAAGAAGGGCGACACGCTCTGGAAGATCGCCGAGGAGCATTACGGCAAGGGCCAGGGCGCCAAGTACACCGATATCGTCAAGGCCAACACGCCGCCGGTCAAGAATCCCGACCTGATCCTGCCGGGCTGGGTCCTGCGTATTCCGCCGAAGGCCTGAGGCCTTCAGCGACAAGGCAGCCGCGCGCCTCGTGCTCGCGGCTGCTTCTTGTTTTGGCGTCCCGGGAACGCGGCCGAATGGTGGCGCTTCCCGGGACGCCGTCCTATCTCAACGGCTCGCCTGACCGAGCTGGAGTGGCCTGCCCATGATCGTAAACGACCTCGACATCGACGCCGTGAAGGCGGGGCTGGACGATGGCTCCATCCTGCTGGTCGATGTGCGCGAGCCGCATGAATTCGCCGCCGGACATATTCCGGGCTCGGTGTCGCGGCCCCTGTCGCAGTTCGATCCCGCCGACCTGCCGAACGAGCCGGGCAAGCGCATCGTGCTCTCCTGCGCGGCGGGCGTGCGCTCGCGACGCGCGCTGGAATTCGCGCAATCGGCCGGGCTCGACATCGACAGCCACTATGCCGGCGGCTTCAAGGACTGGCTGATGCATGGCGAGCCGGTGACGCAGGACTGAGGCCCTGAAGGCCGATCCGTGTGCCGCGCCGCCTGTAGACGAAGGATACAAGCCATGCTGACCCGAGCTTTTTTCTACGGCGCCGCCTGCGCCGCCGCGTTGCTTCTAGCCGCTCCGGGTGCCGGCTGGGCACAGGGTACGGCGACGATGCCTGCCGGCAGCGCCAGCAAGGCGGCCGATGACGACCTCCAGGCCGCGATCACCAAGTCGAACGCCTATACGGGGCTGATGAACCGCACGCTGCGGGCGATCCAGTCCTGGGAGCGCTATGGCAGCTGGGTCGACATGAAGAAGGGCCCGACCGGCAAGGAGCGCTACATCACCTATGGGCTCTACAGCCTCTATGACGTGGCCAGCGAGACCAAGAAGGCCGAGGAGGCGATGGCGCGCGAGCCGAAGCTGCCGGCCATCGACGAGACCATGGGCCGCTACATCAAGGCCTATCAGGAGCTGGCGCCGCTGATCACCAAGGCCGAGCGCTATTACGACCGCAAGGATTATCGCGACGACAACCTCGCGGAGGGCCAGAAGCTGCATGCGCTGATGGTGCCGGCCGCGAAGACCTTCCTCGAGGAACGGTCCAAGCTCGATGCGCTGATGCGCGTCTACAAGCGCGGGCTCGACCAGCGTGAGCTCGCATCGGTCGAGCAGCGCGAAGGCAAGTCCGCCCGCTGGCAGGTGCGCAACATCATGATCAATGCGCGCGCCGTGATGGACCTGATGCCGAGCAACGAGAGCCCGATCGTCGATCTCAAGTCCTTCAACGCCGCGGTCGCCGACTATGCCGCCGCGGTCCGCGAGATGGATGCGTTCAAGGACAAGGAGACCAAGGGCGTGCCCTTCATCGAGAGCCAGGCCAGCTCCTGGCTCGGCAAGCTGCGCGATTTCAGCGACAAGCTGGCCAAGAGCAAGGGCGATGTCCGGCGCGGCGCGGCGAACGACGCCAACTGGATCGTCAACAACTACAACACCATGGTCTCGCTCTCGGAGACGGCCATCCGCATGTCGCGTTGAGATCGATGCGTGCGACGCAGCCCCGGCGCGTGGCGCGGCGGGGCTGACGTCACGACATTTCTGTTCCAGTCTTTCATTAGACCTAACTGAGGATATGCCTCATGCGTCCCATGAAATTCGGTTTCGGCCAGCCGGTGCGGCGGGTCGAGGATCAGCGTCTGACCACCGGCACCGGCCGTTATACGGACGACATTGCCGCTGACGGCGCCCTGCACGCCTTCGTGCTGCGCTCCCCTTACGCCCATGCCCGCTTTGCCGTCGCGGATGTCGAGACTGCCCGGAAGATGAAGGGCGTCAAGCTCATCCTGACCGGCGCCGACGTCTCCCAGTACGGCGATCTGCCTTGCAAGGGGCATGTGAAGACGACTTCCGGCGAAATGTCGAAATCGCTGCCGGTTCCGGTGCTGCCGACCGACACGGTCCGCCATGTCGGCGAGGCCGTCGCCTTCATCGTCGCGGAGACGCTGGCGCAGGCGCGCGACGCCGCGGAAGCCATCGCCATCGACTGGGATCCGCTGCCGGCCGTTACCGGTATCGCCGAAGCACTGGAGGGCGACGCGCCGCAGGTCTGGCCCGATCGCAAGGGCAATGTCGCCTTCGAGGCGGAGCAGGGCGATCGCGTGAGGACCGAGAAGGCCTTCGCCAAGGCGGCGCGGACCGTTTCGCTCACGGTCGTCAACAACCGGCTCGCCTCGAACTACATGGAGACGCGGGCCTGCATCGCCGAATATGACAAGGCCGACAAGCGCTGGACCCTGACGCTGGGCAGCCAGGGCAGCCATGGCATGCGTGACCTGATCGCGACCTATGTGCTCAAGGTCGATCCCAAGCGCATCCGCGTGGTGACGCCGGATGTCGGTGGCGGCTTCGGCACCAAGATCTTCCTCTATCGCGAATATCCGCTGGCGATGATCGCGGCCGAGAAGCTGAAGCGGCCGGTGCGCTGGGTCGCCGATCGCAACGAGCATTTCCTCGCCGACACCCATGGCCGCGCCAATCTCGCGACGGCGACGATGGCGCTCGATGCCAAGGGCAAGTTCATCGGCCTCAAGGTCGATCTCTCGGCCGAGATGGGCGCCTATCTCTCGCAATACGGGCCCTTCATCCCCTGGGTCGGCACGACGATGACGCCGGGCTGCTACAATATCCCGGCCGTGCATGTTGTCTTCAGGGGTGTGCTGACCCACACCACCCCGGTCGATGCCTATCGCGGAGCCGGCCGTCCCGAGGCGGCCTATCTGATCGAGCGGCTGGTCGACGCCATCGCGCGCGAGACCGGCAAGACGCCCGACGCGGTGCGCGCGCAGAACTTCGTCAAGCCGTCGGAGATGCCGCACAAGACGCAGACCGGGCCGGTCTACGATTCCGGCGAGTTCGAAGGCCATATGCGCCATGCCATGGAGGTCGCCGACTGGAAGGGCTTCAAGGCCCGCCAGAAGGCCTCGGCCAAGGCTGGCAAGATCCGCGGGATCGGCCTCGCCAGCTATATCGAAGCCTGCGGCGGCGGCGGGCCGGAAAGCTCGACCGTGATCCTGGAGAAGGACGGCACGGTGACCGTGCTGATCGGCACGCAATCGAACGGGCAGGGGCACGAGACGGCCTATTCGCAGCTCGTCTCGCAGCATCTCGATATCCCGATGGATCGCATCCGCGTCGTGCAGGGCGATACCGACCGGGTCGAGACCGGCTCGGGTACGGGCGGCTCGCGCTCGATCCCCGTGGGTGGCGCGGCACTCGACAAGGCGACGGGTATCTTGACCGACAACCTCAAGCAGCTCGCCTCGGAGAAGCTCGAGGCGGCGGTGGGCGATCTCGAGATCGCCGATGGCGCGGTGCGCATCGTCGGCACCGACAAGGCGCTCGACCTCGCCGCGATCGCGGCCCTGCCGGGCGCGACGCCCGCCATGCTCAAGGTCCACCAGAGCTGGCAGCCGCCGGAGGCGACCTACCCGAACGGGACCCATGTCTGCGAGCTGGAGATCGACCCCGGCACCGGCGGCACGGAAATCCTCAACTATGTCGTGGTCGACGATTTCGGCGTGACGCTGAACCCGCTGATGCTGCAGGGCCAGGTCCATGGCGGCTCGGCCCAGGGCATCGGCCAGGCGCTGATGGAAGAGATCCGCTTCGACCCGGACGGACAGATGCTGACTGCGACCTTCATGGATTATGCGCTACCGCGCGCCGTCGACATCCCGAACTTCCATTTCGAGACACGCAATGTCCGCTGCCTGACCAACGCCATCGGGGTGAAGGGCGCGGGCGAGGCGGGCGCGATCGGCGCCTGCCCGGCGGTGATGAACGCGGTGGTCGATGCGCTCGACCGGGCCGCCGGCATCAAGGCGATGGACATGCCGGCGACGCCGCTCAAGGTCTTCACGGCGCTGAAGGAGGCCGGGTATCGGCTTTGACGCAAGAATGAGCTTGCGGTTCCGCAAGCTCATTCACGCAAAAGCGACTTGGCTGTCGCGCGATCATCGTCTGATCTAGACAAGTTCAAAACAGCGCCTGATGGCGCGGACTTGTCTTTGAGGGAAACTGAATGATCCGCACTGCTCTCGTTCTCGCCAGCCTTGGGCTCGGCCTCACTGCCGTGATGGCGCAGTCGAACCCGATCGCGGAACGCAAGGATGCGATGAAGGCGGTCGGCGCGGCGACGCGCGATGGTGCTGCCATGGCCAAGGGCGAGGCCGCCTTCGATGCGGCCAAGGCGCAGGCGATCTTCAAGACCTATGCCGATGCGGCCAAGAAGGTGCCGACCCTGTTCCCGGATTCCTCCAAGACCGGCGGCGAGACCACGGCCGCCTCGAAGATCTGGGAGGATCAGGCCGGGTTCAAGGCTGCCTTCGCCAAGTTCGAGACCGATGCCGCCGCCGGTGCGACCGTCGCGAATCTCGACGGTTTCCGCTCCGCCTTCGGCGGGGCAACGAAGAATTGCGGCACCTGCCACGAGGTCTATCGCATCAAGAAGTGATCGGCTTCGCGGTTGATCAGGGAAGCGGGCGCCAGCGATGGCGGCCCGCTTTTTCGTGGCGGAGGGAGCCTTGGCCGATCAGCGGCGTTGGAAATGGGCCAGTTTGGAATTGCTGCGTTTTCAGGGTTGCCGATGATGCGCCGGCCCGTCCAATCTGTCCGATGTACTGACGGGAGACCTCGATGCTGTTGTTGCGCCGCCTTTTCGTGACTCTCGTCCTTCTGGCGGTGGTGGGTTTCGCGGGCTTCTATGTCCTGACCGATCCGCGCGTGGTTTCGCCCTCGCCGGAAGTTGGCGCGTTGCCGGCAGCGGATATCGAGAACGGCAAGGTGTTGTTCTCGACCGGCGGTTGTGCCTCCTGCCATGCGACGCCCGGGCAGGACGACAAGCTCCGGCTCGGTGGCGGGCTCGCGCTGGAATCGCCCTTCGGCACCTTCCATGCGCCGAACATCTCGCCGCATACGCGCGACGGCATCGGCAATTGGGGCGTGCAGGATTTCGTCGATGCGATGGCGGCCGGCGTCTCGCCCTCCGGGCAGCATCTCTATCCGTCCTTCCCTTACACCTCCTATCGCCTGATGCCGCCGAAGGCGCTGGCTGACCTTTTCGCCTATATCCGCACGCTGCCGCCGGTCGAGGGCAAGGCGGCTGCGCATGATCTGCGCTTCCCCTTCAACATCCGCCGGGTCGTCGGCGGCTGGAAGCTCCTGTTCTTCGAAGGTGCGTCCTTCCGCCCCGATCCGGGCAAGAGCGAGGCCTGGAATCGCGGCTCCTATCTGGTCAACGGCCCCGGCCATTGCGCGGAATGCCATTCCAACCGCAACGCGCTCGGCGCCGTCATCGCGGCGACCCGCTTCGCCGGCGGGCCGGACCCGGAGGGTAAGGGCTGGGTGCCGAACATCACCCAGTCCGAGAAGGGGCTGGCCAAGTGGTCGAAGGACGAGATCGCCGAGCTCTTGAAGACCGGTTTCACGCCGAGCTTCGACAGCGTCGGTGGCTCGATGGCCGCGGTGGTGCGCAACACCGCGCAACTGCCCGAAGCCGACCGCATGGCGATGGCGGAATACCTGAAGTCGCTGCCGGCGATCGAAGGGCTGGCGCGACCCCAGGCGAAGGCGCCCTGAAGCACCGGGCCGCGGGTCGGATGCGATTCAAAGCCCTGATGGTCGACGTCGATGGCGTCGTGATCGTGCACCCAGATCCGCAGGGATGGTCGGCGCATCTCGAACGCGATCTCGGCCTGCCGCCGGCGCTGTTGCAGTCGGCGTTCTTCGCGCCGCACTGGCCGGACATCATCCTGGGACGGGCCAGCCTGCGCGAACGGCTCGAACCGGTTCTGGCTGAGATCGCGCCGGGCCTCGGCGTCGACAGGCTGATCGCGTACTGGTTCGAGAACGACGCGCATCTAGACCTGGGCCTGCTGGCGCAGCTCGCGCCGATCCGGGCCCGTGGCGTGAAGCTGCATCTCGCCACGGTGCAGGAGCATGAGCGCGCCTACCACATCTGGAACGAGCTCGGGCTCAAGCAGCATTTCGACAACATGCATTATGCGGCCGAAATCGGCTGGGCCAAGCCCGCAGCGCAGTTCTTCCGCGCGGCCGCGGCACGATCCGGATTTGCGCCGCGCGAGATCTTTTTCATCGACGACAAGCAGGCGAATGTCGATGCGGCGCGCGCGGAGGGGTGGAGTGCGGCAGTTTGGGACGGCACCAGGCCGCTGGCTGTATTGATGGCTGAGGGTTGAGCAGACGGTGCTGCCGCCTATTCCATCACCGCCGCCTTGAGGATGCAGACCATCAGCGCGGTTCCCGGCTCGTTGCCGACGCAGCGGACGACATGGCGGCGGTCGCAGCGATAACGCAGCGTCTCGCCCGCTTTGGCGCGCTGGACGATGTCGCCGACCTCGACCTCGAATTCGCCTGAGGTCACCGAGAGCGATTCGATCGAGCCGCGCTGGTGGCCCTCGGAATCGAGCTCGCCGCCCGGCTCGGCGCTGACCTCGTACCATTGCAGCCATTCGACGGTCTTGATCCAGCCGACGATGGCGAGGCGCAGCTTGCCGTCCTCGGAGACGAGGATCGGGGTGTCGGCGCGGGTGGTCTTGTCGATGAAGGGCTCTTCCTCGGCGCTGGAGAGCACGCGCTCGATCGAGATGTCGAGCGCCTGCGACAGCCGCCAGATCGTCGCCAGCGTCGGATTGGTCTCGTTGCGCTCGATCTGGCTGATGATCGACTTGGCGACGCCGGATTGCTCTGCGAGGTCCGAGAGCGAGAAATTATAGGCCTTGCGCAGGCGCTGGATGGTCTTGCCGAGCTGGCCGGAGATGACCTGAGCCCCGGATTCAAGCTCCCGCCCGCCGCGCTCCTTGGTCTCGATTCCCATCCGTCCGGCCCCTTTTCGACTGTGACGTCGTTTGTAACGGCGGACGATCGTTTGAACAAGCGAACTGTGCCGGACGCGGGGCCGGCGGTTCGCTCATCCTCAGGTCATGCGGCTGGGGCCGACCTCGCGCTGCTCGCGGCGGGCGAGGCCGAGCTGGCGCTCGCGCAGGATCACGTAGATGCCCGACACGATGACGATGGTGGCACCGATCAGGATCGCCAGAGTCGGCCATTCGCCGAACCAGAACCAGCCTATGGCGACGGCCCAGAGCATGGTCGAGTATTCGAAGGGGGCGATCAGCGAGGCGTCTCCATAGCGATAGGCCTGCACGATCAGGATCTGGCCGAGCCCGCCGAGGATGCCGATGAGCACCATCATTGCCGCATCCTGGAGATTGGGCATGTTCCAGCCGAGCAGGATGGTCGAGAGCCCGAGCAGGCTGGTCAGCAGCATGAAATAGAAGACGATGGCGCCGGTGCGCTCGGTCGCGGTTAGGAGCCGCACCTCGACCGAGGCGAAGGCCGAGCAGAAGGCGCCTGCCAACCCCAGCATGGCGCCGAGCGCGGCGTTGCCGCCAACCGGATGGGCGCCTGCGCCCAGATGCGGCGAGAGCATGATGAGCACGCCGACGAAGCCGATCGTCACCGCGCTCCAGCGATAGATGCGCACCTTTTCCTTGAGGACGAGCGCGGCCAGAACCACTACGGCGAGCGGCGCGGCATAGCCGATCGTGACAGCCTCCGAGAGCGGCAGGAACTGCAAGGCCGCGAAGCCGCAGAACATGCCGGTCGAGCCCATGATGCCGCGCTTGAGATGGCCGCGCAGATTGCTGGTCTTCAGGGCGTGAGGCAGCTCGGAGCGCCAGGCGAGCCAGATGAGCAGCGGGATCATCGCGAAGAAGGAGCGGACGAAGACGATCTCGCCGGTCGGATAGCGCGTCGAGATCGACTTGATGCCAGCCGACATCAGCGTGAAGGCCAGCGCCGAGACCAGCTTGAGGGTGATGCCGAGAAGAGGAGACAAAGCGCGCGGCCGAAACAGGGGAACGGTTTTGAGCGAAACCGTCCCTGCTTAGACCATGTCCGGGCCGGGAAGCGAAGCGTGAACTCTGCAACCCGGCTAGGCCAATGGCGTGGGAGCGGCGTCAGAACGTGCCGCGGAAAGAACCGCCGTCGATCAGGAAGTTCTGGCCGGTGATGTAACCAGCATGGGCGCTGGCGACGAAGGCGCAGAGCTTGCCGAACTCGTCGGGCCGGCCCAGGCGACCGGCAGGCACCGCGGCGAGCCGGCGCTTCACGGCCTCGTCCATGCTGATGCCCTGCATCTCGGCGGCCTTGGTGGTCGCGGTCTTGATCCGATCGGTGTCGAAGACGCCGGGCAGGATGTTGTTGATGGTGACGTTGGCATGCGCGACCTCGCGGGCGACGCCGGAGAGGAAGGCGGTGAGGCCGGCGCGGGCGGCAGAGGAGACGTCGAGCCCGGTCAGCGGGGTCACGACGCTGGCCGAGGTGATGTTGACGATCCGGCCGAAGCCGCGCTCGACCATGCCGTCGATGACGCGCTGCACCAGCTCCAGCGGGGTCGCCATGTTCTGGACGACGCCTTCGAGCAGGCCTTCCCGCGTGACCTGGCGGAAGGGCTTGGGCGGCGGGCCGCCATTGTTGTTGACGAGGATGTCGGGGTTCGGCGCAGCCGCCAGCAGCGCGTCCTGACCGGCCTTGGTCGAGACGTCGGCGACGACAGCGATGACGGTCGCGCCGGTCGCTGCCCGGATCGCGGCGGCGGTCGCTTCCAGCGTCTTGGCGTCGCGGCCGTTGATGACGACGGTGCAGCCGGCCTGCGCCAGCGCTTCGGCGCAGCCGCGGCCCAGTCCCTTGCTGGAGGCGCAGACGATGGCCGTGCGGCCGGCAATTCCAAGATCCATGATGGTCTCCGATCAGCAGGGAGGTATTCGAGGTCTCTACCCTGAACACGGATTGGCCGCGCCGTCATCAAAGCGCAACGCAAATCAGACACACGGCCCTCGCATCGCAGCAGCAGGGGCTTTCCGGCATGAGCGACGAGGACAACAGCAAGCGGGTCCGCAGCATCTTCATCTCGGATCTGCATCTGGGCACCCGCGGGGCGCAGGCCGATCTCGTGCTGGAGTTCCTGCGCGCCTATGATGCGCCGCAGATCTATCTCGTCGGCGACATCATCGACGGCTGGCGCCTGAAGAGCGGCTGGTACTTCCCGCAGGCGCATAACGACGTGATCCAGAAGCTTCTGCGCAAGGTGCGCAAGGGCTCGAAGCTGATCTACGTCACCGGAAACCACGACGATTTCCTGCGCGACTTTACCGGCCTGCAGTTCGGCGGCATCACGCTGGTCGACGAGATCGTCCACGAGACCGCCGACGGCAAGCGCATGCTCGTCATCCATGGCGACCTGTTCGACCTCGTCGTGCGCAATGCCAAATGGCTCGCGCTGCTCGGCGACTGGGCCTACACGGTCGCACTCGCACTCAACATGGCGATCAACCGGGTGCGCCGCGTGCTCAGGCTGCCGCACTGGTCGCTCTCGGCCTGGGCCAAGGCCAAGGTCAAGAACGCGGTGAACTATATCGGCGAGTTCGAGACCTGCCTCGCCGCCGAGGCGCGCCGCCACAAGGCCGATGGCGTGATCTGCGGCCATATCCACCATGCCGCGCATCGCGAGATCGAGGGGCTGACCTATATCAATACCGGCGACTGGGTCGAAAGCTGTACCGCCTTCGTCGAGCACGAGGACGGCCGGTTCGAGCTGATCCGCTGGCCGCAGGGCCGGGCGAAGACGACGCCGGCCGTGCCGGTTGCGGTGTCGGCGCGACCGGCTTCGGTCCGGGACCTGATCGAGGCCGCGTGATGCGTGTGCTCGTCGCGACCGACGCCTGGCGCCCGCAGGTCAACGGCGTCGTGCGCTCGCTGGAGCAGATGATCGCGGCGGCTCCGGGATTTGGGATCACGGCACAGGCGCTGACGCCGGAGGGCTTCCATCAGGTCGGCCTGCCGAGCTACCCCGATATCCGCCTCGCCCTGGCGACGCGCCGGGCGCTGGCTGCGCGCATCGCCGATTTCGCGCCGGATCATATCCATATCGCGACCGAGGGGCCGATCGGCTGGCTGACGCGGGCCGTCTGCCTCGCCCAGAAACGGCCGTTCACGACGAGCTATCACAAGCGCTTCCCGCAATATATCGCGGCGCGCTGGCCGATACCCGAGAGCTGGAGCTACCGGCTGCTGCGCCGTTTCCACGGACCTGCCGCCGCCGTGATGGTCTCGACCGCGACGGTGGAGGAGGAACTGCGCCAGCACGGCTTCGAGAAGCTGGTGCGCTGGGGGCGCGGCGTCGATGTCGGCCTGTTCCACCCGCGCCCGCAGAGCCTGCTCGACCTGCCGCGGCCGATCTTCCTCTATGTCGGGCGTGTCGCGGTCGAGAAGAATGTCGAGGCCTTCCTGTCGCTCAAGCTGCCGGGCAGCAAGGTGGTGGTCGGCGACGGGCCGGCGCGGGGCGATCTCGAACGCGCTTTTCCCGAAGCGTGCTTCCTCGGCCTGAAGGAGGGCGAGGAGCTGGCGGGTATCTATGCCTCCTCCGACGTCTTCGTCTTTCCGAGCCTGACCGACACGTTCGGCATCGTTCTGCTGGAGGCGGCGGCGAGCGGGCTGCCGGTCGCCGCCTTTCCGGTGCAGGGGCCGCGCGATGTCTTTGCCGGCAGCGGCGCGGCGGTGCTGGACGAGGATCTGCGCAGTGCTGCGATGAAGGCGCTCAGGGTGCCGCGCGAAGCCTGCCTGGATCTGGCCGCGCGCCATAGCTGGGCCGCAAGCGCCGCGCAGTTCTATGGCCATATCCGGCGCGTGGCGCGCGAGGCCGGCTATCTGCCGCGCGAGCCGGAGGCCGCGACCACTACGGCGCTCACAGCCTTCGCGAGCGGGCGTGGCGGGGAAGGGCGCGGGCAGCCGCGGCACCTGACGGCTTGAGCTGGGCGCGGAAGCCGTCGCGCCGCTCATGCACGGAGGCGATGACGAGGCCCATCGGCACGCCGAGCCCGACCAGAGCCGCTTCCGACAATTGCAGGCTGGCCTCGATCGTCTCCGGCACCGCGTCGTTCACGCCGATCTCGTAGAGATGGCGGGCATGGGTGGCGTCGCGGGCGCGGGCGACGATCACGATGTCGGGCTTCAGCGAGCGCGCGGCGAGGACGATGGCGTCGACGGCGCGAGGATTGTCGATCGTCACGATCAGGGCGGTCGCTTCCTCCAGGCCGCAGAGGCGCAGGAATTCGGGCTTGGTCGCGTCGCCGTAATAGGCGGGGCGCCCGGCACGCCGCTGCGCGGTGATCAGCGAGGCATCCGCGTCGATGACAATATGGGACTTGCCGTGCTCGTCCAGCATCGAGCCGACGAGGCGTCCGACGCGGCCGCCGCCGACCACGATAGCGCGGGGCGTGTGATCGTCCGGTGGCAAGATGGCGGCTTCGTCGGGCAATATGACGGGTGCGGCCAGCTTCTGCGCGAGATTGCGGGCGATGCGGGCCAGCAGCGGCAGTGCGACCATGGTGAGCGAGACAGCGGCCAGCACGATGCTGGTCGCGCCGGGGTCGATCAACTCGGCGCCGGTCGCGGCATTGAGCAGCACGAAGGCGAACTCGCCGCCCGGTGCGACCAGTATCGCCGTTTCGAGCGCCGTCGCCGTGGCGAGCCGGAAGCGGCGCGCGAGCACGAAGATGATGGTGCCCTTGACCAGGACGAGGCCGATGGCGCCGCCAAGGATCGCGAAGGGATGAGCCGCGATATCGGCCGGGTTCACGCCCATGCCGACGGTGAGGAAGAAGACGCCGATCAGCAGCGACTTGAACGGGTCGATCGTGACCTCGATCGCGCGGCGGAATTCGGTCTCGGCCAGCAGCAGCCCGGCGATGAAGGCCCCCAACCCCATCGACAGACCAGCGGCTGCGGCAATGAGGCCGGTGCCGAGTGCGACCAGCAGCGTCGCCGCCATGAAGCTCTCGGTCGAATCGGTCGAGGCGACCAGACGGAAGAGCGGGCGTAGCGCCAATCGGCCGATGACGACGATCGTCGCGATTGCCGCAAAGGCCTGGATGAAGGCCTGCGCGAGACCGGCGAGCAGCGAGCCCGAGCCGTTCTGGGCATCGAGCACGTTGATCAGGAACAGCAACGGGATGACGGCGAGGTCCTGGCAGAGCAGGATCGCGAAGCTGGAGCGGCCGGCCGAGGTCGTCATCCGCTTCTTCGCCGCCAGCAGTTCGACGACCATCGCGGTCGAGGACAACGCAAGGCCGAAACCGATGATGAGGGCCGCCGCCGCCGGTTGGCCGAGCGCATAGGCGGCAAGCCCGATCACGGCGGCGCAGAGCCCGACCTGGCCGAGGCCGAGCCCGAAGACGAGGCGCTTCATCGTCATCAGGCGCTCGAAGGAGAGTTCCAGCCCGATGACGAAGAGCAGGAAGGCGACGCCGAGCTCGGCCGGGCCGGCGAGTGCCTCGGCATTAGAGACAGTGATCGTGCTCAGCAGCGGAACCGTCGAGACCAGGCCACCGAGGCCGAACGGGCCGAGCAGGGCGCCACAGGCGATGAAGGCGATGATCGAGTTGACCTTCAGGCTCTTTGCCAGCGGCACGACCACGCCGGCCGTCGCGAGCACGACGACGGCGTCCTTGTAGACGGAAGGGTCGACTGTTCCGGCCAAAGGGCTGACCTTGCGATTCGAGGGATTGCGGGATGCGCCGGCAATTCTTGCGGTTTGCGGCGGCGCAGCACAACCTTGGAATCGCTGTCGCGGAAAGAAATTCGCCTTGCGGCGCGAGCCTTTAGGCAGGGGTGCTTAGGTGCCGCTGGCGAAAAAAGCCGTTTCCGCGCCCGCAAAGGATGGGTTAGCGTCCCGCCGCTATCTCAAAAGGACCACCCATGCGCTTTGCCGGCACCGAAAACTACGTCGCGACCGAAGATCTCACCGTCGCCGTCAATGCCGCGATCCGGCTGGAGCGCCCACTGCTGGTGAAGGGCGAGCCCGGCACCGGCAAGACGGTTCTGGCCGAGGAGATCGCCGCGGCGCTCGGCGCGCCGCTGATCACCTGGCACATCAAGTCGACGACCAAGGCGCAGCAGGGCCTCTACGAATACGATGCGGTGAGCCGCCTGCGCGACAGCCAGCTCGGCGATCCCCGCGTCTCCGAGATCGGAAACTACATCAAGCGCGGCAAGCTCTGGGAGGCTTTCGCCGCGCCCGTCCGCCCGGTGCTGCTGATCGACGAGATCGACAAGGCCGATATCGAGTTCCCCAACGACCTGCTGCTCGAGCTCGACCGCATGGAATTCCATGTCTACGAGACGGCTGAGACGATCAAGGCGGCGCAGCGGCCGGTGATGATCATCACCTCCAACAACGAGAAGGAGCTGCCGGACGCGTTCCTGCGCCGCTGCTTTTTCCACTATATCCGCTTCCCCGATGCCGAGACGATGCAGGCGATCGTCGAGGTGCATTTCCCCGGCATCAAGAAGCGCCTGATGGAGGAGGCGCTGCGCCTGTTCTTCGAGGTGCGCGAGGTGCCCGGCATCAAGAAAAAGCCCTCGACCTCGGAACTGCTCGACTGGCTGAAGCTGCTCGTCGCCGAGGATATCGGGCCGGAAGTGCTGCGCGAGCGCGACCCGCGCAAGCTGATTCCGCCGCTGCACGGGGCGCTGCTGAAGAACGAGCAGGACGTTTCGCTGTTCGAGAAGCTCGCCTTCATGGCGCGGCGCGAGAGCCGGTGAGGCCGATGCCCGGCTCGCAAGCCGGGATCGCTGTGGCGAGATCGACCTTGGGGTCGATCGCGCGCACCGCCTCGGTCAGGTCGAAGTCGCGCATGAGCAGGACATAGTCCTGTGTCTCCGAAGTCTTGAGATAGCCGGTCATGGTGACCGGCTTGGCGGAGAGTTCGCCGAGCCGGCAGGCCTTGTCCGCGCCGAGCGAGAGGCTGCCGCGATTGCCGCTCTGCTGCGGCCCGGCAAACATTTCCTCGCGGAAGGCTCCCAGCCGCGCCACGTCCGCCGAGCTCAGTTTGAACAGCGTGAAGTGCCGCCCCGGGGCGATCAGCACCGGCAACGAGGCGAGTTCCGTCGCGTCGCGCACCTCCTCCAGTACCACCTTGCGCTCATGACGGCCGCCATCCTTCGGCAGGGCTGCGATCGTCATTGTGACGCCGCCAGGCAGCGGACGGATATCGGCCGGAAGGCTGATTCCGGCCCGCAACTGCGAGAGGTCAGTGGTCTTGATGTCGATCTTCGCCAGTTTCGGCAGCGAGGTCAGCGGAACATGCCCGCAGCCGGCGAGCAGGCTGGCGAGGAGGAGGCAGACAGGTGAGGCGATACGCATGGCGGCTCTTCAGATGTGATTGCCTTTGACATTTATAAATTCATCTCTTAGTTTAATTTTGTCAACCGAGGGAATAATCATGCCGATGTCGTTTCAGCCTCCGGCCACGTTTTCGGAGGAGGCCGCTGCGCGGCTGCGCAACGTCAGCCGATACGCGCGCGCCTTCTGCTATGCGGCGGGATCGCTCATGTTCTTCGGGCTGGTCTGGTTGTGGACCGACGCTCAGGCGCTCGCTCATTACGCTCGCAGTGCGATAGGGCTCGGAGACGCCGTGCTGGCCCCTTCGGTCCGGGGCTATTGGATGGCGTTCGGCCTCGCCTGGATCCCGGCCGGACTTTTCATTCTGGCGATGCTGCAACTGGGGCGCCTGTTCCGGGCGTTCGGCGAGGGCAGGGTCCTGGTCGAGGAGAACGCCGCCGGGCTGCTGCGCGTCGGCTGGCTTCTGGCCTGCTTCGGTGCGACGACGCCGATCGTCCGCACCTTGCAGAGCATCGCTCTGACCTTCGACAATCCCCCGGGACAGCGGCATCTTGCGATCACGCTCGATCCCGGGATCTTTGCCGCGCTGGCCGCCGCCGCCGCGCTCATCGCCTTCGGCCATGTGTTGCGGGAGGCGATCCGGCTGGCGGACGAGAATCAGAGTTTCGTGTAAGCCGGCATCATGCCCGTCGTCGTCGAACTCGATGTCATGCTCGCGCGCCGCAAGATGCGTTCGAAGGAACTCGCCCAGCGGATCGACCTGACCGAACAGCAGGTCTCGCAGCTGAAGTCGGGAAAGGTGCGCGGCATGCGCTTCGACACGCTGTCGCGCATCTGCGACGTGCTTCAGTGCCAGCCGGGCGATCTGCTGCGCTACGAGCCGGGGCCTGAAGCCGAAGGGGACTGATTGCCGACAGTTCGGCCGGCTGCAATGCGCCAGGATGGTTTGCGTCAGCCGAGGCCAAGCAGTGGGCGGGCCTTCAGCGCGGCGATCAGCGCTGTCGCGGTCACGCAGGCATAGACGAGTGCGAAGGCATCGACGCTGCGCAGCGCTATGGTGCGCCCGAGCAGCGAGGCGAGCAGCGCGAAGGCCGGAACGATCTGCATCGCATGGAGTGCCAGGAAATGGGCTAGGCGCAGGTCGCCCGCGGTCAATGACCAGCCGAAGAAGGGGATGACTGCTGCGCCCGGCATCGGCGTGCCGACCGTGTGCCCGCTGGCCGAACTGATGATGGCACCGGAGAGGAGGCCGAGGCCGCAGGTCAGGGCGAGGCCGAGGACGAGCGAGCGGCGCAGCGCCGGGGGCATCGGCGCAGCATCGCGGCGGGCGAGGCCATAGGCCAGCACGCCGCTCGCGGCTGTGAAGAGCACGGCGGCGACGCCCATCGCGGCATAGAGGATGATCGCCGCCACGCCGTCCTGGTTGTAATGCGAGGCTTCGCCGCGTGAGGCGCGCCAGGCGATGTAGACGAGCTCGAAGAAGAGCAGCCCGATCACCGGCCAGACCGTGAAGCGGCCGAGCCGAGAGCGCTGGAAGGCCTCGCTAGTCAACGGCAGCAGCACCGCGAAGGACAGGAGATAGACCGCGATCGAGATCTCGAACTTCAGCGGCTTGAGCCAGACATTGTCGCCGTTGAACAAGCGCGGATCGACGGCATGGGCGAGCAGCGTCGGGATCACGAGCAGAAGCATTGCGATTCCGGCCGCCGTCAGCCGCGGCTCCCATTCCAGTGCCCGGAACGGTCCCGGCAGCCGCGCCAGGAAGCGCGGGATACGGTCCTCCGACGCGATGGTGCGGCTGATGGCGATCAGGCGATAGAGCAGGTAGCCGGCCGGGCCGAACAGGAAAGTGAGAGCGAGAACCGGGATCATCGCCCAATGCGGTAGGCCTTCGCGCTGGGACTGGCCAAGCAGCCATGCGCCGATTAGCAGGTCGAAGGCGAGAAAATGGACCCAGCCTGCCAGCAGCAGTGGCCGTGAGGCGAAGAGCGATGCGACAGCGTCGAGCGAGGAGAAGCCGCCGGCCGCGTCATGCCAGAACACGGCGATCAGGACGAAATAGCCGAGCGAGAGAAGCGTGGGGATGACGAGGCCGGCGATGGCTCGGCCGAGGCGCCAGTGCGGCAGACAGATCAGGAGAAGCCAGCCCGCGATCGCGAGCTGGCCGGCCATCGAAAACGCAGCGTCCGACGTCAAAGGCGGCATGATATCCTCAAATCTTGACAGTGTTCAGTTGCGAGTTGGTTCTGGCGCGCTATCTTGACGCCGTCAAGATAATTTTGACGCTGTTAAGATTGAGGAGGCCGCGATGGCCGATGCTCCGGCGCCGGCCGTGCGCGGGCACTATCACCACGGCTCCTTGCGGGAGGCGATGATCGCCGCGGCCGAGGAGGTGCTGGCGGAGCGCGGGCTCGGCGGCTTCACTCTGCGCGAATGCGCCCGTCGGGCAGGGGTCTCGCCCGCGGCACCGGCACACCATTTCGGCAACCTGACCGGGCTGCTCACCGCGATCGCGACGCTGGGCTTCATCGATCTGGGGACGGCGATGGAAGCGGCCGTCGCGACGGCGCAGGAGCAGGGGCGCAGTAGGCTCGCCGCGATCGCGTGCGCCTATGTCGAGACGGCGCTGGCCAATCCCGGCCGCTTCCGCGTGGTCTTCGGACAGCGTGGCATCGATCGGGAGGATGTCGGCTGCCAGATGGCCTCGGGCCGCGCCTTCGGCATCCTGCTGCGAGAGGTCCGATCGGCCGCTGGCCGGCCGCCATTGCCTGCCATGGACCAGAAGCCGCCGGCGAATGTGCTCGCTCCCGATCTGCCGGAGGTGTTGCTGGCCTGGTCGGCTGTCCACGGTTTCTCGACCCTGCTGATCGACGGGGCGCTGGATTTCCTCAACGAGGGGAGCGATCGTGAGGCGTTCGTCGACAAGCATGCGGCCCGGCTGTTTGCGTTGCTGGCCTCGGTGCTTCACGTGACGCAGGGGCTCGCAAAAGCCGACGCCCGCGATTAGGTTCTCTCCATGCGACGCCTCATGCTACTGCGCCACGCCAAGTCCCACTGGCCCACCGGTGTGGCCGACCGCGACCGACCGCTCGCGGCACGGGGGCGTGAAGCCGCTCCCGTGATGGGGCGCTATCTCGCCGACGAATTGCTGCTGCCCGATCTCGTGCTGGTTTCGCCTGCGAAGCGCACGGTCGAGACCTGGGAGATGGTGGCGCCGATGCTACCGGAACGGCCGCCCGTCCAGTTCGAGCCGCGGATCTACGAAGCCAAGACCGAGCGCCTTCTCGATGTCGTGCAGGAGGTCGAGGGCGATGTCCGCACGCTCCTGTTGATCGGTCACAACCCCGGCTTCGAGGAACTGGCGCATCTGCTCACCGGGCATGGTGACCGCTATGCGTCGGCACGAATGAGCCAGAAATATCCGACCTGCGGGCTGGCCGTGATCGATTTCGCCACCGAGCACTGGTACGCGGTCGCAGCGCGGGAGGGACGGCTCGACCGCTTCGTCACCCCGGGCTCGCTCGGCGAAGGCCCGGACGAATGAGAGAGCCTTCGGCACGTCGACCGAGGCCTGGGCACGTCCTGCGCGCTTCCGCTTTATGAGCGACACCTCCTATCTCGACAGTGCCCGCAACGCGGCTCTCGCCTTCGGCGACAGCCTGCTCGGGCTTGCGCGGCCGCGCCTGCGGATCGGCGTCACCGGGCTGTCGCGCTCGGGCAAGACGGTCTTCACCACCGCCTTGATCCAGAACCTGATCGAAGGCGCGAAGCTGCCGGTACTGAAAGCTGCCTCCGAGGGCCGGATCGCCCGCGTGCGACTGGTGCCGCAGCCCGACCCGGACGTGCCGCGCTTTCCCTACGAGGCGCATCGCGCCGCGATGAACGGCGAGGGGCGGCGCTGGCCGGAATCGACGCGTCGCATTTCCGAGCTCAGGGTCGAGATCGACTACGAGCGGGCGGCCGGCTGGTTCAAGGGGCCGGCGACGCTGACGCTCGACATCGTCGACTATCCCGGCGAATGGCTGCTTGATCTCGCCCTGATCGGGCAGGACTACAAGGACTGGTCGGCGCAGGCCATCGCCGATGCCCGCAAGGCGCATCGGCGCAAGGCCGCCGCCGAGTGGCTGGCGGACCTTCCGGGGCGGGACCCGGACGGCGCGCCGGACGAGCTCATGGCGGAGGCGGCGAGCGACCTGTTCAAAGGCTATCTCGCCCGGTTGCGCGCTGACCCCGAAGCGGTCGCGGTGACACCGCCCGGGCGCTTCCTGATGCCCGGCGATCTCGAGGGCTCGCCGGCTCTCACCTTCGCCCCGCTCGATCTCGGCCATGACGGGCAAGTGCGGCCGGGCACGTTGGCGGCGCTGATGGCGGAGCGCTTCGAGGCCTATAAGCGCGTCGTGGTCGCGCCATTCTTCCGCGATCACTTCGCAAGGCTCGACCGGCAGATCGTACTGGTCGACGTGCTGGCGGCTCTCGATGCCGGGGCGCCGGCCCTGGCCGATCTCGAAACCGCGCTGGGGCAGGCGCTCGCGGCCTTCTCGGTCGGGCGCAATTCCTGGCTCACGAGCCTGTTCGCGCCGCGGATCGAGCGCGTGCTCTTCGCCGCGACCAAGGCCGACCATATCCACCATTCGAGCCATGACCGGCTGGCGGCGGTGATGTCGCATCTGGTCGGGCGGGCGCTGTCGCGGGCGCAAGGGGCGGGCGCGCAGGTCGAGGCGATGGCGCTGGCCGCGGTCCGGGCGACGCATGAAGTGAGGATCAAGGAAGGCCGCGAGGAATTGCCGGCCATCGCAGGTGTGCCGGAGGCGGGCGAGACGATCGACGGGCAGGTCTTCGACGGCATTGCGGAAGCGGCTATCTTCCCGGGCGAATTGCCCGAGCGGCCCGAGGCGATCTTCGATCCCAAGGCGCATTGGCAGGTCAGGGCGCCGCGCTTCCGGCCGCCGCTGGTCGGGCCGGATGCGGGCGGGCGCCTGAAGCCGCCGCCGCAGATCCGCCTCGACCGTGCGCTGGAATTCCTGATCGGCGACAAGCTGGCATGAACGGGGTTTCGCGATGAGCAAGGCACCGCGCGCGATCCGTCTCGACAACCCGAAGCCGGGTGAACCGGCCGGCGAGGTCCCGATCCGGCAGGGCGATCTCGCGATCCTGCCCGAGAGCGAACCGATCGATGCCATGGTTCCCGTCGTGCCGGTGAAGCCCAAACGGCGCTTCTCCTGGGGTTCGCTGTTCGTGGCGGGGCTGTCTGGCTTCCTGGCGCTGGCGGCCGGCGTCTGGGTCGAGAACACCATCCGCGCGCTGATGAGCCAGAACCCGGCGCTGGGCTATGCCGCGCTGGCCTGCGCGGCGATCGCGACGCTGGCGCTGCTGGTCATGCTGGCGCGGGTGCTGCGTGACATCCTGCGCGAGCGCAAGGTCGAGGCGCTGCGCGAGCGTGCCGTCGCGGCGCTGGTTGGCGGCACGCCCGACGAGGGCCGCGCGATCGCCGGCGAACTCGTCACGCTCTACAAGGGGCGGGCGCAGACCGCGCAGGGCCGCGCCGCGCTGCAGGAGGCGCTGCCGCAGCTCTTCGCGGCGCGCGACATGCTGACGGTGGCGGAGCGCAGCCTGCTGGCGCCGCTCGATGCGCTGGCGACCGCCCAGATCGCGCAGGCGGCGCGGCGCGTCTCGCTGGTCACGGCGGTGAGCCCGCGGGCGCTGGTCGATGTCATTTTCGTACTGGTCGCCTGCGCGCGGCTCCTGCGCTCGATCGCCGGCATCTATGCCGGGCGGCCCGGCACGCTCGGCCTGCTCAGGCTGGCGCGGCAGGTGATGAACCACCTCGTCCTGACCGGGGGCATGGCAGCGGGCGATGCCGTGATCCAGCAGGTGCTCGGGCAGGGGCTCGCCGCCCGGCTCTCGGCCAAGCTCGGCGAGGGCGTGATCAACGGAATGCTGACCGCCAGGATCGGGCTCGCCGCGCTCGCGGTCTGTCGGCCCCTGCCTTTCGTCGAAGCGGCCGCGCCGACATTGTCGGATGTCGCGGGCGATCTCGGCGGGTGGCGGGGCGGCAAGGACGAAGAAGCCTGAACCCGGCAGAATCTGCCGGCAAGGGCGAATTTGCCCGGCCCGGACTGCCGCTAAACCTTTCGTAAACGATCCAACTCCTTGAAATCGCATGAAGCCTCGCATGGCACGCGCCGTGCAGAACCTTGCCTCGAGTTGTGGGCTGCCCTTGGGGGGCTGCCGGTCGAGGTGAGGGTTCCATGGGTGTTTTCAGTGCGCTGACGACGGCGGTTTCGGGAATGACGGCGCAGTCCTATGCGCTCGAGAACATCTCCGGAAACATCGCCAATTCCCGGACGGCGGGCTACAAGCGGGTCGACACCGCCTTTGCCGATCTCGTGCCGGATGCGGCGCTGCGGCGCCAGGTCGCCGGCTCGGTCCAGGCCTTCAGCCAGGCGACGAACTCGATCCAGGGCGATCTCAACCCGACCCGCATCGACACCAATATCGCGATCAACGGCGATGGCTTCTTCGTGGTCGACCAGCGCCAGAGCGGCGTCGGTGCCAACACGCAGTTCTCGAACAGCAATCTCTTCACGCGGCGCGGCGATTTCGATTTCGACGCGAACGGCTATCTCGTCAACGGCGCCGGCTACTACCTCAAGGGTCTGAAAATCGACCAGGTGACCGGCCAGCTGATCGGCACGCAGCCGGACGTGCTGCGCATCACCAAGGAGCAGTTCCCGGCCAAGGCGACGACCTCGATCGAGTACCGCGCCAATATCCCGGCCGTGCCGGCGACGACCCAGAAGACGCAGGGCGGCACCGAATTCCTCAATGCCGCCTCGGTCACCGCGGCGGGCACGGCGCCCAACCCCTATGCTGGCAACGCCGCCGTCATGGGCAACAATATCAGCAGTTTCCTGGCGACCTCGATCCCCGGCGGGTCGGTCACCGTCTATGACACGCTCGGCAAGGCCACCAGCGTCGAGATGCGCTGGGCCAAGATCGACAACGGCAACCCGGCCGCGGTGCCGCCGACGACGGGCACCTGGGGCCTGTTCGTGGCCCAGGACACCAGCGCGACGGGCGCCGGCCAGGTCGCCTATGTTCAGGCCAGCCAGCCGGTCACCTTCGGCACGACCGGCCAGATGGTGACCCCGGCGACCGGGGACATCACCCTGCCGACCATGACGATCAACGGCACCACCATCACCGGCATCAACCTGACGACCGGCGGCAATGGCGTGACCCAGAACGGCGATGTCAGCGGCCAGATCGACGCGCGCAGCATCCGCCAGGATGGCTACACCGCCGGCACGCTCGACCGCGTCTCGGTCTCGGCCGAAGGCCAGGTGATCGGCACCTTCAGCAACGGCCAGGTCGTGGCGCTCGCGCAGGTCTCGGTCGCCCGCTTCAACGCCGACAACTCGCTGAAGCGGCTCGATGGCGGCGCCTTCGAGGAGACGATCGAATCCGGCCCGCCGATCATCGGTCTCGGCACCTCGCAGATGGTCGGCGGCAGCGTCGAGCAGTCGAACACCGACATCGCCGACGAATTCTCCAAGATGATCGTCACCCAGCAGGCCTATTCGGCCAACACCAAGGTCATCACCACCGCCCAGGAGATGCTGAGCGCGGTGTTCAACATCATCCGCTGACCGGCGCATCTGCCTAAGCGGCGGCCCAGAAGGGCCGCCTCTCGCAACAGGAGTTGACGATGGGCATCAGCACTTCCCTCAACACGGCGATCAACGGGCTCAATGCCACGCAGGTCGGCATCGGCATCGTCTCGCAGAACGTCGCCAATGCGGGAACGACGGGCTATGTCCGGCGGACGGTCTCGACGGCCGACAGCCTGTCCGGCCGCACGGTCGGTGTGCAGAGCACGCAGGTCCAGCGGCTGCTCGACAAGATCGTCCAGCACCAGCTCTGGCAGGAAGCGTCGGGTGCCGCCTATACCTCGACACGCGCGAGCGCGCTCTCGAACCTCGACAAGCTCTACGGCGCGCCCGGCAGTGCCACGGCGCTCGACACGGTCTTCAACAAGTTCACGAACGCGTTGCAGGCGCTCCAGAACGACCCGTCATCCTACAGCCTGCGCTCGCAGGTGGTCGACAATGCGACGCAGCTCGCGCGCCAGCTCAACACGCTCTCCAACGGTGTGCAGGCGCTGCGCAGCCAGGCCGAGAACGGCATCGCGACCGGTGTCGCCAAGGTCAACGACCTGCTCGGCGCGCTCTCCAAGGTCAACGCGCGCATCGTGGGCAGCCCGAACGACAGCGCGACCGCTGCCCTGAAAGACCAGCGCGACCTGATCCTGTCCGAGCTGTCGCAGTATGTCGACATCAAGACGACGGAGGACGCACGCGGGTCGGTGAGCATCGTCACCAGCTCGGGGACACAGCTCTTCGACGGGCAGGCCGCCGTTACCTTCAGCTTCGACGAGCATCCCGGGTTGGGGCCGGAGGACCAGTGGAACATCGACCCGACGCAGCGGGGCGTCGGCACGATCAAGATCAGGGATGCGTCCGGAAACGTCTCCGACGCCATCGCCAACCGAATCTTCCGTTCCGGCGAGATCGCGGCCAATATCGAGCTGCGCGACAAGACGCTGGTCCAGGCTCAGGCGCAGCTCGACGAGATCGCCGCCCAGATGGCGAAGGCGCTCTCGGAGAACTCGCTCTCCAGCACGGCGTTTCCGCCATCCCCGGCGGCGCCGACCGGTCTCGATCTGGATCTCGGCTTCGATCCCACCAGGCAGCGCCTGAACACGCTGACCTTCGATTACACCCCGACGCCGCCCGGCCCGACGAGACACTTCTCGTTCGTCAACGCGCCGGCGGGAACGACCTTGCCGGCCAGCACCGATCCGAACACAACGGTGATCGCGATCGACTTCTCGGCCGGTCCGGCTTCGGTCGCCGCCCAGATCCAGAACGCGCTCGATACCAATGGCGCGACCGGCTTCACGGTCGCCAACCCCGCCGGCTCGACGCTGCGGATCACCGAGCCGGGCGGCCGTGTTGCCGGGCTTGGTGCCAAGACCAGCGTGCTCACAGCCGATGCCGCGACGCCGGGGATGCCGCTCTTCGTCGATGCGGACAACAAGCCTTTCGTCGCCTCCTATGACGAGGCCACGCGCAAGACCGGCCTGGCGGCGCGTATCGCGGTCAACGCCGATGTCATCAAGGACCGGTCGCTCCTGGTCGGCCCGGCGGGCACGGCGGCCGGCGATACGACGCGACCCAAGGCATTGCTCAACAGCCTGACGAGCAGCGTTCGCAGCTTCGACAACTCCTCCTCGCCGGACGGGTCGACGGCGCAGTTCTCCGGAACGCTCACCAATTTTGTCCAGCGCGTGGTGTCCTCGCAGGGACAGGCGGTCGAGGCCGCCAAGCGCCTCAACGAGGGCCAGCAGGTCGCGCTCGCCTCGATCCAGAGTCGCTTCCAGGAAACGTCGCAGGTCAATGTCGATCAGGAAATGTCGATGCTGATCGAGCTCCAGACCGCCTATGCCGCCAATGCCCGCATCATCTCCACGGTGAAGGAGATGATGGACGTGCTGATGAGAGTGTGAGGCCACGATGACCATCACCAGCTACGGCACCGGCGCCTACCGCGCGGCCAAGCCCAACGAATACGTTTCGACGCGGGCGCAGTTCGACGACCTCCAGCGCCAGCTCTCCACCAAGCAGCGCAGCACCAGCTATGGCGATCTCGGCATCGACCGGCGCGTCAGCCTCGACCTGAACGGCAAGATTTCGCAGATCGATTCCTGGCTGAGCGGCATCGAGCTGAGCAATGTCAATCTGAAGCTCTCTTCGCAGAGCGTCGAGAATTTCGCGAAGCTCGCCACCGAGTCGCGCAACGACATGCGCTCCAACAGCTATGTGCCGGCGGCCGGCGGCCGCACCGCGCCGCAGGTGCTGGCCGAGGAGAAGTTCAAGCAGACGCTCGATCTGCTGAATACCGCGGTCAACGGCCGCTATCTGTTTTCCGGCAAGACTTCCGACACGCAGCCGACCGCGAGCTTCGACGAGATCATGAACGGCGATGGGGCCGGCAAGGTCGGGCTCAGGCAGCTGATCGAAGAGCGCAGGCAAGCCGATGTCGGTTCCGGCCTCGGGCGGTTGACGACGACCATGCCGACCACGACGAGCGTTACGGTCACCGACGAAGCCTCCGCCTATGGTTTCAAGCTGGCCGGAGCCACGTCGAGCGGCGCGGCGATCGCCGTGACATACGGCAATGGCGCGCCTTCGAACGTCGCGGCCGACGTGACGGCGCAGCCCCAGCCGGGCGACAAGGTCAGCCTCAAGCTCACCTTGCCCGATGGCACGCAGGAAGACATCGTTCTCACCGCCCGGGCCGCCGGAACCAGCGGTTCGGCGGCCGAGACCTTCCAGATCGGGGCGACGACGGCCGATACCGCCAACGCGTTGAAGGCATCGATCGAGGCTGCTCTCGATCGGGAGGCGAAGATGACGTTGCCCGCGGCATCCGCCCAGGTGGCAGCCTCGGACTTCTTCGCCGGCAGCCCGAACAACCCGCCGAAGCGGGTACCGGGCCCGAATTTCGCCACGACGCTCGCGCCGCCGAGCAATGCGGGCACCGCCGCGACGACGGTGACCTGGTATCGCGGCGACGACGGCAGCGACCCCGCCCGCAGTACCGCGACAGTCCAGGTCGACCAGGGACAGGTCGTCGGCACGGGCGCGCGGGCCAACGAGCAGGCCTTCCGCGTCGGACTAGCGCAGTTCGCGGTCATGTCGATCATGAATTTCCCGGCCAGCGACCCCAATTCGCAGGCGGGCTACGACGCGATGGCGTCACGGGTTGGCGATCAGCTCGGCTTCGGCGGGGCGACTCAGAAGCCGGCGGAGATCATCACGGAGCTGGGCTCGGCCCAGACGGCGCTCGCCGCCGCCAAGGAACGCCACCAGAGCACCAAGAACTACCTGGACACGACGCTCTCCGGTATCGAGACCGTCACGACCGAGGAGGTCGCGACGCAGATCCTGTCGCTGCAGACGCAATTGCAGGCGAGCTACCAGGTCACCTCTATGCTTTCGAAGCTGTCCCTGACCAATTTCCTCTGAACGCCGCCGGAAGGGACGTTCAACCCACACGAAAACGCCGCCCGGAAGGGCGGCGTTTTCGTGTGTCTGGTGTTGTGGCGTCGGCGGGCGGCTTAGCGCCCGCGCAGGCCAGCCGCGATATCGCGATTGATGCTGACCAGAATGCCCAGGGATTGCGGTTTCGGGTCGGCCGAGATCTTGAAGGTCTGGTTGAAGATGAAATTGGCGAGGCTGAGGATATTGGTCTTGATGCCGACCGGGAGGGGATTGTCCTCGGCGATCACGGCGGAGACCAGCAGGGTCCACAGCCGGCGGTTATAGGTCAGCGCCTCGTCCAGCTCGCGCTCGCGCAGGTTCCAGTCGTCGGCGACGGCCTGGAGCCGGGTGGCGGCCTTGATCAGGAGGGAGGCCTCGAGCTCGCGAGGCGAAACGACGGATTGGGCAGTCTTGGCCGCAGCGGCGTAGGCGTTAAACCCGTTTTGCATGCTCGATCAGTTCCGCTTCGTAGGCGATCAGCTTTTTGGCCGCCTTCAATGCCTTGTAGAGATCCCCGCTTAAGATGCGGTTATTGATCTCGTGAACATGCGGCAGAGAACTTGGCGCGGCTGCGAGGAAGTCGCGCACGAGCTCGAAGAAGGTCTCGTGCTGGTTCGTAGGATCCTGCGTCAGGTACATGAGCTGGACAGCAAGGTAGATTTTCTTTGCAGGTGTATCGGCGGATGCCGCGGTGAGAATGTCCTTCTCGCGCAGGATCGGCGCCTCGCCTTCGATGAAGAAGCGCGTGCGCTGCTCGTCGTTGCGGATCACCACCTGACCGATGATGATGCGCTCGCGCGGTTTGAGCTCGACCTTGAGAGCCATGTCCGTCTACGCCTTCCGGTTCGAGGGGAGGGCAGGCGCCCTCCCGCGGATCAGCCGAACAGCCGCAGCACGCTCTGATCGGCCTGGGAGGCCAGCGAGAGCGCGGTCTGCGAGAGCTGCTGGCGCGTGTTGAGCGAGAGCAGCTTGGCGCCTTCCTCGTTCGAGTCGGCCAAGACCAGATTGTCCGCGCCGATGGTCAGCGTGTTCGCCATCTCCTTCGTGAAGTCCTGGCGGGTCTGCGCGACCGAGAGCTGCGAGCCGAAGGTCGAGGCCAGCGACTTCAGCGAGGTCATGGCGCCGGTCAGCGACTCCGTGGCCTTTTCCAGGTCGAGGTCGTTCTGGAAGTTGAACGTGCCAGTGATGCCCTGGGCGTTGACCGCCTGCGAGATGCCGAGATTCTCGGCCGTCAGGTTGGTGCCCTGGATGTCGAGCTTGGTCCGGTTCACACCGGTCTTCTCGTTGAAGGCGATGGAGAGCTGGTCGCCGGCGAGCAGGTTGAGACCGTTGAAGCTCGAATCCTTGGCGAGTTCGTCGATCTGCGTGCGCAGGTCGTTGAACTGCTGGATG
>NZ_JBMDKB010000030.1:0-54587 GCF_057809495.1 Allobosea sp. FG18
GTCGACGCTTGCCCGCGCGCTTCTAAAGGTCGACCCTCGCTTTGTTCCCTCGGTCTCGATGACAACGCGGGGGCGGCGCCGGAGCGAAGGACACGGGATCGACTATAATTTCGTCGATCGCTCTCAGTTCGGGCGCGAGGTCGCCGCCGGCGGCCTGGTCGAATGGGCTGAGGTCTACGGAAACCTCTATGGCACGCCGAAGGCTCCGGTGGATGCAGCACTCCGTGGAGGCAGGGACGTCCTATTCGATATCGACTGGAAGGGCGCAGGACAGATCGCGGACGCGTATCCGATCCATAGCGTTCGGGTTTTCATCCTGCCTCCCTCCGCAGAGGCGCTTCGGTCGCGGCTGGTTCGGCGCGCCGAGGATTCTGACGAGGTCATTGCGCGCCGGCTCGCCGGCGCAGCGGAAGACGTCTCCCACGCGGCAGATTACGACTACCTCCTGGTCAACGAAGATCTTGAGGCATGCCTGTCATCCCTGCGGCAGATCGTGGCCTATGAGCGGGCTCGGCGACTGGGTCTGGAGGTCTCGCCGCCGCGTCTCGATGATGAGGCTGGAGGCGTGCTCCTGGCTCTGCAGGATGACCTCGGGGTCCGCGCGCCGGCGCCCTGATCAGATCGACGGTGCGAGGGCCCTGCCGGACGCGATCGTCTGGTGCTGCGCCATGGCATATCGATCGGTCATTCCCGAGACGTAATCCCTGACACGATCTGCAATCATCTGCGCGTCAGCCGCATCCAGCCCCATCCCCCATTCGCCAGGCATCAGTGACGGCTCTTCCAGAAACCAGGTTGCGAGCTCTCCGACGTTCCGCGCGGCCTCGTCGGCCTCGTCCTTCACGGCTTCGCTCCAATAGAGGTTTGCATAGAGCCAGCTCTTCAGCTCGCCCTGCAAAGCCAACATTGGCTCAGAGAGCCTGATCGAGGGCTCTGCTCGCTCGCGTACTTGGTCCGGGTGCGTGAGGCCCTGCAGGAGCTCTGCAGAGGTCTGCGTGATGTCGGAGACCATCCCGTTGATCAGGCCCCGGGAAATTTCATGAGCCCTCCGCTCCTGGTCTCCGACTGCATCCAGGTCGGACGCGCGCCACACGCGGTCAACGATCTCGACCTCGCGCACGCGGCGCAGGTCGATGACCCCGCTGCGGACCCCGTCTTCGAGATCCGCAGCCAGGTAGGCGCAGTCGTCTGCAAGGGCGGCGATTTGCGCCTCGGCGGACGCATGCTTCGCGAGGTCAATGCCGCGCAGTTCGACCGCCCTGCGAATGTCCTTAGGAATTGGCTTCCCTGCATGCTTTCCTGTCTGGAGACCGTCAGCCCCGACGAGAGGACCGTTGTGAGCGATGATGCCTTCGAGTGCCTCGAAGGTCAGGTCCAGACCATCGAACGTCGCATAGCGGCGCTCCAGTCGCTCGACGATCGCGACCGCCTGGGCGTTATGGTCGAAGCCTCCGAAGTCTCGGAGCGCTTCCGACAACTGATCCTCTCCGCGATGCCCGAGCGGCGAATGCCCGAGGTCGTGGCAGCACGCAATCAGATCCGCAAGCGTTTCGTCGAGATGCAGCCGCGCTGCGATATCTCGCGCGATTTGAGCGACCTCTAGCGTATGGGTGAGCCGCGTCCTCGCGTGATCGCTTGGAACCGAAAAGACTTGGGTCTTCAGGCTCAGACGACGAAAGGCGGCAGAGTGGATAACTCGCTGCCGGTCGCGAGCGAATTCCGAACGCCCATCCGTACACGGCCCTTCGAAGAGGCGTCCACGAGACGTGATCGTATCTGCCGCGACCGGAGAGCGCATCAGAATGCCGGTGCGTAGCGGTAGCCGCGCTCCGCAATGAGCTCGCTGACCCGCTCGCGCTCGCCCTCGCCGCCGAACGCTTCGACGATGCCTAGCACCGCGTCCTCGTCGATCTGGACGTCGTCGAGCGCGCTGACGATTTGGTCTGCAGTCATGTTCGTCGCTTTCGCAATCCCGGCGAGCTCATCCTTGGAGAGCCCATACTGCACGGCGAGCGTCAGTGCGCTGGCAGGATCCTCCTTCCACGCCTCCTCCCGATTGGCGCGGCGCTGCGAATAGCCCCATGCGACCGTGTCTCCCGGGTTGGCAAGGTCGCTGTCGAAGCAAACGATGCCCTTGTAGAGGTCGACGAGATCGGCGTCAGAAAGCTCGTCGAGGAAGGAGCGAAGCCCCTGGGCAGAGCTGAACTCCATCCGGTGATTGCGCCATTTGGACAGCACCAGCCAGCCACCGCTGCGTCCCTCCGTCCTGAAGACCCAATCGCCGTCGTCGTCACCGGGCCAGGATTGCACCAGCCCATCGACATAGGGCGAGACCGCCTCGGCACATACATCCCAGAAGAGGTGATCGTCCTTTTCAATGAGCGCCTTCCAAAGGGTGGCGAATGCGCGGTCGGGAGTGAATTCGTGCGTCGTGCCGGTCCCATCAAAATCGGGCGCCTTGATGTCCCAGCCGAGTGCGTAGCCGAACGCGCCGTTCGTGCTGTGGGAGGAGTGCTGACACAGGAAGGAAATCACCTCAGAACGGCCGCTAGCGGGCCAATGGTACGCGCCGTCAGGCTTTGCGTTCTCGTCCAACATCGCCTGCGTTCGGATATCGGCAGCAGGCGCGAAAGTGACATCCCGCTGGGTTCGCGCCTGATTGATCAGATCGCCACGAGCCGGTTCGCGGCCGGTCAGCAGATCCTCTGCCGTGCCGGGGAAAAGGTGAGGATGGGTCCGCAGGAACAGGGAGAGCTGCGACCAGGGCATGGCCTTGATGCGCTCGAATTCCTCGATCTGCGCGGATTTGCGAGCGGCGATCATGTGTCGGTCGATGATGACCGATACGTTGTCGTCGTCGAGGACGGCGATGCCGTTTACCTCCGATCCGATCAGCCCCATCGCCTCGAAGGCGTCGTACTGAACGACGGTGATGGCTCGGTCGATGCCGAAGGTCAGCCTGGCAATGTTGCCGTCGGAGTAGTGGTAGTTGCCGATCTTGGGCATCGTCGTTCCGTGGTTCGGTGATGTTCGACGAAGCCTAGATCGGCACTATGCAAGCCAGGAGCGCTTTCGCTCAGGCGGCCTTCGCACGCTGGTCGTTCTTCAGCCGCCAAAGGCCGATCGGATGATGGTGGCAGATCTTGCGCTTGGAACGGACGTATCCGACGAGCTCCCACATCGGGTCACGGAACAGCGGGCCAATGCAGCGCGGATCGACGCCGGCCGGGATCGGGCACTTCTCGCGGACGTCGTCGGACGTGATCTGGCCTCGCTCCTTGACCAGCTCAAGCGCAACGAGTCGCGCCTTTGCGAGCCATTCTGCGCGGGCGGCTTCGAGGTTCGGCAGGATCTCGGTCTCGAAGTCCTGGACCGGCCTGTTGCGGGCGGGCGGCGCCTGACGAGCGCTCGGCGAGCGCGGCTGTTTGGAATTCGGCTTGCGACGGTCCTGGCTGCGAGCAGGCTTCATGGGAGATCCTCAACATTAATCCTTGTTAAGGATTGTTGGGGCGGTTCCCGAAACCCACAAAACAGTTTCTTCTAGGCTGAGAAGAAATCCGTGAATAGCGCGTCGCGTTTCAGCCGCGGCGCCGCGCCCAGTGCCCTTTGCATTGACGGGATGCCAGTGCTTTGCCCGGCATGTCGCCGGCATTACGCTGCCGGATGATTTTCCAGGCGTCGATTCCGGTTATGAAAGCGAACTTTGCCTCTCCACCGCCTTCTGCGGGTTTGAACATCAGCAGGCGCAACGGGTAAGCGTCGATTGGCTCCGAGGGGATGGACCCGTCAGCAGCCCTGACGAACGACGGCTCTGCAAACACGATGCTGTTCGCAGCCTGGTTGAGCCCGAACATCTCGACTTCCTCAGGAGCAAGTGAGAGCTCTCCGCGGAGGGTGAACTCCTCCAGGTAGTCGACGGCGGTCGCGAGTGCCGAGCGATCATCCTCGGCAATGGTCTTCAAGACATCGACCACGGTGGCGTTTGTGCAATAGGCCGCCGGCACGAGGTAGGAAACGCCGTCTCGTTCGGCCATCTTCTGCTTGTCGAGGTTCTTGAGCGTCCATTCGTGCTTGTGTCCGGGCGGAACTTCCACCCGAATACCGCCCAGGCCGATGCTCAATGAGAACCGGCGCGTCGTCGTTCGCATCTTGGACATGGCTGCGACCTTTGCCAGCCAGCCCTCCGGAGCGGCGTCTTCAAGGCCCTTCTGCAACCTGATGAGCACATCCTCTGGCTTCGACCGGGTATAGCGCGGCACGACTCTCCAGGATCGCCGGGCGCCATCGAAATAGGCCTTCAGACTGCGCAGGACCTCACGGGTCGCCAAGTCGAAGCGAGGGGAGAAGACCTCGAAGCCGTCCGCCGTTTCGTAGATGCGGACCGTGCCGTGATCGTGAAAGCTCGACATTCTATCCTCGCAGAACCCCATCCACCGTGAATCGCATGGATTGAATGCTCCGTCCTTGACGCGAGCGTCGCAGAAAGGATTGTCTCGGTCCAGAGCTGAAGAAACCCTCCCGTATGGGGACGATCATGAATTTGAAGGCCGCAACGATCATTGGTAGCGACAAGGGGGGCGTGGGCAAATCTTTGCTGGCGAACCTCCTCGTCCAAGCTCACGATGTCGCCCGAGCGGACGTCCCCGACGCGCCGCGTATCAACGTCGTCGAGGTCGATCACCAGCGCCGCCTCAGCGGTCTCCTGGGCGAGGAACGGATTTCTGTGTCGCTTCCGGCGACGGCCTCTATCGCCGAGAGCGCAGCCAACCGCTGGCACAATGAATCGCGATTCAACAGCTGCTATTCCGTCTGGTCGTCCGGCGATTCGATCACCGATCTGGGGGCCAATACGACGACGAGCCTGATGGATTGGGCGCGTCACAACTCCGTCCGTGACTTCGCCCGCGAGGACGGCGTGGCCTTCCGCTTTGTGGCGGTTGCGACGCCCGATGACCTTGCGATCCGGTCGGCTCAAGCGGCTCTGCGAGACGCTCGCGATGCCTTGGGTGGCGAACTCTTCCTGGTGCTCAACGACACGGCTGGCGGCGAACAAGGCTACCTGCCCTATGAGAACGGCCGCGATCTGCCGGCTCTTCTCGACGATGTCCGCGGTTGGGGAGCGAAGGTTATTCGTATCCCCTACTGCGACTGCATGCTCTTCGCTTACGCCCGAGCGCGCGGTTACACCGTGGTCGATTTCCTCAGGAACAAGGACAACGTGCTCTCCGAGATTCGACGGGAGGCAAACCTCGACCCCACCACTGAGCGCTTCCAATTGCGCAGGTTCACTGCCTGGGTTGGAGTGGTGCAGAACTCCCTCCAGCATCTGTTTGAACGCCCCGGCTCAGAAAGCGTGGCCGCGTAATGGAAGCTGCTGTTCCAGTCGTTTCGAACCCTGCTTCGCTGGCGGGGTTCTTCTACGTCGACCCGAACGAGGGCCTTTCCTATAGGGCAACGGATGGGACGCGGCGAGCGTCGCGATCCGACCGAGGTAGAAGCGCTCGCCGTGATTGCTGCAGCCCTCGCGGCGCTGCGCGGACACGGCGAGGTCGACCTGCCCGTGGACGAGATCCTCGTGCAGGCAATCGAGCGTCGTGACGAGCACATCGCCGAGCTGCGCAGTCGGATCATTGCTGCATTCGACCTGGGCTTCGCCTGGCGCGGGCAGATCACCGGGCAAACGCTGGAGGACAGCCGGGCCGTCGGTCGCACCCTTGGGAGCGACCTGTTCGAGGGCGTGCCCGTCAATCCCGACGCGGTGCCCTCGTTCGAGAGCGCTGATGCCGGCATGGTGGTTGCGAAAGCCGAGATCAAGCGAGCCCTCTGGGGGGCGAGCGATTCGATCTTGCTCGTTCCGCCTATCATCGCCGAGCCACTGCCCCTGCCGGCGCCCTCCGTCATCGACGGCGCGCGCTGGTGCCAGCCCAGCGACCATACGAAGCGGCAGTTCCTGCTGCGCTTCGAGGACGCTGATGTCGGCGATCTTGTCTACGATGATGAGGATCAGGCACGCACGGACTGGATCAGGGCAACCGAGAACTGGAATTGCTACCTGTTCGGCGCGCTCGAAATCTCACCTGAGCCGCATCGTGCCCCCTCGTCGGTTTCGCGAGACGGTGCGATGCTAATGGAACAAGTCTGACGAGAATCGCAATGAACGAAGAAGCCTTCCACCGGATCAGGAACCTGTCGCCCTCCGACGTGGCGCCTCGCATCGCGGTCGACGACGGTCCGGATCGAACGCTTCTCTATGGCTGGAGCGCAGCCGTCGGCGAAGGAAGCAATCGGACTTGGCACGTCTATCGCGAGGATGGCCAGCTTCATCTTTTTGTCTATGCGGCCCGAAGCCGACGGGCGAGGTTCGCGTGCTCGATGAGAGCGAGGCGACGAGAAATGCGCTTATTCTCAGCGATGAGCCCATGTTGATCTCCGGCACCGAGTTGGGTGCGGCGCTCCTGGTGCCGCCGAAACGCGCCTACCCCGCAGCCTGCGACGAAGATTTCTGCGCTCGACTGCTCGCGCTCGGGGTCCATATTTCCTTCACCACCTTCGAGGCCCGCCCTGAGAAGCCGTTCCATGGACTGCGCGCTTCCGATCTGCCGGCGCCGTCGCTACGGCCCTGAGACGCGCTCTCGCACTCAGATTTCGTCGGAGAATGGAAAGATGAGCGAGTGGAAGTTGCTTCCTGTCGAGCCGACAGATGCGATGCTCGATGCGCTCGCTGACGAAACGCCGTACTGCGTTAGAAGGGCCAGCGATAAGTCCTGCTACGAAGTGATCTTCAACCCGGCCGAAGACTGGCGGACGCACATTCCGAACGATCTGCAGATCGTGTTTCAGGGTGCCGAGGCAGAGGCTGAGGTTCGTTGCGAGCGTCTCCGTAGGCTGTGGCTTTACCGCTCGCTGCTCGCCACCGCTCCCGAGCCGCCGGCCAATGCCTGATTTTTCCATCGAGAGCGGCCTTATCGCCTCAGGCCACAGGCTGGTCTGCGGAGTCGATGAAGCGGGCCGCGGTTGCCTCGCTGGTGCAGTCACGGCCGCTTGCGTGATCCTGAATCCCGAAGATCTGCCCGAAGGCGTGGATGACTCGAAGAAGCTCTCCGCTGCCCGCCGGAGCGAGCTCTACGACCTCATCATGGAGAAGGCGATCGCCATTGGCGTTGCTTGCGTGGAAGCGTCAGAGATCGACAGCACGAATATCCTGATCGCGACCATGAAGGCCATGCGATTGGCTATCCATGAGCTTCCGATGCGGCCGGGCTACGCCTGCATCGATGGGAACATCATTCCGCAGGATCTGCCCTGTCTCGCCGCGGCGTATGTCGGCGGAGATGCGCGAAGCCTCTCAATCGCCGCGGCGAGCATCGTCGCCAAGGAAAGCCGCTCCCGGCTGATGCAACGGCTTGATGTGGCGCTGCCGGGATATGGCTTCGCGAGCCATGATGGCTACGGCACAGCGGCGCATCTGGAGGCGCTCGCTCGACTTGGGCCCAGCCCTCAGCATCGCATGACCTTTGCCCCGCTCAAACCCTGGTGGACAGAGCCCGAGATCATCAAGCCGAGGAAGCGGAAATCGCCGCCGGCGGCGCAGCTCTCTTTCTTCGACTCGATGGCCACCTAGCGTGCTGGTGACTTTCAAGCTCGCGCGGCAACCTTTCGGAATGACACCGATTGGCAGGCCCATGACGACTGAACTCGACACTTCCATCCGGAATGCAGCAGCCCTCATTCTCGATCCCGATCTCCAGGGCTCGGTGCTCGTCGTCTGCGTCGACAAGATCCCTGAAGATTTGGGCGCGCCGCCTCTTTACACGGGCATCGGTCGCGATTCCGACGGCGTGTATCTTGAAGTCGGCCGCGGGTCCGATGGTGCTTTTTTGGAAGGCACCGACGGCATCAGGCGGCTCACGTCGGTCGACGCGGAGTTGCTCGATCTGGCGATCGAGCTCTCGCCAGAGGCGGCGGTCTTGAAGGAAATGAGCTTCGAGACCGGAGCCTCCCGCGAGTATCCGGTGAGCTTCATCGGGGACTTTGCCCCGACCCCTGGCTTCTGAACATGACGCAGCGCCTCATCCTCGGCACGGTACGCGGTCGCATCGGCGGTCAGAGGCATACGGTTGCCTTGACCGACGGAAGCGTTCTGCGTGTCCAGTTCGAAGGTGAGGTGATGCCGCGGATCGGTGCCGACGTCATCGGTATCCTTGACGACAGCTCGGGCGAGAACCGGATCGAGCTCGTGCCTGACGTCGCCAAGCGCATGCTTAAGGGGCGGCGCACCAAAATCATCCCGTTCGGCCGCCCCGACGTCACGGCGAGAATGCTCGCCTATCTTCTCGACGGCACGGGGCCCGCGCTCATCCGACCAGGCGTTGGCGGCATCATCGAGCGCACTCCAATCATCAAGGATCCGGACCTCCGCTGGGCGCTCGGCATTCTTGAGCCTGAAGCCTCTCGGCTTGGCCTCGCGCTGAACGTCGTGGATCCGCTCGCCCTCGCTGCGTCCGCCTGGACGGATCGCGACCTCGTCGACGCCGTCCTGCCGGCGGACGCGTCCGGCGAGCGTGGTGCGCTCTCGGATCTGAAGGCGCTGATGGCTGACGCATTTCAGCCGGCATGCCGTCGAACCCTTCTGGGTCTCGGCCGTGGTGCGAAGACTCCTTCCGTCGATTTCATCATTCCCTATTCCCCGTTCCTGACCGGGGCGACCTTTTGCGCCCGCATCGGCGGCGCCTGGCATTCCGAATACGCTTTCCCGGCGATTTCATCCGATGATGCCCGCAGGCTCTCATCGTTTCGCGAGATCGCGCTGAGCTTTGCCGCGCGCTACCTGGGCACCGTCTCCAGGAATTCGGAGGTGGCTCGCCACCTCGAGGAGTGTTTCGCCGACGCGGCTGCCACGACCGCCTTTCTGCGCTCCGGAGGCGACCCGGCTGCAGCGCTGCGCTTCGCGGCGTTCCGCGAGGCCGGCGCGGCGCGATGGAATGAGGAAGGCTCCTGCCCTCCCCAGACCTGGTCCGCGATCCGAGCTGCGGTATCAGCAGCGACTTCGCCCGGCCTTCTGACCACCGACGACCTGATGAAGCACGCTGCCTCCGTCGCGCTTATCCACGCGCCGCGCAGCATCGAGGCAATCCTGGCTGGCGCCCGCAGCGCGAGCGACAAGGACGCCTTCATCGACCTGGAAACGGCCGGTCCTCATACCAAAGCCACACTGGAACGCCATTTTCAGCAGGAAGTCGCAGAGAATATCGCTCGCCTGGCCTCCCACGGGAACGCGCTCGCGCGCATGGCAAAGTTCGCGCCATTGATCGTCCCGATGGGCTTCGAGGACGCGTTCGATGAGCTCGTTCGTCCGGCTCTCGGGACGGTCGAATCCGACGACAACGACATCCGGCCGCTATCTTTCCTCGACGACGACGCGCCCGCGCTCCGGATGTGACCGCCATCCCCGGATTTCTGGTCTATCCGGGCATTCGGCGTTCGGGCCAGGCGCCAAATCCGAGCTATCCTTCATGATCATCTGATCTCGTCACGCCAGATGCGTGGCGACCGATATCCTGAAGGAACAGCATTCGTGCCGACCCTTGAGACCTCGCTCTCCCGGACACAGGCTATCCGCGCGCTTGGCGTGACCTATATGCACAGCGGCGACTGGCGCGAGCCGGTCGTGGAGCTGCTCGGCGCCGACCGATTGGTCTTCTCAGGCCAGCGTGCGTTTCCATCCGAGGAAGCGGCGGTCCAGTTCGTCCGCGAGCAATCCCGCGCCCAGGCCGAACGCGATGTCGCCTCGGCCGAAGCGATGATGGGCGGGTTCCTGGTCCCGACGCGGCTCTGGCTTGCCCGCAATTCGCATTTCTTCCGCCGGCGCGAGGTCGGTCTGATCCAGACCGAGGCGATCGCATCCCAGCGTCTCCGATCCGCTCGCCGTATCCTGGCAGCCGATAACCCGGTCGAGATCGTTCGCCTGCCGAATGACATCGCGATGCCGCCCTTGTTCTCGATCAATGAGAAGGTGTGGGTCGTGGATTCCCGCGGACATCCGCGCGAGGCTCCACGCATGACCCCGTCGGCCGTTCGCGAGCGCCTCGTGTCTGGCGGTGGCGGGACGGCTCACGCGGTTCGCTACATGCTTGAAGGGTTCGCGGTGCCCTTCGAGGCACAGGTCGGTGTGGGGGCCACTGCGGTCCTGGTGCCGGCCGATCCCCACCTGAAGGGCTATTCCGAGAAAATCGTCGCTGACCGCGTCCTCGACCTCTTCTCGTCCTCGACCGATGGTGACGCGGTGGATACCCAGCAGGAGCCCGTCAGGGCGGCTGGGAGCGGTCTGGTGAATCAGCTGGCAGCTCTGGCCGGCCTGGGCACCAAGCTGTGGCTCCCAGGCCCTTCTGCGGCGTCCGATAGCGGCCTGCGCTAGTCAGCGCAGGCCTGGTGCCGCCGAGGGAGCGGTGTCGACGCCGGCGGCGTCGAGAGCCTCGATCACTTCCTGCAGGCCATCGAGCTCGATGCCTTCAGCGCGGGCGTTGCGGACGAGGTTCGCCACGAGCTCCTCGAATTCCTGTGTCGGTGCGTTCTCCGGCTGCTCCACCAGAGCGCAGTCGCACGCTTCCATGGACTCGGCGTATTCGAGGATGGGGATCGACGTGGTGGTCCGCTCGTATTCGAAGGCGGCCGGCATGCCGGCGATGAGCACGGTGTTGAAGGCCATGATGACCTTCGCTTGCTCCTCTGTGGCTGCCTCGATCACCTCCTCGTGGGTGATCTCCTCGTCGTCGAAGTGGCCCTCCATCGACCACTTCCTGGTCTCTTCGCCGTCGGCGAAGGCGAGCTTTTGGAAGCGCAACTGCTCACCTACAGAGTCCATCTTCTCCAGGTAGAGACTGTCCCCTGGAAAATCGTCGTAGTTCACGTAGCGGCTCGATACCGCCCGGTTCGCGCTGCGCATTGCCTCTGCGACCTGCGCAAACAGGCGAGGTCCCTTCGCGACCGGCACGGTCGTCACCGCGATCCCGGACGGCTCCAGGTCGGTCGGCACGCCAATGGTGAAAACGAAATCGGTCATCGCATCCTCGCGGGTCTGTTCTCCGAGGATCCTACCGCGGTCCGATGAAAGGCACCGCGGGCGAAACGAACCCATAGTTTGAAACAACCGGCATTGGAAAGTCGCGTCTTTTGGCCTCTCGAACCGATAAGTTGGTCCGTTTCGAACCCATAGTTTGGACATGGGGCCCGCTTCACGACCTTTCTTCGAAACCCTCTTGATAATGTCCGACGCTATCATAGATAATGTCGGACGCTATCGTATGCGATGTCGGACATTATCAGAAAGGGTTCTCAATGTCAGATTTGATGGTGAAGCGCTCGGTCCGCCTGGACCCGGTGATCGACAAGAAGGTGCAGGAGCTCAATCGCCCCTTGAGCGAGGTGGTTCACGAGGCGCTGCTCGACTACCTCTTGAAGTTGGGTGTGCTGGACAGGGAGGAAGCCGCTCTGCATGTGAAGACCCTTGAGATCCTCAAGGACGTCGCCGGCATGGCGGTTTATCTCGCTAAGACGGGGAAGTTCACGGAGTCGATCACAGACACCGTGCTCGCCCAACTGATGCAGGAGGAGAAGTTCGCCGCGTCGTATGCCTACGTGGTCGGCGGCGACCCTTACCTCCACGGCAACCAGAAGAAGGCCAAGCTGAACCTCAAAATCGGGGCGAAGGTCCGCGAGGCGATCAACGGAACGGTCATGACCGATGCCAAGAACCGGCCGCTCACCCGTACGGTCCATGGCCGAGTGATCCAATCCTACACCCCGATGTCGGGCTTCAATCTTCCGGCCTAAATTAAGAGTGGATCTGGGCCCCGGGCCGCGTGCCCGGGGTCGCCAGAGGTCAGCCGAAGGTCTTCTGGAAGCTCGGCTCGCTTCCCTCGGGAGCACAGGCTCCGGTCTCATAGGGAAGCGCCTTGGCGCCTTCGTAACGCGTCTGATGCGCGGCATCCGCCAGTTCGAAACCGCCGGCCCGGGTGGTACCGTCCTTGCTCCGCGTCGTGCCATAGATCCACGACGGACGGACGCCGGCGAAGGCGGGATGTTTCTCCAGGACGACTAGGTTGAAGATTGGGTCGCAATTGGCGTCATCCGTCCAGCGGAGAAGATTTTCGCCGAGCTCGGTATCCCGATATGGCTGGATGCGGCAGATGGCCGGGGGGTCGCAGACGACGGTCGCGTTGTCGTCGTGCTCGTCGTAGCACTCGATCGTGTGGGCAAGGACGACTTTGCCCTGCACGGCTTCGTACTCGGCCAGCACAGCCGCCTCGATGGTGGCCTTTGTGATCTCGGGCATTTCAAACCTCGCGCGTTGTGGAATGTGCCTCAGGGTGCCGGGCGGATCGGCTCGATCTTGAGAGCGGCGTTCCCGTCCATGGCGACGACGACACCCCTGCCATGGTCGGGAGACGCTTCCTGGCGCACCACGGAGCCTTCGACGACCCGCAGGTGCTCGGTCACCCGGCCGCGCACGAGACCGGTCGAGACCGGTAGCCCCATCGCCGTCGGCGAGGTGTCCTCGGGCTGAACGTTCGCGAGATCGAAGCGCTGCAGGTAAGAGATCGCGAGCTCACGGAAGACGAAGTCGAGGATCGACGTCGCCGACTTGATCATGTCGTTGCCCTGGACGAAGCCAGCCGGCTCGAAGCGAGTGCCCACGAAGGCATCGACATACTCCTCCAGCGGGACGCCATACTGCAGGCCCAGCGAGACGGCGATCGCGAAGTTGTTCATCATCGCCCGGAAGGCCGCGCCCTCCTTGTGCATGTCGATGAAGATCTCGCCGAGACGGCCATCCTTGTACTCGCCGGTGTGGACGTAGAGCTTGTGCCCGCCCACGCCCGACTTCTGGATGTAGCCGGTGCGACGGTCCGGCATCTTCTCGCGCTCGCGCTTGCGCTCGACGCGCTCGACCACCTTCTCGACGATGCGCTCGGTGACCTGGGCGGCGCGGGCGGCCATCGGCTGCTGGTGGAAGGCCTCGATCGCGTCGTCGGCGTCCTCGTCGTCTTCCGAGATCAGCGCCGAATTCAGCGGCTGCGAGAGCTTGGAGCCGTCGCGGTAGAGCGCGTTGGCCTTCAGCGCCAGCTTCCACGAGAGCATGTAGGCGCTCTTGCAGTCCTCGACGGTCGCGTCGTTCGGCATGTTGATCGTCTTCGAGATCGCACCCGAGATGAACGGCTGAGCCGCAGCCATCATGCGGATGTGGCTCTCGACCGAGAGGTAACGCTTGCCGGTGCGGCCGCACGGGTTGGCGCAGTCGAACACCGCCAGGTCGGCATCTTTCAGATGCGGAGCACCCTCGACGGTCATCGCACCGCAGACGTGAATGTTCGCGGCCTCGATCTCGGCCTTGGAGAAGCCAAGGAAGGGAAGGAGCTCGAAGGTGGGATCGGCGAGCTTCTCGGCCGGCACCTTGATGGTGTTCAGCAGGAAGTCCTCACCCAGCGTCCACTTGTTGAAGGCGAACTTGATGTCGAAGGCGCTCTTGAGAGCGTCCTTCAGCTTCGCCAGCTGCGAGTCGCCGAAGCCCTTGGCACGCAGCGTCGCGGGATTGATCGCCGGCGCCTGGTCGATGTTGCCGTGGCCGACCGCATAGACCTCGATCTCGGCGATCTGGCTCTCGCCATAGCCGAGGGCGCGCAGCGCGCCGGGCACGGCCTGGTTGATGATCTTGAAGTAGCCGCCGCCGGCCAGCTTCTTGAACTTCACCAGCGCGAAGTCGGGCTCGATGCCGGTGGTGTCGCAGTCCATCAGCAGGCCGATCGTACCGGTCGGCGCGATGCAGGTTGTCTGCGCGTTGCGGTAACCGTGCTTCTCGCCGAGCCTGACTGCGGTGTCCCAGGCCTTCCCCGCGGCCTGCGAGAGCGTGTCGAACATGTCGCCATCCTTCTGGATCATGCTCTTGAGCACGCCATGGTCCAGCGGAACCGGCGCAACCGAAAGGCCCTCATAGCCCGTCGAGCGGCCGTGAGCGGCGAGGCGATGATTGCGCATGACGCGCATCATGTTGTCGGCGTTCTCCGGATAGCGGCGGAAGGTGCCGAGCTCGCCGGCGATCTCCGCCGAGGTGGCATAGGCGTCGCCCGTCATGATCGCCGTCAGCGCGGCGTTCAGGACGCGACCTTCGCTCGAATCGTAGGGCAGGCCCATGGTCATCAGCAGGCCGCCGATGTTGGCATAGCCGAGGCCGAGCGTGCGGTAGTCGAAGGAACGCAGGGCGATCTCCGACGACGGGAACTGCGCCATCATGACCGAGATCTCCAGGACGACGGTCCAGAGACGGTTCGAGTGACGATACCCCTTCACGTCGAAGGTGCGGGTCTCCGGGTCGTAGTAGGTCAGGAGGTTGAGCGACGCCAGATTGCAGGCCGTGTCGTCCAGGAACATGTACTCCGAGCACGGGTTCGAGCCGTTGATGCGGCCGCCGGCCGGGCAGGTGTGCCAGTCGTTCATGGTCGTGTTGAAGTGCAGGCCCGGATCCGCCGACGCCCAGGCGGCGTAGCCGATCTTCTCCCAGAGGTCGCGCGCCTTCAGCGTCTTGTGGACCTTGCGGTCGGTGCGGCGGATGAGGTTCCAGTCACCGTCCTTCTCGACGGCGCGCAGGAAATCGTCGCTGAGCGAGACCGAATTGTTCGAGTTCTGGCCGGCGACCGTGTTGTAGGCCTCGGAATCCCAGTCGGTGTCGTAGGTGGCGAAGTCCAGCGCGTTGTAGCCCTGCTTGGCGAACTGCAGCACGCGCTTGATGTAGTTGTCCGGAACAACGTCCCTGCGGGCGTGCTTGATCGCGCGCTTCAGCGGCTGGTTCTTGGTCGGATCGACCTCGAGGCGCCCTTCGCCGTCCTGGGCGGCAGCCATGATCGCGAGCAGGTGCTTCTTGACGATCTTGGAGCCGGTGACGAGAGCCGCGACCTTCTGCTCCTCCTTCACCTTCCAGTCGATGTAGGTCTCGATATCCGGATGATCGATGTCGAGCACGACCATCTTGGCCGCGCGGCGCGTGGTGCCGCCCGACTTGATGGCGCCGGCGGCACGGTCGCCGATCTTGAGGAACGACATCACGCCCGACGACTTGCCGCCGCCCGAAAGCTTCTCGCTCTCGCCGCGCAGGTTCGAGAAGTTCGTCCCGGTGCCCGAGCCGTATTTGAACAGGCGCGCCTCGCGGACCCAGAGGTCCATGATACCGCCCTCGTTGACGAGGTCGTCGGTGATCGACTGGATGAAACAGGCATGCGGCTGCGGATGCTCATAGCTCGATGCCGAGGCCACGAGCTCGCTCGTGAAGGGGTCGACGTAGAAGTGCCCCTGGCCCGGGCCATCGATGCCGTAGGCCCAATGCAGGCCGGTGTTGAACCACTGCGGCGAGTTCGGCGCCGCCATCTGCTTGGCGAGCATGTAGCGCAGTTCGTCGTGGAAGACGTGCGCATCCTCCTCCGAGGAGAAGTAGCCGCCCTTCCAGCCCCAGTAGGCCCAGCAGCCGACCAGTCGGTCGAAAACCTGTGCCGCATTCTGCTCGCCGCCGAAGCGCTCACCCTCCGGGAGCTCTGCCAGCGCCGCCTCGTCGGCGACCGAGCGCCAGAGCCAGGACGGAACGCTCTCTTCCTCGACCTTCTTCAGGCGGGCGGGCACGCCGGCGCGGCGAAAATACTTCTGCGCGATGATGTCGACCGCGACCTGGCTGAAGTTCTCCGGAACCTCCATGTCGCGGGCGCTGAAGACGACCGAGCCATCGGGATTCTTGATTTCGGAATTGGCCTTGCGGAAGGCGATCGCGCCGTATGCGCCCGTCGTCGCCTTGGTGAAGAAACGCTGGAACTTCATGGTGACCTCGTCAGGGTGGCATCGAGCGCCACAAGGATCAGAAATTTCAATCCTTGCAGCTGAACTCGAATCGTTGGTCTGGACAATGACCTTGCATGTCCGATTCGAAAGACAGAACTACTAAATCTTGTGTCGGCTCTGCAGAATGATCAACAGCCCCACTAGGGATTGATGGGCGCGGCAGGAAATTGGAGGGTACCCGTCCACCGAAAATTCGATTTCACATCATCGGCATCGGTGCGGGGGCGAAGAGATCGCCATCGTACATGTCGGCATAGGTCTGCTCCGGGCGCGGCGGTTTCGGCTTGCCGAAGCGCGCGCGGTCATCGAGACGCGTGTAGCGAGCCTCAGCGCCGTAAGGGATCCAGATGGTGCTGGAGACGCCAGGGATCCGCGGAATGGCGCGCAGCTTCGGATCGGTGATCCAGATGAACCAGGCGTAGGCTGTGGCAGTGCTGGCGTCGGGATCCCAGCAGCCCTTCGTCATCGGCACGCGCTCGGAGTACTGGGCGATGATGTCCGGGGCGCAGGGCAGGAAAATTCGCTGATAGCGGTCCTTGCCCTCGACCCAGACGGTACGCAGGAGCATGGCGACGATCTTCGTAGCTTCGGTCAGGGCGCGCTCGACGAATTCGACGGCAAGGTTGAAGGGCGGATTGGTCGCGATGATGTCGACATCCTCCTTGCGCTTGGCGACGTCTGCACCTTCTCCGACATAGCTCCCGAGATCGTAGCCGCGGCCGTAATCGTGGACGTCTGAGGCGTGGACACGCGAGACGTATTCCCGCTGCACCTCGGTCATATGCCCCTCGCCTGCCGCGGGATCCCAAACTGACAGCGACTGAACTGGTCCCGCGCTGCGCTGGAGCACGCCACCACCGAACAAGGGGCGGAACTTGATCAGCGGCAGGCCGGTCGCCTGATCCTTTTCCCGGTCGAAGAGCACGTCCTCGAAGAACGCCCTGGTCGCCCACGGTGGGGTTGGGAAGAAGTCGAGGCTGTCGATCGCCTCATGTCTCTGTGCCATGACCGCATGGGTCGACAGCCCGGAGGACGCGCGTTTGGCCATTTGGAGCTTCGCTAACTGACGGTGCTATCGGAAAGGATTGTTTCTGCGCTCCTTGCAAGCCGCAAACCCCGCACTGCTTCATTCGCAGGGGCGTTGGCGCCTGGCAGCGCGCCTGAATTGGCCCGGCCTATGCCACGATTTCGGGGTAGCCTTCGTGGCGGAACGGAATGTCGTCATCTAAACTTGACGACGGGAGCGTCACACGAGACCGATCGAACGAAGGACCGCTGGCGCCACCGCCATAACCCGCCGAAGCCGGCCTGGGCGAGGATCCGGGGCGAGCCGGCGGCGTCGGCCGGGCCACGCCATTCGCGAGCGAGGAAGGCGCAGGCTGCGGGCGCGGAGTCCCGCCCGCCGGAGGCGCCGGGCGAGCCCCAGGAGGACCAGAACGCTGCGCAGCGGGCGGCGGTGCATTCGCAGCAGTCGAGCGCCCAGCCTCCGCATCCCCGCCATCGTCGGGAGCGCCGGTGTCATCATCAGCCTGGTTCGATTTCGTCGCGGCTGCTGCGAGGCCGCCCAGACCGGTCCGCGGCCCTGGCGTCGACGGGCCCGGGCCCGGCCGAGAAGCCGGCTGGGGCGCGTGCGTGGCGGCTGGAGCGGTACTTGCCTGCTCCGAGGCTCGCTGAGCCGCAGGAGAGCCATTGCTGGAGCTCGCAGGCTCGCGAGCAGGGGTCGCCGTGGACTGCGCCTTGACCACTGGCCGAGCTTCACCGCCGAGGATCTGGACATCGAAGCCTCGGCGAGCAGGAACCGAGACGAACGCTCCCTTGTCGTCATAGTCGAGACGACCCTCGACCTGAATCAGGCGCCCCTCAGAGAGCTGGTCGAAGATCGGCTGGACCAACATCTCCTCGTTGATGACGACGCGGTGCACGAGCTCCGTCTCGTCGTCGAGCGTGCGAATGCCAATCGTGGTGACGCGAGAACGTCCCTGAAGGGCCACCGTAGGTGCGGCATGGATGGCGCCGACGAGGAAGAGCTTGTTCACGGATGGGTAGGTCGTCATGTCGATCCTTGGATCGTTCCTTGAATTGAGAGTCCACGGTCCTTCAAGAGCGCGCCTTCATCAAGGAATTGTGCACCTAGGCATAGCTTGAAACGGCTTCACTGAGAACACTCAGCTTTTTCGTTTCACCGGCCCCCATAGTTTGTCACGACCGAATCCATAGTTTGGTCACGCGCGCCCAATGGCCCCCCATAGTTTGAAACACTTATTTGGCAGTGTTTCCGAGGGCCTAAAATCGGGCGCATACTCCCCCTCGTCGACGTATATTCCGCCTTCGCGGGGCGGCAGAGGCGTTCCTAGGCTGATGGAAATCTGATTCGCGCTCGCGAAGCCAGCCGATGGGCTGTGAAGAGCCTGTTTATGTGGCATCTGGCGTCGTCCCGGCGCCGAATTCGCTCGACACAACGATCGCCAACGCGCCTGAACGGCCCTCTCCTCCTTTAAATGAGGCGCGGAGTGCCCGCGCGCTACGTCAAATCCTGAAATCTGGTGCTTTGAAATTGCTACGAGATTTCCATTTTGAACCCATAAGTTGTCACACAACGAACCCATAGTTTGGAAACAGCGCGCCGCCCCCCACATGGCTCGCTTCCAAGCTTGCTTTCCCAATCGATGTGAACCCACTCGGCCGCGGCCAAGCGGGGTATTGCCGGTTCAAAACGCCGCCTACCTGTCTACGAGAGCGCTTCCGTGAAGCATTCCCCGCCATACACGCGGAAAGCTACCGCCGATCAGTCCCTTGTCGCGGGCGTTTTGAAAGGAATGGCTTCCAGATCCATGTCCTTGCCGCTGCTGATCGCACCGCGCAGCCGCAGAGTGAAGGCATAACATGAAAATAGGCGGATTGATTTTACGGGGAAACCCTGGGTTCAAACCCATAGTTTGTCCCATTTCAAACCCATAGTTTGGAAAGCAGTCCTACGTGCAGCCGCATGCCATCAAAGGGCCATGGCGGGGGCCGTCCATGAGCCTTGTGAGCTCTTCCGCCATCCTGCGGTCAATCAACCTTGCAATCACGGAGTTCAGTTTCGGATTTGGAGGGTAGGTTATTTCGACCGCCCGCTTGGGCCACGGCGAAGCAGTGGTCGACGAGCATCTCTCGGCCAAAGGCGTCGCATCACATTCGGCGCGAACGCTCAAATTCCCCCGTTCCGCAACCAGCGCTTCGAGGGGCCAATAGCTCCGCTGGTGAGGGTGGCCCTTCGGCGCATCGCCGGCACCTGGGCGGACGGCTTGGCGTCGATCAGTCCGTTGTAGGCGCGCGTTTGAAAAGGATTGGCGTCCAGATCCAGGTCCTTTGAGCTGTTGCGCGCCACCCCCAACAGCGAACTGCAGCCATAGTGTGAAAATAGGCGGATTGTTTTTCCAGGGGAATCTTGCGTTCAAACCCATAGGTTGATCCATTTCAAACCCATAGCTTGAAACACCTGCGCCGCTCCTACCTCCGAAATCCGCAATCCCTTTCCCAGCCGTCTCGGCGAAGGTCTCGATTAATCCACCTCCTCGAAGTCCTCCTCATCAACGGCGCGCAGAAGAATTGGGAGCGTCGCTATCTCGGCCGACATCACCCGCTCAGCCTCATAAAGATCGACGTTGCGCTGTAGATTTAGCCAGAACTCGGCACTCGTACCCGTCACCCGCCCCAGGCGCATTGCCATCTCCGCCGTGACGGCGCGTCTCCCATTTACAATTTGGTTCACGGAGAATCGCGAGACCTTCATGGCGAGGGCGAGCTTGTCCTGAGTGATCCCCTCGGCAGCCTGAAGACGATCTCGGAGGACCTCTCCAGGCGTCGGGGGTGGGGCAGCGAGCGAATGTCTGAGACCAGTCTTCATGTTACTCCAAGTCCTGGGTGGATGACGGCTTACGCCGTTCAAACTTGAGCTGTCGCGGGCCGAGCGCGTTGAACCACTGAAATGTGACGTGCCACTTGTCGTCCACGATCACGCCGAACGTGCCCGGACGGCCGCGAAATTTCACCGGCGTTCCGGCGAAACGCAGATCGCTTAGTTGTGTAGCGGCCAGGATGAGGTGGATAGCCTTGTGTGCGGCAACCACAACGTGGGGAGGCGCGCATGTCGAAAAGCGAGTCAGGTAGATCTCTTCTGTAACTTCGTCGGCGAACGGCTCCATGGCCCTGTTCCTCCTTGTCCGCACAAAAACCCTGCCGGGTAGCCGTTGAGGCTTCCGGCAAACGATTTTCGGCAGACGGCGGAGATTGTCCGGTCATGATCTCAAGACCGAGAACCTGATCTCGGGTCGTAATGGGAGAGGTAGTGGGTTCTGCATCGCAGGCGGCACTCGACCAACGAACACGGAACCTTAAACGCTCCTTGATGACCGCGTGGAGCTCTCGAAACAGGTCGATGGGTGCACAGCTCTCCGCGAGCGCGGTGAGCCTTTCAACCATCGCGTCGATAAGCAGCCTTCGTGCCCGGACGGAGGCATCTCTATGCTCGAAACCGTCCGGAACGATCGGCAATGAGAATTCGGAGAAGAGCTCCAGGGTGAGATTAGATTCCCAGAGGTCGCCAATATTGAACACCGGATAGGTGCCGCAGTCGAAATCCCAGACCTCAGGGATACTGATTGGCGGCAACCAGAGACGATACAATTCGGGAGGCGTGATTCGCGCAGAATGCGCCACAAGGTCATGAAAACGCCAAAAAACCTGCTGATTGGGGACGCTGCCTTGCTGCCATGCCTCAAGGTGGCTCAGCAGCTTCCCCGTCAATCCGTTCTCAATGGGGGAGCCCGTCCAGGGCTTCTGCGCAGTCTCGATCGCGCGGGCCGCAGCGCGCGAAGACCAATCTTCATCAGCCAAGTGGTCGCCAGGCCGGAATTCCCGTGACGGTGCAGGGCAAACAAAGGGATTGATCGCGAAAGCCATACCTCGCTGTAATGCACGTCATTACAATCGTCAATGCTGGTTCTCGACCGGGTGTACGCCCGCTTCTCGTTGGCGGCAGGGCATGACCGGCCCGTCGATGAAATTATGTTCGCCTCCTGTTTTGGCACTCAGGGGCGGAGCCTGCGCCACATCCGTTTGGCAAAGCCTGAAACTCAGCCTACTGAACAAGCTCGCGAATTTTCGATTCAAATCCATAAGTTGTCACGGTTCGAATCCAAACCTTGGAAATTCGCGCCATTTTCTTTAGCCGGCTGTATCTGCGGGTGCGCTCAATTTTATCCGGAGCCTCAAGGAGCTTTCAGCCAATGCGCCAGTCAGGCTTCCCTCGCCACTATCGGCAGCGCACCAGCCCAGCTTATAGGAGCGGCATGCTCAACGGTTCGACCCTACGCCCTTCCAAGGGCCGCAATGCAGGAACGCTCCCTGCCGTCGCACCGTTGGTGCTCACGGAGGGCTAGGCGCCCCTCCAAAGCAGCCCGCAGACGACAAGATGCACGGCTCGTCCGTGAGACTTGTGCCCGGCGCTAATCGACCTTCCCCGAGCATGAACCGTTCGTCGGGCGTGAGCTCTGCGAACTCACTCGCTGGAGGCTCCGATGCGCAAGCTCGGAAATTCGCCGGAGACCCTGTCTCCAAATGCAGCCCTGATCGCGGGAGGCATCCGTAATTCGGATCGGTCCTCGCCGTTTTGCTGCCCGATCAAGATTTCGACGATCTCTGGTACGAGCCGTTGGATTTTGAAATCGATACCGAGCTCGGGCGGAAGCGCCCGGTGCTCGCTATGCAGGAAGACTTTGCCTCTGGTCGCATCCAGGACGCCTGGGTCACCTTCCTGCAGTGAATCAGCCTGGCCGGGAGACGAGAGCTCCCGACCAGGCATTCTTGCGTTCTCTCACCGGACAGGCGGGCTCGGGTGCAAAGGGCTGATCATTCTCTCAAGCGCGATCCACGGTGCCTCTGGCTACAAACCAGATCATTCGCCACTATGGATGTGTCGGCTCCACGATCCTCTCAAAGTCGGCGTGACGGTACACTGAGACAGGTTGGGCCTCGCAACTATGCAGCTTCGTATCGCCGTTGCAGTGGCAATTTTCCTTGGCTCGTACCTTCCACTTAGCATCATCCTGCTGGTTCAAGACCTGCAAACCGAAAAGTTCGGTTTGTGCGCTTCATCACTATTGGCCCTTGAGCAGTGGCAATGCGCCGATTTGTTGAAGAAGCCGTGGCGCTCGCTCCCTGCCGTCGCAATCTGCGCTATCGGCGTGGTCGTGACAGCGGCAGCGTTCAGATTGCTGCCCCGTGGTCACACGGTCAAAGTCGTTGAGAGCAAGCACGTTCCTGCCGACTTGATCAATTATGTGATCCCCTACGTCGTCTCATTCATGAGTCTGGATTACGAGCAGACATCGAAGATGCTCGGGTTTGTCGTCTTCCTCGGGTGGATTTTTTGGATCACGTATAAGGCCGGCCAGATCGCGCTGAACCCACTCCTGACGGTCCTTGGCTGGAAGCTTTACGAGATCAAATACACTTTCATCGGCGGCGAAGTGGTCCATGTTGGGCGAATGCTGTCGAAAACCTCGATAAGCGCAGGCCAGAGCTATCGTCAAAATGGCCTACAGGATGTGATGATCGTCACCGACGAGATCTGAGGGGGCGAGGATGACGACGTTACAGGACCTGCAGAGTTTCGACCTGCAGGCAGCCGAAGTGACAGTTTGGGTCTTCAGGAAGCCAAGGACTAAAGGCGAAGTCCAGTTTCGCGGCCGCTGGATCGGGATCACCGAGGACCTCGCAGGCCGGCTTAGGGACGCCGTTCAAACCAATCTCGAAGGAATAACGGAAACAATCGAGTACGGCGTTCTTGCTCAGAACAACGAGGGCAGCGCACTAACCATCGATACGGATGAAACCGTAGCTCATAGAATCGCGGCTCAAATCATGGAGCCGACGGACGGCCTCAAAGTCCGCAACCTCGCCGACTTGAAGGACACTGACTTCTACGTGGCGCGTTTCGCGCTCGCAGACCAGGTTATGCTCGCCGTTCGCAAAACTGATGCTTCCTGGTCCACACGCAAGTCAGGTGGCCTCATCCGGATGGTTTACTCGGATGACGAGCTGGACGTCGACGACGATCCTGCCTTCACGATCCGCCCCGACTTCGACTTTTTCGTTCTGACGGACCGGATCTTTATCCGCAGCAAGCCACGCTTCGAATCTCTGCTGGCCTACAGGGAGGGTCACGAGCGCGTGTTTGAGGAGCTTCGGACGGAAGCGGAATTTGCCGCGATCTTTGCAGATATGGGTCCGCTGACAGCATACGTTGGGACGAACAAGATCCATCTCCGTCGCGCGGTGGCGATCCAGCAGAAGGGCCATTATCGCGACGTTGCATTCATGCAGCGTCTGCGGGCTCAATGCGAGAACATGAACTTGAACATCGCGTTCGATGAAGGAGGGCGGATAGTCGCAACAGTCGAGAGCGGCCGGGACATCTTCATCGCTCTCCTCGATCATCGACTGGAGTCTCGGCTGAGCGCGCAAATGTATGACGTCCCGAGCACCGAGCTCGTTGGTTAGTTGAAGAACCGGATCGGCTACTCCAGTGATCGCCTCCCCTGACGATGCGAATGTTCAGCGGCCGGCGATCGCAACCCCGAATTCATCGCGTTTGACGCGATCCGCCGAGTACGCATTCACGGTTGACGCATGTGCCCGGAGCATTCTCGAAAACGCACTCCGCACCAGGCGGGTTACCGCATTTCTTTGTGAGATCGCGAAAGCCGACGCATTGCCCAGAGGCAACGTGACGATAGCCAGGACCGCCTTTGCAGCCGCAGCCGCGGCAAGGTGACGAGTCGATGATGCAACCTGCCGCCAGTGCTCCAGTTGCCGCCAAGCTGTTCGCCAATGTCAGCGCGACAACTAGCACTAGACGCGCTCTATTCGGCATCCACCTTTCCCCCTCGGCTAGCGGCCGCTGCTACGACTCCAGCAGATTTCCAACAGCGTAATGGCGTCTCACCGTCGGAAATGAGGCGCCCGGAACCCTCATGCTCCACAATCTGTGGGATGGAAAGCGCCTCTTTCTGCTCGGCACGGGCACGGGCCTGGCCCCATTTCTCTCGCTCATCCGCTATCCCGAAACCTATGAGCGCTATGAGGGCGTCGTGCTCGTCCATGGCTCCCGCCAGGTGGCAGAATTGGCTTATGGCGAGCGGATACAACGCCAATTGCCACAGGACGAATTCCTCGGCGACATGATCCGCCAAGAGTTCGTCTACTATCCGACGGTGACTCGTGAGCCGTTCCGCAATCGCGGCCGCATTACCGATCTGATGACCTCGGGCCAGCTCTTCGCCGACATCGGACAAAGCGGCCTCGATCCCAGGCACGACCGCTTCATGCTATGCGGTTCGCCGCAGTTGCTGGCCGACCTCAAAACGATCTTCACGGAGCAGGGCCTCCGAGAGGGCAATCACGGGGAGCCTGGCGACTACGTGATCGAAAAAGCCTTTGTCGAGAAGTAGCTCCCCATGATCCGGCATATCGTGTTCTTCAGCGCCAAGACTCCGGACGCGATCGAGGAGATCCGCCGGGGTCTGTCGATCCTGACGGGCATACCGCATGCGCTGAAGCTTGAGATCGCTGAGAATCGCAAGTCGGATCCAATCAGCTCCGAAGTCGACATCGTCGTCTATGGCGAGTTCGCAGATCACGCGGCGCTGGCGGCGTACAAGGCTCATGAGCTCTATGCCGAAGCCATCAGGCGCGTCCGGCCGTTGCGCGAGCTGAGACTTGCCGCGGATTACGCGGTGTCTGAGGCGACGACCGAACCGGTGATCACGACCCAGCCGTCGACCACCGGAGCTTCCTCGACATAGTTGGCGCTCCGCGCTCGGGCCATTGTCGGTGCCGGCCGAACGGCTGGCGTTTATCCGGCCGGTTTGGACGCGGCGGCAAAAATATGTTCCGCCCCGGGAAACCGGCGCGCGCGGACGTCCTCCGCATAGGCCGACATGGCGGCGTCCGTGGCTGTGGCCAGTTCGGCGTATCGCTTGACGAATTTCGGGCGAAAATCTCCGAACAGGCCGAGCATGTCATCCACGACGAGAACCTGACCGTCGCATGCGGGTGACGCGCCGATGCCGATCGTCGGGATATCGATGTCCCCGGTAAGCTTGCGGGCCAGTTCTTCGGGGATTTTCTCCAGGACGACCGAAAAAGCTCCCGCTTTCGCGACCGCCATGGCATCGCCGTGGATGCGTTCAGCGTCGTCACCGCGGCCTTGGACACGATAGCCGCCAAGCGTGTTCACCGCCTGAGGAGTCAGGCCGATATGAGCCATCACGGGCACTCCGCGGGCTGTCAAGAACCGGATGGTCTCTGCCATCCCGACACCGCCTTCGAGCTTCACCGCGGAACAGCCCGTTTCCGCCATCAGGCGCGCCGCATTCTCGAAGGCTTGTGCCGGTCCCTGCTCATAGGATCCAAAGGGCATGTCGACGACCATCAGCGCCCGATCCAGGCCGCGCCGAACCGCTTTTCCATGCAGGACCATCATTTCCATGGTCACGCCGAGCGTCGACGGCAAGCCGTGCAGAACCATGCCGACGCTGTCTCCGACCAGCACGATGTCGCAGTGAGCATCGGCGAGCCGCGCCATCGGCGTCGTATAGGCAGTCAGGCAGACCAGCGGGGTCCCATTCTTGCGGGCCATCACGTCCAGCGGGGTAACGGCGCTCTTCGCAGTCGTGGCACTCATGGATCTCTCCCTGTTTGATATCAGACATGCAAGGTCGCACGGCGCAAAGCTCCGCATTCAGCGAGGAAGGCTGCCTTCAGCAGGCACTCGTCGTATTCGCTGCGGGCTTCAGAATCGAAGACCAGCCCGGAGCCCACATTGAATGTCGCCTGCCCGGAGGGGCTGAGCGTCAGCGTCCGGATCGCGACATTGAAGCGCGCTTCTCCATTGGGATTGAGCATGCCGATGCTGCCGCAATAGACACCGCGCGGGCGCGCTTCGAGCTCACGGATCACTTCCATGGCTCTGATCTTGGGCGCACCGGTGATCGATCCGCAGGGAAACAGGGCCTGAAGCAGATCGGGAAGCTGTAGACCGGGCCGCAGTTGCGCCTCAACGCCCGAGGTCATCTGGAACAGCGTCGGGTAGGTCTCGACGCTGAAGAGATCCGTCACGCGCACCGATCCTATTTCGGAGACGCGGCCGAGATCGTTCCGCAGCAGATCGACGATCATCAGGTTTTCTGCGCGGTTCTTTTCGCTGGTGACCAGGCTTGCCGCGAAGTGGTGATCATCCTCGGGAGACATGCCCCGTGGCGCTGTTCCCTTCATCGGGCGCGTGCGGATGAGCGAACCTTCTCGCTCGAAGAAGAGCTCCGGAGATAGCGACAGAATGGTCTCGGAACCGAGAGAGACCACGCCGCCATAGGGGGCTGGCTGGCGAGAGCGCAACGCGGCGAAGAGCGCTATGGGATCGCCTGACCATGCCCCGATCAGCGGGAAAGTCAGATTGACCTGATAAACGTCGCCAGCCCGGATGTAGTCGATCACCTGCCTGAAGCGAGCGGCATAGGCATCGAACGTCCAGAGCGCGGAGAAGCTGCTTATGTCGGCGGAACCGCGAACCTCCCCCCAATCAAAGCGCCTCGGTTCGTCGAAGACACCAAATTGAAGCAGGGGCCCGCTCAATGCCGAAGGAAGGGGCGCAAGCCGTGGCTCAAACATGTAGCCCAGCTCATAGGCGGCATAGCCCGCCAGGAAGTATCCTGCGCTCTGAGCCTCAAGCATGGCGGCCAAGGTTGCTGGCACGGCGTCATAGGAATGTGCCTCGAGGACCTGATGACAGCGGGCGAAGCACAGCGTTTCACCCCCATGACGGTCTTCCAACAACACGAAGGGATGAGAGGGCCAGCGGTCAGAAGCAGCGGCTCCGTCAAGCGCACGCTCCTCGCAAGGCAGCTCGGTCGACATCGAAGCCGATCAGCTTCTGGAGACCATGGCAGGAATGGCCAGTGCCGTGTCCGCCTCGTCCAGGATGGAGAAACTGTACCGCCCCTGCCCGTCCCGCTCGACCGCATAGCTCAGCCGGTCGCGGATATGGTTGTCCTGATCGAAGGGCAGGTTGCGCGGCTTCAGCGACGTGAGCTGCCGCTCCTCGACATAGACCGAGTTGCAGATGATGATCTGGTCTCCGGCCTGACAAGTACGGGCTGCGGCGCCGTTCAGGATGCAGCATCGCGAGCCGCGCGCGCCGAGAATGACATAGGTCGAGATGCGCGCTCCCGAATTCTTGTTCCAGATCTCGACGAACTCCATCGGCAGGATTCCGGCCGCCTCGCAGTGATCGGGATCCAGCGTGATCGAGCCGTGATAGTTGAGATTGGCCTCGGTGACATGGATGCCCTGCAGCTTACCGGCGACGATCTTGCGCATCGGTCTCGTTCTTCCTGCTTGAGTGGAGCAACTCCAAGACTGCAGCGGAGCCGCAATCAGAGAGACTGATAATCCAGGCCGATATCGAGGATCGGCGCGCTATGGGTCAGCCAGCCGATGGAAATCAGGTCGACGCCGGTCGCGGCGACGCTCGGCGCTGTCGCGGCGGTGATCCGGCCCGATGCCTCGGTGAGCGCGCGGCCTGAGACCATGGCGACGGCGCGGCACAACTCATCCGGCGTCATGTTATCCAGCAGGACGGCGTCGGGAGCGAGTTCCAATGCCTCCTCCAGCTGCGCCAGCGTATCGACCTCGATCTCGATCTTGACGAGATGGCCGACGCTGGCGCGTACGCGCTCGATCGCCGGGCGGATGCCGCCGGCGACGGCAATGTGGTTGTCCTTGATCAGAACGGCATCGTCGAGGCCGAAGCGGTGATTTGAGCCGCCGCCGGCACGCACGGCGTATTTCTCGATCGCGCGCAGGCCGGGCGTGGTCTTGCGCGTGCAGACGATCTTCGCCTTGTGCCCCTCGACCGCATCGACGATGGCCCGCGTGGCCGTGGCGATACCGCTCAGGCGGCTGAGGAAATTAAGCGCGGTCCGCTCGCCTGTGAGGATCGCTCGGGCCGGCCCGCTTACGGTCGCGACGATATCGCCCCCCGCGACGGCGCTGCCATCCGCTCGCTGCACGGAAATCGCGACATCCGGATCGATCAGTTTGAAGGCCAGCGCGGCCAGATCGAGACCGGCGACCACCCCCGGCTGGCGCGCAGCGAGGACGGTCGTGGCCCGCTGCTCCCGCGGAACGATCGCATCCGTCGTCAGGTCGCCGGCCCGGCCGAGATCTTCGAGCAGGGCAGATCGGACCAGAGGTTCGAGCATGATGGTGGGAAGCGGGAAGAGCTGCGTCATGCTGAAAGACTTTCGAGAACGGGCATGCGCCCGAGGGATCGGGCGACCGTCAGCGCGGCGCCAAGTGTGATCCTGGATCGCGTGGCAACCCGTGCCTGGTGAGGAAAATCGGCGCGAGAATGCGCCCCGCGGCTTTCCGGTCGCAACAGCGCTGACGCCGCGATCATCAAACCGACGATCGCAGGGTCGGACGCGGCCTCCTCTTGCTCCGATAGAGGCAACAAGGCCTGCAAGGCAGCCGACAGGGCTTCTTCATTGCGCAGAACGCCAAGCGAACGCGAAACGACCGACCGAATGGGTGCCGGATCGGGTAACATCGCCATGGGTGCCGGGAGGGAGCGGCTAGGCTCTGCAGCAGTCCCAGCGAGGTCCTCCGCGACCCAACGCGAACAGACGACGGCTTCAGTCAGGGAGTTGCTGGCAAGCCTGTTCGCGCCCTGTAGGCCGGTCGAGGCAACCTCACCACAGGCCCATAATCCGCAGACCGAGCTGCGGCCGAACTCGTCCACGGCGACCCCGCCCATGTGGTAATGCTGAGCCGGTCGGATCGGGATAAGATCCCTCCCCGGATCGACGCCGATCCTGCCGCATGCCGCGGCTATCGACGGGAAGTGCTTTCCGAAAGCCGGGCCGATCGTCCCGCGGGCGTCGAGAAAGACCTGGTGCCCATCAACCAGCTGTTTCGAGACTGCGCGGGCAACGACGTCGCGCGGGGCAAGTTCGGCCCCATCGACCTCCGCGAGAAAGCGCTGGCCCGTTTCGTTGACGAGGATCGCTCCTTCGCCGCGAACCGCTTCGCTGATCAGCGCCGCCGGGCTGCCTGATCCGAGAAGTGCCGTCGGATGGAACTGAATGAACTCAAGATCGGCAAGGAGTGCTCCGGCACGGGCAGCGAGCGCGAGCCCCTGTCCCCAGTTCCCCAGCGGGTTGGTGGATTCGAGGAATAATCCGCCAAGTCCGCCGGGCGCCAACACTACCCGGCTCGACGCGACGAATGCCTGTCCATCCCGGCCACGCACCCAAACGCCGTGAACCCGGTTATCAGCGACGGCCAGACGACACGCCTCCATGCCTTCGACGACCTCGATCGAAGGCATGGATTTCACGGCCGCGACGAGGGCGCGCATGATTTCGCGACCGCTGCCGTCACCATCGGCATGGATGATCCGCCGCCGGCTATGCGCGGCCTCCAGCCCCAGGCGCCATCGCCCCTGCGGCGTGCGATCGAAGCGAACGCCGAAGCCTTCGAGCCCGGCGACCGCGTCGGGCGCAGCCTCAAGGATGCGTTTGGCCACGACGGAATCGCAGAGGCCGTCGCCGGCCGCGAGGGTGTCGGCCAGGTGCAGAGCGGGATCGTCGTCATCGCCCATGGCGGCGGCGAGACCGCCTTGCGCCCACACGCTGGAGGCTTCGGTTCCCAGCGGTGCCTTCGTCAGAAGAACCACCGGCTCTGGCGCAAGATGAAGAGCCGTCAGGAGCCCAGCGATGCCGCCGCCGATGATGACGGGACGACCATAGAGATCAAGGACGTCCCGGCTCATACGGCGAGCATCCGCTGGACGGCCAGCCGCGCCCGCCCGGCGATCTCCAGATCGACAGTTACGACATGCTGGTTCTGCTCAAGCGCGGTGCGGATATTGGCCAGCGTGATCCGCTTCATATGCGGGCACAGATTGCAGGGGCGGATGAATTCGACATCGGGATGCTGGAGCGCGACATTGTCGCTCATCGAGCACTCGGTCATCAGCACCACGCGGGCCGGCTTGTAGCGTTCGACATAGCCGGACATGTCCGCGGTCGAGCCGGCGAAATCGGCCTCGGCCACCACCTCGGGCGGGCATTCGGGGTGGGCGAGCACCGTCACGCCCGGATGGTTCTCCCGGAGCGCGCGGATATCGGCCGGCGAGAAGCGCTCATGCACCTCGCAATGCCCCTTCCAGGCGATGATCTGGACGTCGGTCTGGGCCGCGATGTTCTGGGCCAGATACTCGTCCGGCAGCATCAGCACCCGCGGCACGCCGAGGGATTCGACGACCGCCTTCGCATTGCCAGAGGTGCAGCAGATATCGGACTCGGCCTTCACCTCGGCGGAGGTGTTGACATAGGTAATGACGGGAACGCCCGGATAGCGCTGCCGCAGCAGGCGGATATCCGCCGCCGTGATCGAATCCGCCAAGGAACAACCCGCCCCGAGATCGGGGATCAGGACCGTCTTCTGGGGATTCAGCAGCTTCGCCGTCTCGGCCATGAAATGCACACCGGCCAGCACGATCACGTCGGCTTCGGTCGACATCGCCTTGCGGGCAAGTGCGAGACTATCGCCAACGATGTCGGCAACGCCGTGGAAGATCTCCGGAGTCTGGTAGTTATGCGCGAGGATGACGGCATTCCGCCGCCGCTTCAGCGCGAGAATGGCGTCGATATCGTCGGCGAAGCTCAGCCATTCGGCCGGCGGGATGACGCTTTTGACTCGCTCGTAGAGTGCTGTCGTGACGGCGGAGGCCTGGAACATCAAGTACCCTCATTATGCTCTGAATGAGTATAATGAGAACATATGCTTACTATGAGCATAAGAGATGTCAAGCGCGAGAAAGCGGCAATCGCGTCCCGGCGACGGTTCGTTCGGCGAGGATGGCTTGCCGGAAGCGGAAGCGCTTGGCCGGTCGGCCGCCTGTATCCGCAGTCGTCTCTCCGGTCTCCTCGACCAGCTCCTGCTGCTCGATCAGGCGTCGGAAATTTTGCTTGTGCACCAGCCGGCCGGCGAGCGCTTCCACTGTCCGCTGCAATTGCAGCAGCGTGAAAGTCGGCGGCATCAGCTCGAACACAACCGGGCGGTATTTGATCTTGGTGCGGAGCCTCGCGATCCCCGTGGCGAGGATACGGCGATGATCGGCGATCATCGACCGGCCGGGAATGGTCGGCTCACCGCCAGCGCTGCGATCCCGGATCGCTTCGGCAACCAAGCCCGCTTCGTAGAGCAGCTCATATCGCTGGAGCACGAGCTCCTCGTTCCAGCCGTGATCATTCAACCCGAAACTGAGCGTCACGCGCCGGTGGCGTTCCTCTTTCGCCGCCCGATTGTCTGCACTCTCAGCCCACGACAAGAGCTGGGGCACGATCGCTTCGAGCAGAATGCTCGGCTCCCCGGCTCGGTGGTCTTCCCAAGGGAAATAGTCGTACCACCTGCCCCAACCATGCGCTGATGAGCTCTTGGTGCGCTCCTCCAGTGCTAGAGCCAGATAGCTGATCGAGATCTGAACGCGCTCATCGCTGATGCGGCCATGGTCAGCGAAGGTATAAAGCTGTTCGATATATCCCAGCGAAAGGCCCGTCTGGCGTTCGACCCAGGCCCGAAGGCCCGATTGCAGGGAGCGATGGCCCAGTTCGAATGGGCCCGACGGCAATGATTCGAAACGATCGATCGTGAGGATGCGCGGATCGCCCATTGTGACCGCTGCCACGACGGCGATGAGATCGGCGCCTAGCGACTGCTCCGGATCAACTTGAACTGCCTTTGCCTTGTCCGCCCGCATGAAGCCTGTGTCTCTGGTCCAACCCGCCAATTGCTGAGCAGAATGGCTCGCCAAGCATGCCAAGCAAATTACACTTTGGCAGGCTGATGCGCGCCATCCTCCAGAGAATTTCGGTGGATGGATTTTCTCCGGCGGCGCATCGCTCGGAAAATTCTGACCATTCCCAAACGTCTGCCCGGAACGCCAGGACGCAGACGGACAACTACTGAAGTGTCCTGCCACCCAGCGCCCCCTCGCGGTATGCTCCGATCCCCGGGAGCAATCTCGAACACGCAAGCCTCGCCTGACGGTCACGACTTTTTGCGAGATCGCGCAAACCCACGCAATGGCCGGATGCGAGATGGCGATAGCTGAGACTACTTTTGCAGCCGTACGCAAGGCGCGGCGTGGTTTCGACGAGCCCCCCTCGGAAAGCACGGAGGACGATAGGTCGCGAGTTCCAGCGGCTGACGTCAGCAATCCGTGAATTGGAAAAGACCCACAAGGGCGAGAATGCAAGTCGCCCCGAGCCGGATGAGAGCTTGTTGCGGCCCGATAATCTCCCGTTCTCAGGGCTGCCTGGCAATCTCGGCAAACCTCGCAAAGACTGATCAAACCCGGGTTTAGCTGGCGGCCGGAGCTATGGCGGACTTTGGGAACGCTCTACTCACGAAGCGCGAGCCGGCTAGACCATAGCGCCATGGCTGCTCGGCGGCTTTCGAAATCCCAATTCGGGTGCTGCAGGAAATTTCAGGCGCGCTTGATCGATCGATGATCGAGAACGGACACCATTCCAAACTCAGTCCATTATGGTCGCTCGTTATCCCAAGCGCTTGGGCCAAGCGCCCTGGCCCATTGCACAGGTTCTTCGCGCTGCCGCGACGCGCCCGCATCTGAGCTAGGCCGTCGGTCGGCGATGGCCCTGATCAAGACCGCGCCAGCGCCTCCAGCGATAATGTTCAAGCACCAGTGAAGTCCGTAGGACCGATAGACATAGGCGTGCCAGGAAGGCCCAAACATGGCCCCATTGCGCGCTGTCGGATCCCGGAAGCTGTGCGAAGCTGGATCGTCGGGGAGGTAGGCCTCGGTTTCGACGATCGTTCCTCCGACGCCCTCGACGAACAGTTTCATACCGATTAGCCGCGGAGCAAGCTCCAGAGCGTTCAAAGCCTTAAGCTCAGTCAGATTCAAAGGCATTCGTCAACGCGAGCCTCGCAGATGGCGCTGACTCTGAGCGCGGCTGCAGCCTGAAACGACTAGCGTATCAGTGGAAGCACCGTCGCCGCAGCGATCGCCACGACGATAGCACCGCGAATGAGGATGCCGTTGATCCGAGCCATAGAGGCTTCTGAGCTGTCAGGCGTACGCATAACTTCGCCTCCCTTGAAGATCAGCTTCAGACCCAACACCCCAAGATGCAATCCCCATAGAAAGCGATCCGTCACACTCTCGTCTCGTGTGACCACGCTGCCACGCCTTTGCGCCTGCTTCGCCGATTCCGGTTTCGCGCCCAGAATTCGCTGCGGCCGTTTGCCCAGGACGCATTTCCAGTTCTTCGGAGCGATCTGGCGTCTTAACCGAAGCGTGATGTCCGACTCGACTTGCGGTTAAGGATTGGTAAAACACACACGCTCTGGGGGAAGGACTATGCGTACGTTTCTTGTGCTCGCCGGTTTGTTGGCATCGGCCTTGCCGGCAGTGGCGCAGACACCGGCGCAGTCAGAAGCACAAAAGCGAAAGCAGCACGTCCCCTATGTTCGAGCAGCGACCGACTGCGTAGCCGCCGTCGTCCGCCGCGATGATGGCTTTGATGGAGCTGTCGCCTATGACAGTTTCCAGCCGCTCATCAACAGGGCCGTATCGATCTGCTCTCAGTCGATCTCAGTGATGATTTCGACCCACGACGCGATCTACGGCTTCGGCGGTCAAGCGTTCTACACCGGTGCGTATCTGACGGATCTGGAGAGAGCCGTGCGCGTGCGCTTGGCCAGTCAGATCGCAATCTCCCGGGCCGATGCTGAGCGCAGGACGACCGAGCGGCAGGCCAATGAGGAGCGGGAGCGCGCGGAACGGCAGGCAAGGCTGGAGAAGGAAAAGGCTGAGCGGGAGGCCGCCGCAGCACATGCCGAGGCGCAGCGGATTGAAGCCGAGACTCGCGCCAAGCTGGCTCGGGCCGAAAGGACCGAACTCCTGGAAAAGACGCGAGACCTTATTCGGACGAAGACGCTCGCCTGCATCGGCAAGGAAGGCGCCACAATGCTCCTGACCGACGAGAAAGCGGAGGTCGTCGCGAAGGCGGCGATGATCTTCTGCCAGAACGATATCGATGCGCTCGTGAAGGTCACGACGGAGCTGGTGGAAAACGAATCCGGCGGGCCCTCGGATCGATCAATGGTCCGGAAGATCGCGGAGGACCGTGTGCGTGACGTCGTCACGGCTTACGTCATCCGGTCGCGCGGCGATCTGATCGGGAAAAACCTGAAAGAGCAGCAGACGCCTGCAAAGCCAGCCGAGAGTTCCAGAAACTCCCCTACCCTCTGACCCAGCGGCCAGCCTGATCGTGACAGCGGAAAGGGCGCTTCATGGGATTTAGGTTTCGGCGTTCCGTTCGTCTTTTTCCTGGCGTCAGGGTGAACTTCAGCCTGAGCGGCGTCAGCGTGAGCGCCGGCGTGCCGGGTGCCATGGTCAATATCGGCCCGCGCGGCAGTCGCGCCTGACCGTCGGCCTACCCGGAACCGGGCTATCTGACACCCAGAGCTTGAGTTCGCCCCGCCGGGCCAAACCCGCGTCGAGTCCCGCTGAAATCTATCTGGAACCGCCAGCCCCACCCGAACAGATACGCCCTGTCGCTGGCCGCTCCGGCCCCAGTCCCGCCGGTGTCTGGCCGCATCCGTTCCCCTTGAGGCTTTTGGCGTATTGCCCAGGCTTCCCCTTGGCCGGCTCCCACTGGGATGCCGGCCGTTTTCTGGCTCGACCCCGGCCGCTTCGATCTCTGTGTGAACTCTTGCCGAGGAGGTTAGCGCAATCCACGTTTGATTTGGGACCCCATTGTGACTTTCATCCTCGCCGCAGACCATGTCTCCGAACCAAAATTTTGGAGGTCACATGGAACCCACAGAATCAACCGTCGAGCAGCTGGATTTCGAGTATGTTTACGCGGGCACGCCCCCTGACTTGCGCGCGTCAGGGCCGTATGAGATCGAGGCATTCTTCAAATTTGATAGCCTAAACGATGTCGTCGCTGGGGCCACATGTTGGCTCGAAGCTCGCCGTATCCAACATGAGATGAGGATCGAGACGAATCTGGAGGAAGAGGGCTTCTTCCTGCGGATTTCGTTTCCCCTTGAGGAATCACGCATGATCTTCGTTCGTGAGTATTGCCCCCGAGATGACGAGCAGTGACACGATGGTCGTTGGCAGCGATGCTAGAGGCGTTTCATTGAAACGCCCACCGCGAGTACTACAAGGCCGGCCCAAAAGGCCAGCCGGCAAGAGGGGAAAGTTTCATAAGATAGGTCTGCGAATCCCGCCTCCGTGGCCTCCCGCGAACGGTCAGCTGCGCGCCGAGGACTTGGCCCCTAACACGGTGATGTGCAGAAAATGGCCCTGACACAGTCGAAGAGGTTCGACGAGACGCCTCGGAGCGCGTTCGTGAGTCGCGCTGATCGGGATGAGGGCTCCTGACGCCGAACCGGCTGGCCTAGGAGGGATGAAGCCGGCTCGGCCCTCGCGCCGCATCTAAGGCGCGCCGGAAATTTGTCTACCGGATGTGAAGTTCGGGTAACTGGCGAGCTGCGACACATTGGGCAACGGCGCAGCCCGCCAGACCCGAATCGCGTCTCGCGGCGCCGGCCAGAGTCTTATCAGCCAGAACTTCACGGCCATCAACAAAGGGACCGCGCGGCTATGATCAGCCGTCGTTCGAAGAGTTGAGCTCGTCCGGCCTCAGTCCTTCATCGAGGGCTGTTGGCATCGCCTTTCTGAGTGCGTCGTTGATCCGGTCCTGCCAGCCGGGCCCGCCATCCTGAAAGTGCGCCAGCACCTCGCTGTCGATTCGAAGAGTGACCATCTCCTTGGTCCCCGGCAGAGCGGTACGCTTCTCAATTGGCGCAGGCGGCGCCACTTTCGGCGCAGCGAAAAGGGCTTCTGCCTTGTCGCGAGCGCTCGGTGGGCGGCGCGTTCTATCGTTGCTCATTACGTCCTCATACCAAGTAGCTGGCACTCGATCATAGCAGGGACTGGTTGGAAACGGGCGCTTTCCGCTAGTCGAGCACTTCAGGATCGTCGCTACGTCAATGGGCGCCTCGGACCTTCATTGTCCTTTGGATGGCTGGGCATCAAAGCGACTTCAGACGAGGAACGGCCATCCGGCGACGGCGTTCAATGATTGTCCTTAGGAGATGTCAGTTTATGCAGACCACCTTGACAGCCCTGCGTTTCGAGCCCTGGAGCTTCGTCCCCAACAATCCTAAGCTACCCGCGCTGCTTTATGAGGGGGCGTTCAGTCCGGATGCTGCCGATTTGGCGACGCTCATGGAGAAACGGTTCTCTGAAAATGGGGGTCTGCCTCACTTTGTGTGGTTAATAGATCGTTAGCAGGCACTTCGCTATTGGCGTGCATGAGAACAAAATCAAAATGGTCGCCCGGTCCGGGCATCAAGGTCCAAAGCATCGCAACCAACGGCGACGGTGACTGGGTTGTGTCGGCTTGCGGACCATCCTCGGGCATTTGTCCAGATTGCAGGAAACAGAGCGCACGTCGGCACGGCTGGTCGTACCGCAGTCTTCAGGACCTGCCGATCCAAGGCAATGAAGTGACGGTAAGGCTTCGGTTGAGCCGCTGGCGTTGCAGTTATCGGCAGTGCGGGCGGCAAACATTCTCGGACCCGATCCCGGATATTGCCTCGCCCTACGCCCGCAGGACAAAGAGGGTCGCCAACATAGTCGGCCTTCTGGGGCACGGCACAGGCGGACGCCCGGGAGAGCGCTTGATGAACCAGCTCGGGATGCCGGTCAGCGACGACACCATCCTTCGGCACTTGAAGCGCATGGCTTTACAGATCGACGACGAGCCCCCCGCTCGGATCATCGGTATCGATGACTGGAGTTGGAGGAAATCGTGGCGCTACGGCACGATCATCGTTGATCTCGAGCGCCGAAAGGTCATGGACATTCTCGAGGACCGGAGCGTGGCGAGCGTTGCACAATGGTTGAAGCGGCATCCCTCCATTGAGGTGGTCAGTCGAGATCGATGCGGGCTATACGCGCAGGCTGCTCGTGAAGGTGCCCCGCAAGCGTCTCAGGTGGCTGACCGCTTTCATCTCTTCCAGAACCTGCGTCTTGCGATCGAGGAACAGATGAGCCTCTCCGGCCGAGCTACAGGCAGGGCACTGCTGCCAGACGAGGACATCGAGACTGATCATGACGATCGAGCTTTGCATGAGGAGGCGCCTGGAATGCGGTTGCGCAATCAGCTTCGACGGACACATAGGCAGTCCCGGAAGGAGGTGTTCGAGACGGTGCACGCCTTGAGCAAAGAAGGCCTGACCTGCTCGGAGATTGCGCGTCGCACTGGATATGGCCGCCGCAGCATCGCGAAATGGCTGACGTTTGAAACGCCACCCGACCGACGCAGGGGAGCGTTGCAGCCGACATCTCCCCTGTATTTCGAAGCCTTTCTCACCCAATGTTGGAAGGACGGCAACCGCCGTGGGCGGCATCTGTTTCATGACATCAAGCATCGCGGGTACACCGGCAGCTTTTCCAATCTTGAACGCCTCCTGGCAACCTGGCGCCGCGCCGAGAGACCGGAATCGGATAAGGATAAGGATAAGGATAAGGATGATGCGGCGCCGGCTCGGGTTGGCGTCGTCGACAGTACATACGATAATGCGCCTGTGCGTGATCCGCACACTGGCCACTGGATCTCGCCGGTTGTCGCCGCTGCTCTCTGCATCAAGCCGCGCGGCGCGCTGACCGTCAATCAAGAGCGGAAAGTGGACGCCCTCAAGCAGGGATCAGATACCTTTGCGACTTTGCGCAGCTTATCCATGCGGTTTCGCGGAATATTTCATAGCCGAAATTCGGCAAGGCTCGAAGATTGGATTGATGATGCCATTCATTCTGGCCTGGTTTTCCTGGCCCGTTTTGCCCGCGTCCTTCGCCGCGATATCGACGCCGTCTGTAACGCCATCGACCTGCCTTGGAGCAATGGTCAAGCGGAAGGTCAGATCAACCGACTGAAGACGATCAAGCGCGCTATGTATGGCCGAGCGGGTGCAGAGCTTCTCAGAGCGCGGATGATGCCCATCCAATTGTCCGATCTCCACACAAAGTGAGGCAGACCCGAATTTTCTGCGAGGTTGTTGAGCCCTTTGTGCGAACGGTGTTCGATCCCCAGCATGATCTCTCGCTTTGCGGCGGAATAAGAACGCAGCTTGTCTGTCACCATCACGCGCGGCGCAACACCTTGGCTCTTCAACAATTTGCGCATCAGCCGAAGAGCGGCTCCCTTGTTTCTGCGGCTTTGCAGCAGAGCATCGAGAACGTAGCCGTTGGCATCGACGGCGCGCCACAGCCAGTATTTCTTGCCCTTGATCGATACGACCATCTCATCGAGATGCCATTTGTCTGCGAAGTTGCCGATCGACCGCCGCTTGAGTTGGTGGGCGAATTTCAGGCCAAACTTAGTCGTCCATTCTGAGACGGTCTGAAACGAGACGGCAATGCCGCGCTCGGCAAGCAGGTCTTCGATATCGCGCAGGCTCAGCGGGAACCGGTAATAGAGCCATACCGCATGCGCGATGATCTCGGCTGGAAAGCGGTGGCGTTTGTATCGGGCGGACGCATCGTCAGTCATGCCGATAGACTATTGCCTCGATCCGCACCAGCCGGTTAAGGCGACGCCTCCCGTCGGCCTGGTGCTGGAAGCCACCGCGCGGATAGACGGCGCCCCAGAGGTTCATGGAGGTCCGGGAGCCGATCTCGCGCCGCCCGGGGATCAGCGATTCCGGATAGACTGCTTCCGGCAGATTGTAGCGCCAGGCGACGGTATCGAGCGTCGAGAGGAAGTAGGGGATCAACGGCTTTCCGGCGCCTTCGCAGGCATAGCCGAGGCTGCCGGCGAAACCGCTAAACACCGCACCGGCCGGATGTCCAGTGACGTCGGCGTTCTTGAACTTCTGGAGGTTGTTCTCGTGCTGCTCGCTGGTCGTGCCGTCGCCGCCGCTCAGCGCAGTCGGGTTGGCGATGCTCATCAGCCGAACCTCGACCCACGGGTTCTCGCCGGTGTTGGCATAGCTGGAGACCACGGCATCCGGCACGTAGTGGCGGATCTTGACGGAGGTGCGGACCGAGCAGCCGAAGAAGCCGCATCTCAGCCAGTAGCAGATGCCGACCACACGGTATTCGAGGCAATCCGGCGAGAGGGCCGACGCGGCGATCGTGGCGGTATCGAGCGCGGCGGCCGAGGTAGCGCAGGACAGCATGAGCCCGGCGATACCGGCGCGCAGACGGTTCGAGAGCTTCATTCCCGCTCCCTCCGATATGCCTCGATGCGCGCCACGGCCTTGGCGACGTCCGGCTCGCCATAGACGATATAACGACGATCGACGACGACGGCGGGCAAGGTTGTAATGCCGAGGCTCCAGGCGTCGGCAATTCCTTGCCAAGCGGTGGCAAGTTCACGCTGAAGCGCCTGTCCACCTGCCTGCAATCGCTGCCGTGCGATGGTTTCAGCACGATCCTGATTGGCAGGCAGATTGGCCGACAGCCGCTCCTCGATCGCGCCGGCGTCATCGAGATAAACCACCGTCGCGTCCGCCGGCGCAGATATCGGGATCGCTCGCGCTGTAAAGACCTTGACCTCCGCGGCACTGGCCGCATCCATCGCGATCGCGCCGAGCAGTGGGCCGAGGATCGCGACCGCAAACGAGTTCGGCCGGAATAGGAAAGGAAGCGGATGAGGCATTGCGTGCTCCGGGAAACGGGTCTTCGTTCTGGAGCGTCGAACCTGATCCCGAACGGGCCGCCGGGTCAGTCAACAATCGGAATGCCGAACGAACCGCTTTCTGGTGCCGCAACGGTATGTGCGAGCAGGTTGCGTGTCAGTACCGAAAATGGTACTGTTCTGCCAACTTCACGTATCGATATGGGGTGTCTCTCATGAACAATATCGTCACCGTCGGCGAGATCAAGCGACGCGGAATGGCCGCGATCGAAGAAGGCTTGCGGCACGGTCCCGTGCGAATCGTCAAGCGCAACAAGTCGGCCGCTGTCGTGCTTTCGGAGGAGGAGTATCTGCGCCTCACCGGGGAGCAGCCAGTTGGCCGGCCGCGCGTGACGGCTCTGCAATGGCTGCTGTCGCAGCCGGCCGCTGGCAAGCGCGAGAAGGCGGAGATTGACGCAGAGCTGACGCAAGAGCGCGCTTGGTGATCGCATTTTTCGATGCCAGTGCCCTGATTTATCTGATCGAGGGCAACGAGCCGCTCGCAAGCCGTGTGCGAGAACAGTTGGCGACGCTGTCGCAGGCGCATCCCGATATGGGCGCCGCGGTCAGCCGGCTGTCCTGGCTTGAATGCCGCGTGAGGCCGATGAAACATGACGACACTGCTGTGCTGGCGATGTTCGATGCGTTTTTCTCGCGGCCGGATCTCATCTGGGTGGAACTGGACCGGGAGGTCGTGGAACTGGCGACAGCCATCCGCGTTCGGCACGGACTTCGCACGCCGGACGCCTTGCAGGCCGCCAGTTGCCTGCAACTGGGGCCGGACCATTTGCTGCTGACAGGCGACGCCTCGTTTCAGCGCGTTCACGGCCTTAATGTTGCATTGCTCGCCTGATGTTCAGATGATGATCAAGAGCGAAGATGCTGGCTTTCTATCGAGAATGAACAGGCCGCCCTTCGTCAACCCTGCTCTCCCTTCATCCCGCTGCGAGGAAGGAGAATCCGGAACCGGGCCTTTGACCGCCTGCGGATTGTCGTAGGCTTTTCTGAACTTTCAGGAGTGTCTTATAGGCACAAGCTACGAGCGTTTGCCGCCATACGATGGCGACACCGTTCACCGTGCTTCGTAACTTCTCAGGTTGCGCTGTGCCGTCATACCGTTTTGTCAACGGACCGGGCCAGCTTTCGAGTCGACCACGGCGAGGCACCGAACTCCATGCGGAAGCTCTTGCCGATATGCGACAGGTCGTTAAACCTCCGTGCCATGGCAATGTCCATGATCGAGTCGCCAGACTGGTCGGCTTCCAGCGCCTTCCTGCACCGAGCCAGGGGATGCTTCAGAATTCATCGAGGCCTGGAACGCTTTTGGCGGCACCGCCGTCGAACTGCTGTTCAAGGAGCAGCTTCCCAACGCGACGTCTTCCATCATGGCATGACATTAACCAGAGTCCAAGCTGTCCTGTAAGATCAGTGGCCGTGTCGACGGCATCGATACTTATGCCGGTTAACCCGCCTTCCGCCACAGGTGGTCAAGGACTTTGCGCTCGAAGACTACAAGCTGCAAATTTCTAGCGAGGCAGATATGCTGACGACAAGCGACCTCGCTATCCGCGAGCAGGATTATTGTCATTTCTCACTGATGTCTTCGGCAAACACCCTTGTTCTTTTGGGTGCATGGAGCCAAAGTTTGCTTCAGCAGCACTGTGACAGGTTGCATTTTTTGGGCGAATTGCCAGATACAATTCCAGGATCAAGCAAGATCGGACGCAAACTAGGCGCCGACCGCTTCGGGATAGGGCATCGCGGCAACCGCAGTCACTAGGCACGCCAGCGTTGACCATGCGGTGATGATCGGCTCAAGATAGCACCAGCTCAAGAGGATGCCAGTCAGGCCGACGCCCATCGATACCGACTAGACCCATGAGGCGGTCAGCTCCGGGCTCAGACCGGCGAGGCCCGCGGCGTGCAGCACGAGGATGAACGTGCCGCCATAATTGACGATGACCGAGATCAGGCCCGCGACTACTGGATGGGTGAGATCGTTCAGTCGAACGAAGTGGATGGTGAGGTCGACGGCATGATCCTGGCGGGTCTCCTGAACGGAACGGGCGAAAGCCCAAAAAAACATGCCTTGACACATAGCCCGTCAATGGCCTGATTGTTCCTGCCAATTATCTTGCGAAGGGCAGGCCATTTGTTCAAGCACTCACAGCTCGAATCCGTGCAGGCCTGGATGGCCCATCCTGCCAATGCGACGATGCCGCTGCACGCCCGGATACAACGGGCGATCCGGCAGTTGATCCTCGACGGCGTGCTGGGACCGGGCAAGCCGTTGCCGGCCACCCGCGGGCTTGCCAAGGCACTTGGCGTGTCGCGTGATACGATCGAGGCGGCCTATATCCAGCTTCACGCCGAAGGGTTCATCGAGCGGCGAGTCGGCAGCGGCAGTTTCGTGGCCGAGATCTCGGCATTTCAGCCCGGCCAGCGCAGATCGCGGCGGGATTCGCTGTTGCGCAACCAGGCCCCGAACCTCAGCAAGCGTGGAGCAGCCATGTTCAGCGGCGGCGGCGTGCGTGACATCCTCGCGCCACGGCCGTTCACGCATGGCATACCGGAAACACGGGAGTTTCCGCTGCAATTGTGGGAGCGCCTGGAGCGGCAGGTCCTCAAGGACTACGGCACGAAAGCCCTTCTGCACGGCGATCCTCAGGGCGCCGAACCGCTCCGGAGAGCCATCGCCGACTATGTCAATCTGGAGCGCGGCGCGCGTGCCACGGCCGATCGCGTTCTCGTCCTCACCAGTTCGCAGCAGGCGATGTCGCTCTGTGCGACGACGCTGCTCGATCCCGGCGCTCTATTTCGTCGAACAATTGTAGCCGCAAAACAGTTGTACGGCGTTCGTGGAACGGTTGATGCAGCTATCGATGGCATATTCGGGATAGTGACACATGATCCCATGGTCAATGGTATCCCATGCCACCATATAGCAAATGAATGGTTCCCTGCTTAGAGCTACGAACGTAACGAACCAATTTATCGTCATTGTTCCAGCGAGGTGTACTATCTCCGCGCCAAAATGCGAGGCCGCCTCAATTCATCCTATCCTAACACCGGTTGGGGGAGCATGACGGCACGCAGATCCTTGAGCTGTGCGCCTGCAGAATGACTGAGATTGCCACCTATGCCACAGGCGGAAGTCATGCTTCCATTTACCCCATGCACCTCATTCGACAGTAGCGGTCCAAACAGCTTACACCGCCTCATGCATAGGATTTTTAGAGCGTAGCCGCTTTGAATCCGCCGAGCCAGATCCAGAACCCTTCGTGCAGCTCCGGCTCAGAGTCGCCAGGCATTTCTAAAGGTGCGAACCAGCATTGCTGCGTCGTAGAGACTAGCCGCATGCAGGGCTGGGAATTCGGCCCCCACCCGCTCCGGGGGCGATGCTCGTAAGCTGATAATACACTTGCTCCCCTCAATGACGCTCATTCTTCGCAGCTACGCATCGATTGGGCTTTTATCATTTACGTTCAGCGTCAACGATATTTCTAACCTCCGTCGATAATATAATATTTGATTATAGATAGCGCAATAATTGGCATTTGACTAAGCGTTATCATGTTGAAATATTATGCATATAGGCGGCATGAAGGCAGCCAGGGCTGAGGTGTGGAGCCGGACGTAGCTGCAGTGCCTAACACCGAATCCTGCCTACAGCGCGACCTGTAGTTGGCACGATTCCATGAATGCAGGAGCAAGACGATGATCACACGTCGAGACAGAACACCAATCATGCATCGGTCAGTTGAATATGCTGATGTGATTTACTTCGGTGGCGTGCTGGCCGATGAACTCAAGGGCGCCTCGATGCGGGCCCAAACGACGCAAGTTTGTGCCAAGCTCGACAAATTCCTCGCAGAAGCGGGAACCGACAAGACGAAACTAATTTCCGCGACCTTGTTCATCACTGACATGAACCTGAAGCAAGAGATGAACGACGTCTGGACTTCTTGGCTCGACGCACAGGATTTGCCCGCGCGTGCGACGATAGGGGTTTCAGATCTTGGCCAGGACGTCCTGATCGAAATCGTCGTTACCGCAGCAAGGTAAGGCACGCCGAATTTTATCACCTACCGCGAAACGGTGGCTAGGCAGCGAGAGACTGTCGGCTCCGCGGGAGCATCCTATGTCTGAGAACCACAAAAAAGTAGGCATCGCTGGAGCCGGAATCGTCGGCGTATGCACGGCGCTGATGCTTCAGCGCCGCGGATTCAAAGTCACCTTGATTGACCCGAACCCTCCTGGCGAAGGTGCATCGTTTGGGAATGCCGGATGCTTCAACGGCTCAGCCGTCGTCCCTATGTCCATGCCGGGAAACTTGACGAGCGTACCGAAGTGGCTCCTTGACCCGATGGGGCCGTTGTCAATCCGGTTCAGCTATTTTCCAACCATCATGCCCTGGTTGATTCGCTTTCTGTTAGCCGGAAGACCAAACAAGGTGAAGGAGCAGGCGAAAGCACTCCGCAATCTCATCAAGTCCACGGTGCCTCTGATCAAGTCATTGGCGGAGGAGGCTGATGCGAGCCATCTGATCCGCCATGAAGGTCATCTGACCGTATATCGTGGAGAAGCAGACTTCGCCAAGGACCGCGGAGGTTGGGAACTGCGGCGTCTCAACGGTGTTCGCACGCAGATCCTCAGCGCCGATGCGTTGCGGGATTTCGATCCGAACTTGTCGCATGCGTTTACCAAGGGCATTCTTATAGAAGAGAACGGTCACACGATTAATCCGCAAGGGCTCGTGACCCTCTTGTTTCGGCGTTTTATCGCGAACGGTGGCGAATTCGTATCTGCGCGTGTCATCGGCTTTGAGACTGAAGGTAGGGCGCTTAAAGGCATTACAACCACGAACGGCGTTCTGGCCGTTGATGCAGCGGTTGTCGCAGCCGGCGCACACTCGAAATCACTTGCTAATTCGCTAGGCGATGACATCCCGCTCGATACCGAACGTGGATATCATATCGTCATCGCGAATCCGGAAGCCGCTCCACGCATTCCGACGACCGATGCGTCAGGAAAATTCATCGCGACACCTATGGAAATGGGGCTTCGCGTGGCGGGTACGGTTGAGTTCGCTGGGCTCACAGCCGTTCCTAACTGGAAACGTGCGCATGTGCTCTATACGCACGCTCGAAAACTTCTTCCAGCCCTCGCGCCTGCGAGTTCTGAAGAACGATATTCCAAATGGATGGGGTTCCGGCCGAGCATCCCGGATTCGCTCCCCGTGATTGGCCGGGCAACCCGGACACCCGACGTAATCTATGCTTTCGGCCATGGTCATCTCGGCATGACAGGGGCGCCGATGACCGCAACGCTCGTCTCAGAGCTCCTCGCAGGCGAAAAGACCTCAATCGACATTTCGCCCTTCGCACCAAACCGCTTTGGTATTGGCAAATCCAAGCAAACGGGTCCGGCAAGTTAAGTACTTACGCGGTCGTGAGTACAGCGCAGAGCCGGTGTCAAGATCAATCTGCACCTCGCAATCACCTCGGAGACGCGAAATGGCGCAAATAGAACACATATTAACGAGTCACGCCCCGAAGCCTTTGGGTCACTACAGTCAGGCGGCCCGAGCGGGTGGATTCATTCATGTTTCCGGTCAGCTTCCGATCAAACCAGAAGGCCAGTCGGAGCAATCTGACGATCTCTTCGATAACCAGGCCAGTCTCGTTCTCCGGAATTTGCTGGCCGTACTCGAGGCGGCTGGTGCGACGCCTTCTCATGTCGTGAAAGTCACAGCTTACATCGTCGGCGTCGAGCATTGGAGCAGCTTCAACGCAGCATATGCCAAGGCGTTCGGTGAAGCGCGTCCTGCCCGGTCGGTCGTTCCAGTGCCGGCGCTTCATCATGGATACCTCATCGAACTTGATGCTGTTGCTCTCGATCCGAGCGATACCGATCGAGGCGCCGCAGCGATTACAGCGTAAGGAGCGCGCTTGGATATGTACATTCCGAATCTTACCGACGTGCTTGCAGCACGAGCCTTAATCGAACCCCATATTCATCGCACACCCGTTCTCACATCGACATTCATCAATGGACTTGCTGGCGCCGAACTCTTCTTCAAGTGCGAGAACCTTCAGAAGGCTGGGGCCTTCAAAGCGCGCGGCGCGTCGAACGCGGTGTTTGGCCTGAACGACGAGCAGGCGAAGAAGGGTGTTGCAACGCACTCGTCCGGCAATCACGGAACCTGCCTTTCCTATGCAGCTGGTCGGCGCGGCATTCCCTGCACCGTAGTGATGCCGCGCACCGCGCCGCAGGCTAAGAAGGATGCGGTCCGGGGCTACGGCGGTCGTGTCGTCGAATGCGAGCCGTCAACCTCGTCGCGTGAGGCCGTCTTTGCCGAGGTTGTTGCCGAGACCGGCGCGGAATTCGTGCATCCCTATAACGACCATCGTGTCATCGCCGGGCAGGCGACCTGCTCTGCCGAGTTGATCGAGCAGGTCGACGGTCTCGACGCCGTGGTCGCGCCGATTGGCGGCGGCGGCATGGTGTCGGGAAGCTGCCTGACGCTCTCCAATCTCGCGCCCGGCGTAAAGATCTACGCCGCCGAGCCCGAGCAGGCCGACGACGCCTACCGTAGCTTCAAGGCCGGCCGCATCATCGCCGACGACGCGCCAGAAACGGTCGCCGACGGCCTGAAAGTGCCGCTGAAGGAACTGACCTGGCATTTCGTGAAGAACAACGTCACCGACATCCTGACGGCTTCCGAGCAGGAGATCGTCGACGCGATGAAGCTGATCTGGAAGCGCATGAAGATCGTGATGGAGCCGTCCAGCGCCGTGCCGCTGGCGACCATCCTGAAGAACCCTGATGTCTTTGCCGGCAAGCGCGTCGGCGTGATCGTGACGGGCGGCAATGTGGATCTCGACAAATTACCGTGGAACTGAGGAGAAGAGCATGAACGCGACGACTCAAACTGAACAACTCGACGTCGGTTTCGACGTGCCGGCGGTCCCCGGCATGGACGAATCCCAGATCCAGACGCCCTGCCTGATCCTCGACCTCGACGCGCTGGAGCGCAATATCCGCAAGATGGGCGATTACGCCAAGGCGAACGGTATGCGCCATCGCAGCCACGGCAAGATGCATAAGTCGGTTGACGTGCAGAAACTGCAGGAGAGGCTCGGCGGCTCGGTCGGCGTCTGCTGCCAGAAGGTCAGCGAGGCGGAAGTCTTCGTGCGCGGCGGCATCAAGGACGTGCTGGTGTCGAACCAGGTGCGCGACCCGGCCAAGATCGACCGGCTGGCCCGCCTGCCCAAGCTCGGCTCGCGCATCATCGTCTGCGTCGATGACGTTGCCAACATCGCTGACCTGTCTGCTGCCGCCGAAAAGCACGGCACGCAGCTCGAAATCTTCGTGGAGATCGACTGCGGCGCCGGCCGCTGCGGCGTCACCTCGACCGACGCCGTCGTGAAGATCGCCCAGGCCGCCGACGCGGCGCCGGGCCTCAAGTTCACCGGCATCCAAGCCTACCAGGGCGCGATGCAGCACATCGACAGCTATGAGGCGCGTAAGGAGAAGCTCGACGCGGCGATCGCCATGGTCAAGGACGCCGTCGAGGGCCTGAAGGCTGTCGGGCTGGAGCCGGAACTGGTTTCCGGCGGCGGCACCGGCTCCTATTATTTCGAGACGGGCTCGGGCGTCTATAACGAGCTGCAATGCGGCTCCTACGCCTTCATGGACGCTGACTACGGCCGCATCCTCGATAAGGATGGCCACCGCATCGACAAGGGCGAATGGGAGAACGCGCTGTTCATCCTGACCAGCGTGATGAGCCACGCCAAGCCCGACCGCGCCATCTGCGACGCCGGCCTCAAGGCGCAATCGGTCGACAGCGGCCTGCCCTTCATCTACGGCCGCGACGACGTGAAATACATCAAGTGCAGCGACGAGCACGGTGTGATCGATGACCCCAAGGGCGTGCTGAAGGTCAACGACAAGCTCAGGCTGGTGCCCGGCCATTGCGATCCGACCTGCAACGTCCATGACTGGTATGTCGGGGTGCGCAACGGTAAGGTCGAGACGGTCTGGCCGGTGTCGGCACGCGGCAAGGCGTATTGAGAACGTACCTGCGAAGCGCAACTGGGCGCTCCAGTGTTATTCTTGGAGGAGTCAATCCATGATCATCGTACCGGAGCGTCTGATCTCCGACCTCATGAGCGAGGCCGCTGTCTTTGAAGCCATCGAAAGCGTCTTCGCTGCCATGGCGCGAGACGAGGCCCGTAACTTCCCCGTCATCCGAGAGGCGATCGGCTATGCCGACGCGCTCTACGGCTTCAAGGCTGGCTTCGACAGTGCGGGGCTCGTCCTTGGGGTCAAGGCGGGCGGCTACTGGCCGGGCAACATGGCGAAGGGCTTGACCAACCACCAGTCCACGGTGCTGCTGTTCGACCCGGACACCGGCCGGATCAAGGCGGCGGTCGGCGGTAACCTGCTGACCGCGCTGCGCACGGCCGCCGCCTCGGCGGTGTCGATCAAGCATCTGGCCCGCCCCGACGCCCGCGTGCTCGGCATGGTCGGGGCCGGTCACCAGTCCGCCTTCCAGATGCGCGCCGCAGTGCGGGCGCGCAAATTCGACAAGGTGGTTGGTTGGAACTTGCACCCCGAAATGCTGTCGCGGCTGGCCGACACGGCGGTCGAACTCGGCCTGCCTTTCGAGGTGGTCGACCTGCCACAACTCGGGGCACAGGCCGATGTCATCATCACGATCACATCCAGCTTCGCACCGATTCTTCTTTCCGGGCATATTCGCCCAGGAACCCATCTCGCTTGCATGGGGACCGACACTAAAGGGAAGCAGGAAGTAGAGGCGGCTCTTTTCCCACGCGCTCGGCTCTTTGCCGATGAGGTTGAACAGTCCGTCACCATCGGTGAGGCGCAGCACGCGGTGGCGCAGGGATTGATCGCGACCGGCGACATCACGCCGCTCGGCGCGGTGATCGCCGGCCTGGCGCCGGGGCGGACCTCGCCGGAGGAGATCACGTTGTTCGACGGCACGGGCGTTGGCCTCCAGGATCTCGCGGTGGCGTCAGTTGCGGTGGATATTGCTCGGGCGCGAGGGCTCGCCCTGGAAGTGGAGCTTTAGTTCTGCGCGCGATTGACATTGAGGGAGATGGCTTGACGTCGGACTTGGATTGCCAGATCAGCCCGCACTCTGTAGTGACCGCGCTGAAGAATGTGCCCCCAAACCCATTTTCGCGATATCAGTCGTTCATGACGATGAGGATAACATACGGCTAGGCAAGCTTTGCTGAAGTCGATCGCTCCGAAAGAAAATTTCGAAAGCTTTTTCGAAACTCGACTATAAACTCGTTCGTAATCGAAGACGCTTTTATGTGCGTCGGTAGCACGATTGTCCAATTGATAGAGATTGGCGGATCGATTGGCCGAACTACCAAAGATGAAGAATATCTATCGGCAGTAAACGGATCGACGATCGAAACGCCGAATCCTGCTGAAACCATACCACAAACAATCATGGAGAGTGGAGTTTCAGCCTTAATACGTCTGATTATTCCTCGCTCGCGCATTATGGCATCGACCATGACATGCATTACCGACGGCTGTATGAGTGAGATGAAATCCTCATTGTCAAAGTCCTCGGGAACGATTCGCTCGCGTTCCACGAGCCGGTGTTGGAGAGGGAGCACCGCTACCATATCGCAGGGTGGCAGTTCTTCGATGGTGACGTTGGTGAGTTGCGTGTTCTCGACGATTCCGAGATCACAATGGCCGGTGCTGATCCATTCGAGGACGAAATGAGAATTCATGCCGTGAAGCGACATATTTAACGATGGCCTTTTGGCAAGAAAACCTGCGGCAAAGGCCGGCAGGAACCCGTTTGCTAGTCCCGGCAGTGCCGCGATGCGCAGAGAACCTCCTCGTCTTTCTCTCAAATCGCGCGCCAAGTCGGCGATACGCTCAAGTCCAACAAATGAGCGGTCGATCTCGCGATAGAGGGCCATCGCGTCGCCGGTTGCAACAAGTCGACCTCCAGAGCGTTCGAACAAATTCAAGCGCGTCTCGTATTCCAAATCTTTCACGAGCCGACTGACCGCAGGTTGAGTGATTCCGAGAATGTCCGCCGCAGTCGACACTGAACCGCTGATGATGACCGCGCGGAACGCCTCCACCTGCCTATGCTTCAGCATAATCTTCTCCATCATATAATATTTGCACATAGATCGGCCGCTATAATGCATTTGATCGGCAGTCACCTATCGCATTTATTATACCCTCTAGGAAGAGGCAGCGACGGTCAAAATGGTTTGCGTGAACGTCACATGCGACTGACCGTGTTGTGAGGCGGTGTGTCGTGGCCGGTGCCTTTTCTGTTTGGGAGCAGTCGCAAGGCAACGTACCAATTGGATATTGAACATCCGCCACATGGGTCTGCAACGCGACCAAGAAACCAGCAGCCAGCTATCTCTTTCTAATTGCAACCTCTGGAGGAATACGATGTTGAAGAAACTTTGTGCTTTTGCAGTCGTCATGACAGCAATGTGTGGTGGTGCGTCGGCAGATGATCTCACCGGAACGCTGAAAAAGATCAAGGACACAGGAGTGATCACGGTCGGCAACCGCGACTCGTCCGTGCCCTTCTCATATCTCGAGGGTCTGCCTCACTTTGTGTGGTTAATAGATCGTTAGCAGGCACTTCGCTATTGGCGTGCATGAGAACAAAATCAAAATGGTCGCCCGGTCCGGGCATCAAGGTCCAAAGCATCGCAACCAACGGCGACGGTGACTGGGTTGTGTCGGCTTGCGGACCATCCTCGGGCATTTGTCCAGATTGCAGGAAACAGAGCGCACGTCGGCACGGCTGGTCGTACCGCAGTCTTCAGGACCTGCCGATCCAAGGCAATGAAGTGACGGTAAGGCTTCGGTTGAGCCGCTGGCGTTGCAGTTATCGGCAGTGCGGGCGGCAAACATTCTCGGACCCGATCCCGGATATTGCCTCGCCCTACGCCCGCAGGACAAAGAGGGTCGCCAACATAGTCGGCCTTCTGGGGCACGGCACAGGCGGACGCCCGGGAGAGCGCTTGATGAACCAGCTCGGGATGCCGGTCAGCGACGACACCATCCTTCGGCACTTGAAGCGCATGGCTTTACAGATCGACGACGAGCCCCCCGCTCGGATCATCGGTATCGATGACTGGAGTTGGAGGAAATCGTGGCGCTACGGCACGATCATCGTTGATCTCGAGCGCCGAAAGGTCATGGACATTCTCGAGGACCGGAGCGTGGCGAGCGTTGCACAATGGTTGAAGCGGCATCCCTCCATTGAGGTGGTCAGTCGAGATCGATGCGGGCTATACGCGCAGGCTGCTCGTGAAGGTGCCCCGCAAGCGTCTCAGGTGGCTGACCGCTTTCATCTCTTCCAGAACCTGCGTCTTGCGATCGAGGAACAGATGAGCCTCTCCGGCCGAGCTACAGGCAGGGCACTGCTGCCAGACGAGGACATCGAGACTGATCATGACGATCGAGCTTTGCATGAGGAGGCGCCTGGAATGCGGTTGCGCAATCAGCTTCGACGGACACATAGGCAGTCCCGGAAGGAGGTGTTCGAGACGGTGCACGCCTTGAGCAAAGAAGGCCTGACCTGCTCGGAGATTGCGCGTCGCACTGGATATGGCCGCCGCAGCATCGCGAAATGGCTGACGTTTGAAACGCCACCCGACCGACGCAGGGGAGCGTTGCAGCCGACATCTCCCCTGTATTTCGAAGCCTTTCTCACCCAATGTTGGAAGGACGGCAACCGCCGTGGGCGGCATCTGTTTCATGACATCAAGCATCGCGGGTACACCGGCAGCTTTTCCAATCTTGAACGCCTCCTGGCAACCTGGCGCCGCGCCGAGAGACCGGAATCGGATAAGGATAAGGATAAGGATAAGGATGATGCGGCGCCGGCTCGGGTTGGCGTCGTCGACAGTACATACGATAATGCGCCTGTGCGTGATCCGCACACTGGCCACTGGATCTCGCCGGTTGTCGCCGCTGCTCTCTGCATCAAGCCGCGCGGCGCGCTGACCGTCAATCAAGAGCGGAAAGTGGACGCCCTCAAGCAGGGATCAGATACCTTTGCGACTTTGCGCAGCTTATCCATGCGGTTTCGCGGAATATTTCATAGCCGAAATTCGGCAAGGCTCGAAGATTGGATTGATGATGCCATTCATTCTGGCCTGGTTTTCCTGGCCCGTTTTGCCCGCGTCCTTCGCCGCGATATCGACGCCGTCTGTAACGCCATCGACCTGCCTTGGAGCAATGGTCAAGCGGAAGGTCAGATCAACCGACTGAAGACGATCAAGCGCGCTATGTATGGCCGAGCGGGTGCAGAGCTTCTCAGAGCGCGGATGATGCCCATCCAATTGTCCGATCTCCACACAAAGTGAGGCAGACCCCGTTTCCGAGAGTTTTATCATTGCGCGCCTCTGCGGCCGGAGACTGTAGCTGCTTGGCTTGCCGCCGGCTGCGCGAACCTGCTCTCGGCTTTCGCATGGCCGGTCCGGCGCTCGATCGATCTAGCTCCGAAACTCGCCCCATCGCGGCATGGCAACTCGCCAAACCGCTCGTCGATGTCCATCGGAGCGCGAAGCGAAGCTATGAGGGCGTCGCCAGCAGGGCAGGACGTAATACTGATCATTGGTGAGCACCGAACCATTCCCAATCTGCGGAATGTATCGCTGCTTCAGAGGCGACAAGTTGCGAACTTCACCCAGAATTGCATTAAAGTTAGATCACGAATCTAAGATTTCTTATAACCGAGGATCAAACCACCAATCATCAAACTCGAGCGCAGACACACGCTCGTGGCGGGATGGTAGACGGGAACGCGCCGCCATCCCTGGCCCTCCACCCTGACGGGGCTTTGCAGCCGAACATCGAGCAGTGCCGTCGCGCTACCGACGGAGATGCGCGCGGGGACAGACGTACAGAGGCCGCGGACTATCCAGCCATGGCGCTGCGCGATTTGCGCGTTCAATCGCTCGCAGTCGATAGAAACAGGCGATAGGCTGGATTGTCGGTTTCGTTCCAGTACGGGTAACCAAGCGCGTCGAGAGCCTCCACAAACCGAGCGTGCTCTCCGGGTTTGACGTCTATTCCTGCAAGGATGCGCCCGTAATCGGCGCCATGATTGCGGTAATGGAACAGCGAAATGTTCCATTCCGGCGCGAGACTCTCCAGGAAGTTCAGCAGTGCCCCTGGCCTTTCGGGAAACTCGAACCTGTAGATGAGCTCGTCTCTCAAAAGCGGCGCCCTCCCACCAACCATATAGCGGACATGGTCTTTCGCCATTTCATTGTCGCTGAGGTCCATAATTGGGAAGCCTTCCGATTGAAGGAATTCGATCACCTCCTTCTTCTCTGCTTCTCCACGAGATAGGGCAATTCCGACGAATAGCTGGGCAGGCAACGAGACATCGGCAAAGCGATAGTTGAACTCCGTTATTGCTCTCGTACCGAGGGCCCTGATGAAGCGTCGATAGCTTCCCGGCTTTTCCGGAACAGTGACCGCAAGCAGCGCCTCGCGATGCTCTCCGACTTCGGCGCGATCGGCGATCGTGCGCAGCCGGTCAAAATTCAGGTTTGCCCCACTATTGATGGCGATCAGGCTGGCGGCGCTCCGCGAGCCGCGCTCCGCGTAAATCTTCAAACCAGCGAGAGCCAGGGCCCCCGAAGGCTCCGCCACGGATCTGACGTCGTCGAAAATGTCTTTGATCGCAGCGCACATGGCGTCGATGTCGACAGTTATGACGTCATCGAGCAAATTTCGACATAGACGAAAGGTCTCCAACCCGGCTCTGCGAACCGCGACCCCGTCCGCAAACAGACCAACCTGATCGAGAGTGACGAGTTCTCCCTCCGCGATCGCCGCCTTCATCGACGCGGCATCAACAGGCTCGACGCCGATGACCTTGGTCGAGGGATTGAGGAATTTGACGAACGCGGCCACACCGGCAGCCAGGCCGCCGCCGCCGATCGGAACGAAAACTGCTTCGATCGGATCAGGGTGCTGCCGCAGCACCTCCAACCCGATGGTGCCTTGTCCGGCGATGACATCCGGGTCATCGAACGGGTGCACGAAAGTCAGCCCACGCTCCTTCTCAAGCTCCCTCGCCTTCAGTTGCGCGTCGTCGAAGGCGTCGCCGTGAAGCAACACCTTGCCACCTAGGCGCTTCACCGCCTCGACCTTGATGGCCGGCGTTGTTCTGGGCATCACGATCGTGGCCGAAATGCCGAGTTGCCGGGCTGCGAGCGCGACCCCTTGGGCGTGATTGCCAGCCGATGCGCAGATGACCCCGTGCTCGCGCGCGGACACCGGAAGCTTGACGATCTTGTTGTAAGCTCCGCGAACCTTGAAAGAGAAAATCGGCTGCAGATCCTCCCGCTTCAGCAGAACAGTCCGCCCCAGCCGCTCCGAGAGGCGAGGCATATGGTCAAGCGGAGTCTCAACCGCGACATCGTAAACCCCGACGGTATGCCCGTAGCGCTAGAGGGGCTGGAGACATTGCGTAGCTATCTCATGAGCGCCGAGCCAGCCACTGCTAAGAGCAAGGCGATAAGCGATTTGCTGGCAAGGCAAATTACCACCAACCGAACTTGGACACGCTCACCGCGGGAGCAAACCGATTTTGCCGATTGGGCGCCGGCGACGAAAACAAATCTCGCCGACTTGCGTCAGCTTTCAACGCGTGAAAAATCGAAATGACGGCCATCGGGGGCCGTCATCGCCAATCCGTGGGCTCCGCGATGTAGCCGCGACCCGGGTCGGAAAAAAGCCAGTCAGTGAAATGACCGAGGCTGTGCGGATTCCGACGTGAAGCCGGCCGGCATTCCGATCAATATCCGGCCACCGTTC
>NZ_JBMDKB010000031.1:0-52786 GCF_057809495.1 Allobosea sp. FG18
GCATGGAGAACGAGGGCATCGTCGGACCAGCTAACCACGCCGGGAAAAGAGAGATACTCGGAGAAGGTCCGCGTCAGCGCGACGACGAGGACTGAGTGCCCCAGAAAAGGGCTGTCATCCCGGGCGAAGCGCAGACCCGGGATCCATGCCTGAACATCAGCCCGAAGCGCTCCGGAATGGATCCCGGATCGACGCCGCTTCGCGGCTTGTCCGGGATGACGGTGAGGTTCTGACGACGGTGCGGCGAGCTCACTGTGTCGTTCAGTCCAGCAGGATCGACCTGATCTCCTGCCAGCTCGCCTCATCGGGCGCGCAGAGCAGGCCGGCTGGGCGCCCGGTCGGCGAATAGGGCCGGCCGTCCAGCAGGCGCGCATGGCCGCCGGCCTCGCTGTAGAGCAGCACGCCCGGCGCATGGTCCCAAGGGTTGAGCACGCCGTAGAGCAGGAATTGCAGGCGTCCCGCCGCGGCCAACCGGTATTCCTGCCCGCAGCAGCGCAGCGAGCCGACTTCGAGGAAGGCAGGGAAACGGCCGGGAAGCGTGCTGCGCAGCGGCTCGGGAAAGTACTGCCAGCTCGCCATGCCGTTCATCTGCCGCGTCGCAACGGCCGGTGCGACGCGCAGGTCACGGCTCGTCCCGTCCGCAGAGCCCATCCACGCGCCCGCGCCGCGCAGGGCCATGGCGCTGTCCTCGGCTGTCGGGTCATGGATCACGGCGGCGGCGATCTCGCCCCGGACGACGACCGCGGCCATGACGGCGAAGAGCGAGAGGTCGCTGGCATAGTTCAGCGTGCCGTCGATCGGGTCGATGACGAAGGCAAGCTCGGCATCGGAAAGCTTCGAGAGGAGCGACGGGTCTCGCGTCACCGCCTCCTCGCCGATCAGCGCCGCGCCCGGAAAGGCCTTGGCCAGCTCGGCGCAGATGAAGCGCTCGGCCGCCTCGTCGGCTTCGGTGACGACATCGACCGGGTTTTGCTTGGCCCGGATGTCGCTATCCGCCAACCGGCGGAAGCGCGGCATCACCTCGCGTCGTGCCGCCTCGCGCAGGATGGCGTCGAGCCGCTGATGATCCTGCCGGGTGAAGATCATCCGAGATCGAATTCGACGAGGATGGGCTGGTGGTCCGAGGCCCGCGTCTCGATGTCGTAGGTGATCGAGCGTACCCGCTCGGCGAGGTCCGGCGTCGCCAGTATGAAGTCGAGGCAGCCCGGCGGGCCATAGGTCTGGTCGCAGATGAAGGCGGAGGGCGGATGCGGCTCCGCGCCCTTCAGCACGGGCCAGAGATCGACCAGCGGCGGCACATCGCCATCGAACGGAGCGAGCAACTGCGCCAAACCGGCATCGTCGGGGCGCATGTTGAAATCGCCGGTCAGGATCGCGCTCGCCGCGTTCGGCGTCGGCGCGTAGGTGTGGGGACCGGGCTGGCGCGGCGTTGCCTGCCGTGCGGCCGCCATGCGGTGGATCTGCCGGATACCCTCGACCTGCGCGGCGCGCAGCACCGGGGAGGAATATTCCAGATGGGTCGTCATCACCCGGATCGGGCCGAACGACGTCTCGACCATGGCCTCGACCAGCACGCGCGGCATATTGCGCGTCGCCGCCGCCTCCCAGGGCAGGACGTGGCGTAGCGCCTGCGCCACCGGCAATCGCGACAGGATGAGGTTGCCGAAGCGCTTGCGGCCGCCCGCGCCGTCCGGAACATCGACGCCAACAGCCTCGATCGCCGTGAAGCCCGGCAGCAATTCGCTGAACAGGGCGAACTGGTCGGTGCGGTCATTGCCGTCGAGGTCGGGAAAATTCGCCGCGACCTCCTGCAGGCAGAGTACGTCGAAATCCGCCATCTGCCGGGCGTGATCGATGATGCGGCGCGGATCGACCTTGTCGTCGGTGCCGCGGGCCCACTGGATGTTCCAGGTGATCAGCTTCATCGGAGCGCCGTCACTTGATGCCGGCGCGCATGAAACTCTGCACGAACTGGCGCTGGAACAGCAGGAAACCGACGAGCAGCGGCGCCGAGGTCATCAGCGTCGCCGCGCAGATCACCGCCCAGTCGATGCCCTGGTCGGCCGAGGAGAAGACCTGCAAGCCGACAGTCAGGGGGCGCGACTCCACCGAGTTGGTGACGAGCAGCGGCCAGAGGAAATTGTTCCAGTGGTAGCTCACCGAGACGAGGCCGTAGGCGACATAGGTCGGCTTCGCGAGCGGCACATAGACCTTCATCAGGACCTGCAGCGGGCTCGCGCCCTCGACGCGGGCGGCGTCGTCGAGTTCCTTCGGCACGGTCTTGAAAGTCTGCCGCAGCAGGAAGATGCCGAAGGCCGAGGCGATATAGGGCAGGGCGATCGCCGGGATCGTGTCGATCAGGTTGAGCTTGGCGAGCGTGCGGTAGTTCTCGACGATCAGCGCGTCCGGCATGATCATGAGCTGCGCCAGGATCAGCACGAAGGCGACGTCGCGGCCCCAGAAATCCTGCCGTGCCAGCGCATAGGCGGCGAGCGTGCCCAGCACGATCTGGAAGGCCAGGATCAGGGTGACCAGGATGAAGGTGTTGAGGAAATAGCGGGCGAAGGGCGCTGCCGCCCAGGCGCGCGTGAAATTGTCGAGCGTCAGCGGTGCGGTCAGCACGAAGCGCGTGGTGTACTCGGCCGGGTGGAACGCTGCCCAGACGGCATAGGCCAGCGGCAGCACCCAGAGCACGGCAAGCAGGATCGCCCCCGTCGATTCCAGCGTGAGTGCGAGGCCCTTGGGCGCATAAGGGTCGGTCCGCGTCGCGGCCGGGGCGGGTTGCGTCGCAGCGCTCATTGATAATGCGTCCTGCGTTCGAGCCAGCCGTACTGGACGAAGGCGACGAGCGCGAGCAGCGCCAGCAGCACGCAGGTCAGCGTTGCCGCATAGGCCGTGTCCCAGAAGCCGAAGCCGACCTGGTAGATGTAGAAGAGCAGCAGCGTCGTCGCATTGTCCGGGCCGCCGCGCGTCATCACGAAGACATGGTCGACCATGCGGAAGGCGTTGATCACGGCATTGATCAGCACGAACAGCGTCGTCGGCATCAGGAGCGGGAACTGGATGCGCCGGAAGAAGGTCCAGCGCGAGGCGCCCTCGATTGCCGCGGCCTCACCGAGGCTGGGCGGGATCGCCTGCAGCGCCGCGAGGTAGAAGATCATGAAGAAGCCGGCTTCCTTCCAGATCGCGACGATGGTGATGGCGTAGAGCGCGGTGTCCTGCGAGCCCAGCCAGTTGGTCGAACGCGCGCCGAACAGGCCGGTGAACTGCTCCAGCAGGCCGTATTGCGGCGTGTAGAAGAACAGCCAGATATTGGCGACCGCGATCATCGGCAGGATCGTCGGCGTGAAGAAGGCCATGCGGACGAGCGTGCGCCCCGTGATCCTGTCGTTGACCCAGACCGCCATCAGGAGCGCCAGGGCGATCGAGGTCGGGATCGTGCCGAGCGCGAACCAGAGATTGTTGCTCATCGCCTTCCAGAAGATCGGATCGGCGAGCATCTGCTGGTAGTTCTCGAGCCCGATGAAGCGCGCCGGGCGGCGCGCCTTCGGTGTCGAGTAGAAGCTTTCGATGAAGCTCGCGACCGCGGGCCAGTGCGTGAACAGGGCCAGACAAGCCATGGCCGGCAGCAGCAGCAGCCAGCCATGGATCGTCGCGGTCGCGCGGTTCGTCATCGCAGCAGGGTCAGCGATAGGCCTTGAGGATGCGCTCGGCCTCGGCCTGCGCCTCCTCCATCGCCTTCTGCGGCGCCTTGGTGCCGGTCAGCGCCGCCTGCAACCCGTCGTTCAGCGCCTTGGTGACGCGCTGGTTCTCATGGGTCGAGAGCTCGGCCACCGCGCTCGACAGCTGGTCGCGCGCGACGAGAGCAGGCGGGAAGTCGGCGACGTATTTCTTCATCGCTTCGGTCTCGTAGGCGGCCGGCGTGACGCCGACATAGCCGGTATTGATGCTCCACTGCGCGGCGCGCTCGGGCGTGGTGATCCAGCGCACGAACTTGAACGCGGCCTCCTGCTCGGCCTTGGTCGCCTTCTTCGAGAGATAGAAATTGCCGCCGCCTGTGGGGCTGCCCGGCTTCTTGCCGGCCGGCAGAACCGCGACGCCGAAGGGGAATTTGGCGTTGGCGCGGACATTGGTCAGGTTGCCGGTGGTGGTCCACATCATCGCGACCTTCTTCTCGAAGAAGTCGCGCGGCGTGGTGCCCCATTCGACGATGCCGGGCGGATGGACCTTGTGCTTCTGCGCGAGGTCGACCCAGTACTGCAGCGCCTCGACCACACCCGGATTGGCGTAATCGGTCTTGTCGCCGGCCGCATTGGCGAGGATCGTACCGGCCTGGGTCGAAAGCCCCTGGAACAGCCAGTAGGGGAAGCCGGAGGAGGGGATCTGGATGCCCCATTGCGTGACATTGCCGGCGGCGTCGCGCTTGGTCAGCTTCTGCGCGAATTCGAGCTGTTCGGCCCAGGTCTTCGGCGGCTTCTCGGGGTCGAGGCCGGCTTCCTTGAAGAGCTCTTTGTTCCAATAGAGGACTACCGTGGAACGCTGGAACGGGATGCCCCAGGTCTTGCCGCCGGTCTGGCTGTTCTCCATGAAGCCGGGATAGAAGCCGGCGAGCCACTTCTTGTCCTCGTCGGTCTTGATAAAGTCGTCGAAGGGCACGATCGCCTCTTCGTCGATCAGCGTGAACATGTCGGTCGAGAGCAAGACCGAGAGCACCGGTGGCGTGCCGCTCTTATGCGCGGTCAGCGCCTTGACGATGGTCTCCTGATAAGTGCCGGCATAGATCGGCTTCAGCTTGACCGAGGGGTTGTCCTTCTCGAAATCGGCGGCGTAGGTGTCGATCAGCTTGGTGATCGGGCCGCCGACCGCGACCGGGTAGAAGAACGAGAGCTCGGTGCTCTGCGCGCGGGCAATGCCGGGCAGGGCGGTCGCGCCCGCAAGGGCGGCCGTGCCGCCAAGAAATTCACGCCTGTCCATGATGTCCTCTCTCCCTTGTTGGGATGGTCCGCACGCCCGACGCTCCGGCCGGTTCAGTTGCGAACCACCTTCCGTTCCGACGCCTGGTCGAACCAGTGCAGCGCCGATTGTGACAACGTGATGTAGATCTGTTCGCCGGCTGTGGCTCTGACCTTGCCGGGCCGCTTGACGATGAAGGAATGGCCGTCGATGCGGGTTTCCAGCAGCGTGTCGGAGCCGAGATATTCGACCGCGACGACATCGGCCGCGACGCCGCTTGCGGTGATCTCGACCATCTCGGGGCGGATGCCGACGGCAAGGCTGGCGGGATCGAGGCCATCGGGAGCGCTGATCGCGCCGCCGCGCGCCTGAACCGTCGAAAGCGGCAGCACGTTCATCGGCGGCGTGCCGACGAAGCGGGCCGCGAAGATCGTCGCCGGGTTCTCGTAGAGCACGTCCGACGGGGCGTCCTGCTCGATCCGGCCGTTGCGCATCAGCACGACCTGGTCGGCCATGGTCATGGCCTCGACCTGATCATGCGTGACATAGACCATGGTCATGCCGAGGCGCTGCTGCAATTCGCGAATCTCGCGGCGCATCTCGACGCGCAGCTGGGCATCGAGATTGGAGAGCGGCTCGTCCATCAGGCAGACCGGCGCTTCGGCGACGATGGCGCGGCCGAGCGCGACGCGCTGCTGCTGGCCGCCGGAGAGCTGCGAGGGCTTGCGCTCCAGCAGGGCGGAGAGGCCCAGGATCGAGGCGGCGCGGGCAAGGCGCTCGTCGCGCTCGGCGCGCGAGACCTTGCGGACCTTGAGGCCGAACAGGATGTTTTCGGCGACGCTCAGATGCGGGAACAGCGCGTAGTTCTGGAAAACCATGGCGATGCCGCGCTGCGAGGGCGAGGCATGGGTGACGTCGCGCCCGCCGATCTCGATCGTACCGCTGCTGGTGTCCTCCAGCCCGGCGATCAGCCGCAGCGTCGTCGACTTGCCGCAGCCGGAGGGGCCGAGCAGCGCGACGAGATTGCCGCCTTCGACGGTGAAGCTGATGGCGTCGACGGCGGCCGTGCCGCCCCAGGTCTTCGAAACCGTCTTCAGCGCTACAGAAACCATTCGCGATCCGGTGAGCCGAGGTCATGGTGAGCCGGCACAGCAATAGCGTGTCACCGGCATGAAGTCAGCGCGACCATGACGCGAAAATTCTTTTGCGCACAAGAGGCGGCCGGCCAGCCGACGACCGGCTTCCCCGCTCGATTGGATTACGCTCGGCAGATTGCCGTCGCCTTAGCCTGTCAGCCCGCCATGACGCCTGACAAAGGCAAGCGCTGTCTCCCAGGCGCCGGCATTGGCCTCGGCGTTCGCCGCCGGCGTGCCGCCCATCGTCGTGGCGATGCCGCTGACCGGGTGGCGATGGGCGATGCGGGTTGAAGGCGTATGGGGAAACAGGATGGAATGGCCGGCAAAGGGCCAGTTCTTCCAGAGAACCTCGTGCGGATGTCCGGCCGCGAGCAGGCTCGATTGGACGATCAGCGAATAGAGGTCCGAGGGCCAGGCGCCGTCATCGCCGCCTGACAGCAGCAGAACCGGTCCGGCGATCCGCTCGACCGGGATGCGGGCGCGCGCCATGGCGGCGGGGTCACTGAGCGCGGTGCGCATCGCATCGGCATTGCGGCGCGTCTGCGTCGCCTCGTCGTAAGGCTTCCAGCTTGCCGTGGCGTTGTCCTGCCATTGATGGACGAGCGGCTTGCCGTTCAGCGTCCAGCCGGGTCCGTCGCGGCCGAAGGCCGGGTCGGCAGCGGCCTGCCCGCCATGGACGAAGGCGCTGGGTACATAGCCTAGCACCGCCGAGACCTTGTCGGGGAAGGTCGCGCCGAGCAGGAGCGCGAGCTCGCCGCCGCGCGATTGCCCGGCGACAGCGACGAAGTCGTTCTTTGGCCGCACGCGGGCGCGCAGCCAGTCCAGTCCTCGGGCGAAATATTCCAATGGCGTGTTGGAGATGTATTTCGGTAGGCCGGGCGCGCCGAAATAGCCGAGCGCCAGCGCCGCGGCCCCGCGCGAGGCCCAGAGCGAGGCGCGCGGCTCGTTGATGCCGCCGCCCGAGCCGTTGAGGATCATGATCGCCGGGTACGGGCCAGCGCCCGCCGGCAGGAACAAGGTTCCGACGAGCCCATCCTCGGCGAGGGGGTGCCGCGTGACGCCTTCGGCCATCAGAATCTGGCTGAATTGCCCGGAGGCGATCGTCTCACCGCCGATTTCGGCGGTGAGCGTGGTTTCGAGCGGGCGGGACAGCTCGGCCGGAAACAGCTCGCCTTCACCAGTCTGCGCCCAGACCAGCCCCATCGCCGCGACGCCCGCGTAATCGCCGCGCAAGGGCGCATCGCGTTCGAGGTCGATGCTGCCATCGGCCCCGGCCGCGAACACCGCCTGCGCCCGCCAGAGATGACCGTCGCGCGGAGTTTCCGCGGCGATGGTCACCTCCGCACCCGCCGGCAGCCCGGAAAGCGCGATCCGGCGGGGCACGTCGATCAGGTCGATGGCGGGGCTGATCGAGAAGGCGGCGGCCATGGCGGCGTCCTTATTTGGCCTTGCTGACCTGCATCGCGACGGTGCGGTCGCTGTGCCAGGGCACGACCTTCAGGTCCGGCCGGCTCGCCCAGATGTTCTTGTAGTGGTAGAGCGGCATGATCCCGACATCGTCCATCACGACCTTGACCGCGTCCTTGATGATCGCCTCGCGCTTGGCGTCGTCGAATTCGGCGCTGGCTTTGGCGAGGGCCTCGTCCAGCTTCGGGTTGCTGTAGCGGCCCCAGTTGGAGGCACCCAGCCCCTTGGCAGGATCGACGGTCGCGAGGATCGCCAGCATCGCATAGGTGCCCTCACCGGTGCCGTTGCCCCAGCCGATCATGCTCATCGCGTATTCGTTCTTGTTGGCCGCGCCGGAATAGACCGAGAAGGGCACGACCTCGACCTGCGTCTCGACACCGATGCGGGTCCAGAACTGCGCGATCGCCTGCGCGGTCTCGGGCGCCAGCGGATAGCGCTCGCCCGGCACATGCATGGTCAGCTTGAAGCCGTTGGGGTAGCCGGCTTCAGTCAGCAGCGCTTTTGCCTTGTTGGGATCGACGTCGATCTTGGAGCGGTCGGGGTCGTAGCCGAAGCTGCCGGCCGGCATCCACTGCGTCGCGACGGTCACGCCGCCGCGTGCGACGCGGTCGGCGATCGCCTCGCGGTTGATCGCCATGTTCAGCGCCTTGCGGACGCGCACGTCGAGCAGCGGGTTCTTGTCGAGCGGCTTGCCGGCCTTGTCGGTGAGGAACTTCGACGGGTTCGGGTTGAAGCTCGGCTGCATGATCAGCGCCCGCAGGCCGGGATAGGACCAGACCTTGACCTTCGGGTTCTTCTCCAGCTTCTCGATATCGGAGAACGAGACCTTGTCGATGACGTCAACATCGCCCGAGAGCAGGGCGGCCGTGCGCGCCGCCGGATTGGCGATATAGCGGTAGTTGACCTTCTCCCATTCGGGCTTCGGACCCCAGTAGCGCTCGTTGCGCTTCATCTCGATGCGGTCGCCGGGCGTATAGCTGACGAAGGAATAGGGGCCTTCGGTGACCATCGCCTTGCCGCTGTTATAGTCGTCGGTCGTCGCGGTCTGGCCGACATGCTTGCTGACGATATAGATGCTGGAGATGTTGATCGGCAGCAGCGGATCGGGCGCGCGGCTGGTGATCACCAGCGTATGCGGGTCCTTGATCTCGACCTTGGCGACATTGCGCAGGAAGCCCTTGTAGCTCGCGACCGTGCCCGGCACGTTCTGGGCGCGCTCGTAGGAGAACGCGATATCCTCGGCCGTGACCGGCTTGCCGTCGCTCCAGACCGCGTTCTCGCGCAGCTTGAACTCCCAGGTATTGGGCGCGAGGTTCTTCCAGGATGCGGCGATGTCGGGCACCACGCCGCCCTCGGTCTTCTGCGCGACCAGCCGCGACCAGAAATGCTGCGAGACCGAATGGTCGCCGGCATGGTTGTTGAGTTGCGGATCGATCGCCGAGACCGGGTCGGCAAAGGCAATGCGCAGGTCTTCCGCATGGGTGGCTCCCGCGGCGACGATCAGCGCCGCCGAGAGGGCGAAGGTGCTCAGTTTGGTCGTCATGCGATCTCTCCTGTTTGCGCGCGGGCCGGAGCCGTTGCGACGTCGTTGAGGTGGCAGGCAGAACGGTGGCCCGGCACGATCTCGCGCAGGGCAGGTCTTTCGATGCGGCAGCGGTCGAAGGCGGCCGGGCAGCGCGGGTGGAAATGGCAGCCGGGCGGCGGCGCGGCCGGGCTCGGGATCTCGCCCTTCACCGGCGCATAGACGCGCCGCCGTTGCTTGAGGTCGGGGATCTCCGCCAGCAGCCCTTGCGTATAGGGGTGGTTCGGATGGGCGAAGAACCGTGCGGCCGGCGCATCCTCGACGATGCGGCCGAGATACATGATCACGACGCGGTCGGCGATGTGCTGGACGACGCGCAGGTCGTGGCTGATGAAGAGATAGGTCAGGTCCAGTTCGCGCCGGAGCTGCATGAACAGGTTGAGGATCTGCGCCTGGATCGAGACATCGAGCGAAGCCACCGACTCGTCGCAGACCAGGAAGCGCGGCTGCAGGGCGAGCGCACGGGCGATCGAGATGCGCTGGCGCTGGCCGCCGGAGAACTGGTGCGGGAAGCGCTGGCGTAAGGCCGGATCGAGCCCGGCCCGACGCATCTGCGCGCAGACATAGTCGTCGATTTCGGAGCGCGAGGCGATGCCATGGACGAGCGGCGCCTCGCCGATCGCTTCCGCGACCCGCATGCGCGGGTTCAGGCTCGCCTGCGGGTCCTGGAAGATCAGTTGCACGTCGCGGTGGACCGAGCGGTCGCCCTCCGGCGAGCGCCCGAACACGGAGACCTCGCCCGTGCTTGGCGGCAGCAGGCCGGCCGCGATGCGCCCGAGCGTCGACTTGCCGGAGCCGGACTCGCCGACCAGCCCGACGAACTCGCCGGTCGATATGGTCAGGTCGATGCCGTCGAGTGCCCGGATGATCGGCTGGCGCTTCGACAGATGCAGCTTGACCGCAAGCCCGTCCGGGCGGCCGAAATGCCGGGTCAGCTTGCGCGTTTCCAGCGCGGGGGCGGAGGGTGTGACGGTCATGTTCATGCCGGCACCTCGGCGGCCGAGGCGGGGCCGGAGAGGGGATGGAAGCAGCGCAGGCGGTGCGCGCTCTCCGTGAAGGCCGGCTGGCGCTCGCAAGCGTCATCGCGGCGGGCGCAGCGCGGCCCGAAGGCGCAGCCACCGGGTGGGTCGACCATGTCCGGCGTCGTGCCGGGAATCTGCACCAGCATCGAGCCCGGTGCGCTCGCGCCCGGCAGGCTGCCGATCAGGCCTGCGGTGTAGGGGTGGCTCGGATGGTCGAGCACGGCGTCGACGCTGCCCTGCTCGACGATGCGGCCGGCATACATCACCGCGATCTCGTCGGCGATGCCGGCGATCACTGAGAGATCATGCGTGATCCAGAGCAGGGCGGTGCCGCTCTCGCGGGTGAGCTGCTGCACCTCGGCCAGGATCTGCGCCTGGATCGAGACGTCGAGCGCGGTGGTCGGCTCGTCCGCGATGATCAGGTCGGGCTTGTTGATCAGCGCAATGGCGATGGCGACGCGCTGGCGCATACCGCCCGAGAGCTGGTGCGGGAAGGCGTCGAGCCGTGCCTCGGGGCTCGGGATGCCCATGGCGCCGAGCAGGTCCCGCGCCCGGACGCGCGCCGTGGCATCGTCGATCGTCTCGTGCGCGCGGATCGTCTCGATCATCTGCGTGCTGATCCGGAGCACCGGGTTCAGCGTCATCATCGGGTCCTGGAAGACCATGGCAATGCGGTTGCCACGTAGGCGGCGCATGGCCTCCTCGTCGAGCTTGGTCAGGTCCTGGCGGCGAAACAGGATTTCGCCGCCAATGACCTGGCCGGGCGGGTCGATCAGCCCCATGATCGAGAAGCCGGTGACCGACTTGCCCGAGCCACTCTCGCCGACGAGGCCGAGCGTCTCACCGGCCCGCAAGGTGAAGGAGACGTCGCGCACGGCGTCGAGATCGCCGCGATCGGTGCGGAAGCGCGTGCGCAGGTTGCGGATTTCGAGCAGCGGCGCGGTCATTTCAGCGCCCTCGGGTCGAGCACTTCGCGCAGGCGGTCGCCGACGAGGTTGATCGCGACGATGGCCGTCAGCAGCGTCAGGCCCGGAAAGAAGCTGATCCAGTATTCGCCCGAGAGCATGAACTGGAAGCCGTTGGCGATGAGCAGGCCGAGCGAGGGCTGCGTCACCGGCGCGCCCAGTCCGAGGAAGGAGAGCGTCGCCTCCAGCGTGATGGCGCGCGCGACCTGCAGCGCGCCGATGACCAGCAGCGGCGGCAGGCAATTGGGCAGGACATGGCGCAGCAGGATGCGCGAGGTCGGCAGGCCGAGGCCTCGCGCGGCCTCGAAATAATCGCGCTTGCGCTCGACCAGCGCCTGGGCGCGGGCGGTGCGAGCGTAATAGGCCCATTCCAGCAGCACCAGCGTCAGCACGACATTGCCGATCCCCTTGCCGAGCAGCGCCAGCATCAGCAGCGCGACCAGGATCGAGGGCAATGACATCAGGAGATCGACGAGCCGCATGATCAGCGCGTCGATTAGCCCGCCGCTCCAGGCCGCGATCAGTCCCAGCAGGATGCCGATGATGCCGGCGAGCACAGCCGAGCCGACGCCGACGGTGAGGCTGGTGCGCAATCCGTAGAGGATCGCCGAGAACAGGTCGCGGCCCTGTCCGTCGGTACCCAGCAGGTAGGTGATATCGCCGGTCGAAGACACGGAGCCCGGCGTCATCCGGGCGTCGAGTACGTCGATGGCGGCGAGGTCGAACGGGTTCTGCGGCGCGATCTGAGGCGCGAACACCGCGCCGATGACGAGCAGGGTCATCAGGCCGAGCCCGATCCAGGCGGAAGGCGCGCGCAGGAAGCGGCGGAGCGCAGCGCTTGCCGGACGGCGGGCGGAAGCGGCGGCTGGAACCGTGGTCATGCCGAGGCCTCCTCGCGGACGCGCGGATCGAGGAAGCGATAGAGGATGTCGACGATGAGGTTGATGATGACGAAGAGCGTCACCACGACCAGCAGATAGGCCATCACCACCGGCCGATCGAGCGCGTTGATGCTGTCGAGGATGAGCTTGCCCGAGCCCGGCCAGGCGAAGATGCTCTCGGTCACCACGGCGAAGGCGATGGTAGAGCCGAGTTCGAGCCCGAGCACGGTCACCAGCGGGATCATGATGTTGCGCAGGATATGCATCATCACGACCCGGCCGCGGCGCAGCCCCTTGGCCCGTGCGAAGCGGACATAGTCGAGCGGCATCACCTCGCGCACGCCGGCCCGCGTCAGGCGGATCACCAGCGAGACCTTGAACAGCGACAGGTTGATCGCCGGCAAGAGCAGGTGGCGCCAGCCGTTCAGCGTCAGGAACGACCATTCGACCCCGAAGACGCGCACCGTCTCGCCGCGCCCGCTCGCCGGCAGCCAACCCAGCGTGACGCTGAAGGTCATGATCAGCAGGAGGCCTACCCAGAAGGTCGGCAGCGAGAAGCCGAGGATGCTGCCGGTCTGGATCAGCTTCGACAGCAGGCGTTCGGGATAGAGCCCGGCATAGAGCCCGAGCGGCACGCCGATGATGACGGCGAAGATCATCGCCGCGAAGGCCAGTTCCAGCGTCGCCGGCAGGCGCTGCAGGATCAGCGTCACGGCGGGCACGTTGTAGACGAAGCTGCGGCCGAGATCGCCCTGCAGGGCGCTGCCCACGAAGTTCAGGTATTGCTCCCAGAGCGGCCGGTCGAGGCCGAGCCGCGCGACGAGCTCGGCGCGGTCGATCTGGGTCGCGTCCGGCGCCAGCAGGAGGTCGGCGGGGTTGCCGACGGCATGCAGCCCGAGGAAGACCACGAGTGACATCGCGAAGATCACGAGGAGCGCCTGCGCGACGCGCTGGAGCAGCCAGCCGAGCATCAGACCGGAACCTTCGCGGGTTCGGGCAGGATCGGCACCCATTCGTCGCCGAAGATCTCCGGCTCGGCATAATCCTGGCCGCGCTGGAAATGCACCTCGATATCCTCGCGGAAGAGGCTGGACGCGATCGCTTGGGACAGCCGTTCGGCGCCGTCGCTGATCGCCGGGATGTCGCCTGAGACCGTGCCATGCGACATCATCGCGGGGTAGCAGAAGCAATGGATGCGCTCGAGCCCGGGGCAGGTGCCGGGCAACTTCGGCTGGAATTCGAAGGCAGGTCCGAGGTCGGGCATGGCGCCGAGGCTGGGCTCGGCATCCTCGGGCACGCCGCGATCGACCCAGTTGCGGGCGCAGGCCGCGATCTCCCGGAGGAAGGGCCGGCTGCCCCAATCGACCTTGAAGCCGGTCGAAAAGATCATGAAGTCGAAGCGCATCGTGCCGGCGCCGGTCTCGACCACGATCTCGTCACCCTCCATCCGCGCCGAGATCAGGGCGGTGCCCTGCCGGAAGAAGGCGTTGGGATGGCGCGAGACGCGCAGCACGCTGGCGCGTGGCGGCGGCACCTGCTCGCGGGCGATATAGCTGTTGATCCGCCATTTCCAGGCATCGGGCAGATGGCGATAGCCGGCGATCGAGCCGGGATGGCCCATGCCCTTGCCGCGATTGATGCGGGGGATGTCGCGACGGCGGATCAAGAGGTCGACGCTGGCCGCACCGGCTTCGAGCGCCGTGCCGGCGCTGTCCATGGCCGAGGCGCCGGCGCCGATGACAGCGACGCGTTTGCCGCGGAGCTGCGCATAGTCGTTCTCATCCGAGGAGTGTGCCCAACGCTCGCGTGGCAGGCTCTCGGCAATCTCCGGCACGGCCGGGCCGCCGAGCCCGTCGCGGCCGGTCGCGAGCACGACATGGCGGGCGAGGACGCGCTGGCGCTTACCGGCGGCGTCGATCTCCAGCGTCGCATGCTCGGGGCCGGGATGGATCATCGCGATCTCATGGCCGTTGCGGACATCGAGAGCGAGAACCTCGCGGAACCAGCGCAGATAGTCCATCCACATCAGCCTCGGGATCTTGTCGAGCGCCTCCCAGTCCGCCACGCCGAACTGCGCCTCGAACCATGCGCGGAAGGTCAGCGAGGGGATGCCGAGCGCCGGCCCGGTCAGGGTCTTCGGCGAGCGCAGCGTCTCCATCCGCGCGGTCGTCGCCCAGGGGCCTTCGAAGCCTTGCGGCCGGCGGTCGAAATTGACGGCGCGCAGGCCGATATTGCGGAAGGCGGCGGCCGCGGCGAGCCCTGCCATGCCGGCGCCGATGATCGCGACATCGAGCACCGGCTCGCCGCCGACACGCTGCTCCGGCACCCAGGGCGCGGCCGGCAGGGTCAGCAGTTCGAGCTCGCGGGCGACGCGGCGGTTCAGCGCCTCCAGCCCTTCCGGTATCCCGGTCTGCTTCGTCGTCACAGCCGCGTTTCCTGTTTGGTCAGCGAGGCGAGGAGAGCGTGGTGCTCTTCGGGCGGGATCAGGGTGAAATCGGCGAGCCGCCTCTCGGCGCTCGCCTGGAGCGCGGTGATCAGGTCGCGGGCCTTGTCGGAGACGGTGACGCCGCGCGCGGTCACGACGCCGAAGCAATAGGGGATCGAGGTCGCCAGCGGCAGGATGCGGATGCCCGGCGTCGGGTTGCCGGTCAGCGTCAACGGCTCGATGATGGCGATGCCCGCCCCGGCGCGGATGAAGGACAGCACGTTCATGGTCGAGGTCGTCCGGATTCTCACCCGGACATCGATGCCGCCCGCCTGGAGCGCTGCACGGATGCGTGCCGGAAAACCGCGACGCAGCGACATCCCGACGAGGTCGCGCCCGGCGAGGGCATGAAGATCGATCGGCCCTTCGATCCGGGCGAGCGGATCGGTCTCGGGCACGGCCAGCACGCAAGGTGCCGTGCCCAGCCATTCGAGCGCGAGGTCGCGATGTAGCAGGGGCGCGCTGGTCGCGCCGAGCTGCGCGTTGCCGGAGATCACCGCGTTCTGCACGCGGTCGGGGTTCTCGACCTCGATCGCGAGCCTGGGCGCATCCGCCCCGTTCCAGGCATCGGTGAGCAGACCGAAGGCGAGCGACGACACGGCCGATATCCGGATCGGCGGCTCGGCCTCGCCGATCACCTCGCGGGCGCGCTCCCACAGGTTGACGAAGCCGGCCAGCGCCCGCTCGACATCGTCGCGCAGCACCATGCCCTTCTGCGTCAGCACCAGCCGCTGGCCGACGCGCTCGAATAGCGGCTGGCCAAGATCGCGCTCCAGCTCCTGGATCATGCGGCTGACCGAAGGCTGGGACACGCCCAGATGCTTCGCTGCCGCCGTGACGCTGCCGAGCGAGGCGACCTGCAGATAGGCCTCGAGGATCTTGAGACGGCTCATCTCACCCGTCTTTGCGGACGGGGTCGCCGAGGATGTGCATCAGCCGGTTGGCCCAGCCGAACAAGGCCGTGGACAGGATGAGATCGACGATCTCGGCCTCGTCCAGCCCCGCCTCGCGCAGGCGGGCGGTGTCGGCCTCGGTCACCGCCGGCGGCGATTGCGAGAGCTTGACGGAATAGTCGAAGATCGCCTGGTCGCGCGGGCCGAGCTTGGCCTTCTCGCCATTGGCGAACAATTCGTCGGTGACGGCGGTGTCCTTGCTGAGCTGCGCATGACGCGCGGCATGCACGGCGGCGCAGTAGATGCAGCGATTGACGACCGAGGCGCCGATCGCCCCGAGTTCGCGCTCGGCCCGGTTCAGGCCGCCGGGATCGTACATGATGCCGTTGAACAGCGGCGAGCGCACGTTGAGCGTTTCCGGATCATGCGCCAGCACGAGCACGTAATCCGAGACCTTGGTGTTGGAGGGCGTGACCTTCAGCGCGTCGAGCTGCTCGGGGCTCGCCTTGGCGAGATCGACCGGGGTGACCCGTGGCTGCCAGTCCGGCACGTTGCGGGTGAAGCGATGCACGATCCGGCTCATGCCGAGGCTGCCTTGAGAGCGGCGAGCCCGGCGAGGACACGGCACTGGTAGCTCATGAAGGCGTTGAGTTCGCAGAGCCGCACGATATCGGCTTCCGCGACACCGGCCGCCTTGAGCCCTTCGATCTCCTCGGCCTGCACGTTGCGCGGCTGGGTCGCGACCCGGTCCATGAAGGTGATGACGCTGCGCTCGCGGTCATCGCGCCCGGCCGCGCTGGGGTCGGCGAGGCCGCGCAGCGCCGGATCGGTCACATCGGCGAGATAATGGGCGGCAAGGTCCGGCAGCGCGTTCAGGATCGCGATCCGGGCCGCGACGGCATGGCGCCAGCCAGAAGCAAAACCGCCGGGATCGCGCGGGTCGATGACCGCGTTCTCGGCCTGGCGGCTCATCTCGAAGATGTTGCTGCGCGATTGTGCGGCGGCCGATGCGGCGGCGCCGAGCCAGGGAGAGGCCTCAGGGGTGGCGGTTTGAGCCATGGCAATCCCTTCTATGCATCAACTTTAATGCTTGATGCTTTCTACGAATGAAGCAACGAATTTGCGCTGCGTCAAGGAACTTTGCCGGCACCGTGCTAAACTGGTCGCCATGGGCGCTTCGCGACGTGGCGCGCGGCGCCCTCGCGTGGTTCTCGCACGCTACGACACGGCTTGGCGGGCGGCGTAGCGGTCGCGATGGAGCCACCACGGGCCTTGAGCCTCGTTGCGGCCCTTCGGCGCCCGGTCGAGCCAGGCATACATGCCCCAGATGCCGTCCACGCCGCGCGAATAGCTCGAATAGGTGTGGTAGATCGCGCCGTCCTCGCGGATGAAGGCGCTCAGGCCCGGCCGGTCGCGGTGATAGGTGGGGACGTCCACACCGGCCATCGTTGCGAAGGAGCGTTCGAATTCGTTGCCGGGGCCGCGCCACTCGAATTTCGGCTGATGGCGGAAATTGTAGTCGACCCCTTGCGTCCGCTCCTGCATCTCGGTGAAGGAGACGTTGTAGTCGAAATTGAAATCGGTCTGACCGGACGAGGCCCAGGGAAAGCTCCAGCCCATCCGCTCGCGGAAGCCGAGCAGCTTTTCGACCGGCGCCCGCGACACGGCCCAAAGCATCACGTCGTGATTGGCGAGATGCGTGGTCGAGCCGTCGAACCCGTCGGCGATCGCCGAGCAGGACGGGCAGCCGGCCTTGTAGTCCGGTCCGAACATGAAATGGTAGACGAGGAGCTGCGAGCGCCCCTGGAAGAGATCGGCCAGGGAAGCGTCGCCCTGCTCGGTCTGGAAGAGGTAATCCTTCTCGACCTTGACCCAGGGCAGCGCCTGCCGCCGCTCGGCGAGCGCCTCGCCCTGCCGCGTATACGCCTTCTCCGCTTCCAGCAGTTCGAGCCGGGCGGCGAGCCATTCTTCGCGTGTTCCGATCGTGTGACTGGTCATGAGGTTTCACTCCTGTCGCCGGATGTCCGCGCCGCTTCGACACTCGATGCGGCGTCGCGATCGGTGGTAAGGCGGAGGCGGCAGACGGTGGGAGTGACAAGTTTGGCGGGATTCCGATGGACTCGCTGATCACGGCTGCGGCGCAGGCGCTGGCGAAGGGCGATCCGCTGGGCGCGCTGAACCGGGTCGCCTTGCGTGACGATGCGCCCGCGCTGGCGCTGCGCGGCATCGCCATGGCGCAGCTCGGCGACTTCGCCCGCGCCAAAGTTTTGCTGCGCCGTGCCGGCCGCGCTTTCGGGCCAAGGGAGGCGGTCGCCCGCGCTCGCTGCACCGTCGCCGAGGCGGAAGTCGCCCTGGCCGCGCGCGATCTCGGCTGGGCTCCCGGGAGGCTCGACGAGGCTGCCTCGGTGCTCGAGACCCACGATGACCGCGCGAATGCCGCCCATGCCCGCCTGCTCGACATCCGCCGGCTGCTGCTGATCGGCTGGCTCGACCATGCGGGCGAACGGCTCGCCGACCTCGATCCCGTGCAGCTTCCGGCGCCGTTGCGGGCGGTCCACGGACTCGCGAAGGCCGGCATCGCCTTGCGCCGGATGGAGGCCCGCGCTGCGCGAGTTGCGTTGGAAGGCGCACGCGACGCCGCCGGGCGAGCTGGCATTCCCGCGCTGATCGCCGAGGTCGAAGCCGCCCGCCACCTGCTTGATGAGCCGGCCGCGCGTTTGATCGCGGGGGGCGTCGAGTGCCCCGTGTTGCTCGACGAGGTCGAGAACCTGCAGGCCTCGGAGGCGCTGATCGTCGATGCCTGCCGCCATGCCGTGCGCGAGCGGGACAAATCGGTTTCGCTGGCGACGCGCCCTGTGCTCTTCGCCCTGCTGCGGACGCTGGCCGAGGCCTGGCCGCAGGCTGCGCCGCGGGATGTGCTGATTATCAGCGCCTTCGGGTCGCGCTTCACCGATGAATCGCACCGGGCGCGATTGCGCGTCGAGATCGGCCGCCTGCGCGCGGCGCTGCGGCCGTTGGCACGGATCAGCGCGACGGAGCGCGGCTTCGCGATCGCGCCGCGCGTTGCGGCCGGGGTCGTCGTGCTGGCGCGTCCGGTCGAGGAGAAGCATGCCACGGTGCTCGCCCTCATGGCCGATGGCGAGGCATGGTCGAGCTCCGCCCTGGCACTCGCGCTTGGCTCCAGCCAGCGCAGCGTCCAGCGTGCGCTCGATGCCCTCGCCGAGGCCGGCAAAATCCAGTCCTTCGGGCAGGCGCGGGCGCGCCGCTGGGTGATGCCGCCGATGCCGGGTTTCGCGACGAGTTTGTTACTCCCGCTGTCCTGGCCGGATGGCTAGGGTCCGGCATCGCAACAGACGCAGGAGCCAAGCCATGACGATCCCCGCTGCCGAGATCACCCGTACCTATGGTCCTTTTCCGGGCGTCGAGAAGGTTCATGGCGTCAGTTTCGACGGCGCCAATGTCTGGTTCGCCTCCGGCGACCGGCTGAACGCGCTCGACACCGCCAGCGGCGAGGTTGTCAGAACGATCGACGTGCCCGCCCATGCCGGCACGGCCTTCGACGGCACGCATCTCTTCCAGATCGCCGAGGATCGCATCCAGAAGATCGATCCGCGGACCGGCTCCGTGCTGGGCACGATTCCCGCTCCCGGCAAGGGTGGCGATTCCGGCCTCGCCTGGGCCGAGGGCTCGCTCTGGGTCGGCCATTACCGCGAACGCAAAATCCACCAGATCGACCCGGCCACCGGCAAGGTGCTGCGCAGCATCGAGACCAACCGCTTCGTCACCGGGGTGACCTGGGTCGAGGGCGAATTGTGGCACGGCACCTGGGAAGAGGGCGAAAGCGAATTGCGCCGGATCGATCCCGCGACCGGCAAGGGCCTGGACGCGCTCGCGATGCCCTCCGGAGTGGGCCTCTCGGGCATGGAATCGGATGGCGCCGAGCTGTTCTACTGCGGTGACGGCAGCAAAAGCACACTGCGGGCCGTGCGCCGGCCGAAGCGCGCCTGAGTCTGGAAGCATGAGCCTGTTCGATAGCCATTGAGGCGAGAGCAGGCTCAGGTCTACGCCGGTGAGCGTAGGGTTTGGCTCCATAGATCAGGGAATGTTTGAAAGGCTCTTCCCCGAGAGATTGTCCGCCGGAAAGATTTGTCTCCAGCAAGGCTGAGGCTCAACCGGCGCGCAACCTGTGTCTGACGATTCCAGCATGGAAACGCGCGCCGTGGATCAGCCCGCGATCGTCGAAATCATAGGACGCATTGTGCAGCGGCGCAGAGCCTTCGCCATTGCCGACATAGGCGAAGCAGCCGGGCACATGGTCGAGGAAGCGGGCGAAATCCTCCGAGCCCGTCATCGGCTCGGATGCGACCGCGACATTGTCCTCGCCCAGCACGGTCCGCGCGGCGGCGAGGGCTTCCTGCGAGAGCGCGGCGTCGTTCACCAGTGGCACGAACTCGCGCGTATAGGTCAGCTCGTGGCTGAGGTTGTAGCTTTCGGCGGTGCCGCGCGCGATGATGCCCATCTGGCGCTCGATCGCGGCGCTGACCTCGGGGCGGAAGCTGCGGGCATCGCCGAGAATGCGCGCCGTCCCCGGCAGCACGTTGCGGGTGCCGTCCGTCAGCAGTTCGGTGACCGAGACCACCGCGATATCGGCCGGGCTCAGGCGGCGCGACACGATAGTCTGGAGCTGCATCACGAGTGCGCAGGCGGCGACGAGGACCTCGCTGCCCGCATGCGGCTTCGCGGCATGGCCGCCGACGCCCTTCAGCACGATCTCGAAATTGTCCTCGGCCGACATGAAGGAGCCAGCGCGCGTCTGGAAGCGGCCGATGCCGAGGCCCGGCATGTTGTGCAGGCCGTAGATCTCGTCGAAGGGGAAGCGCTCCATCAGCCCGTCGTCGAGCATGGCGAGCGCGCCGCGGCCCCATTCCTCGGCCGGCTGGAACAGGAAGCGCACGGTGCCGTCGAAGCCGCCTTCCTCGGCCAGGAGCTTGGCAGCGCCGAGCAGCATGCTGGTATGGCCGTCATGGCCGCAGGCATGCATCACGCCGGGCGTCTGCGAGCGATAGGGGCGTTCACCCTGCTCTGTGATCCGCAGCGCGTCCATATCGGCGCGGAGCGCGATCGCACGGTTCCCGCTGCCGCGCTTGAGCGTGCCGACGACGCCAGTGCCGCCGATGCCCTCGACGATCTCGTCGAGACCGAATTCGCGCAGTTTTTCAGCGACGAAGGTGGCGGTGCGCTTCTCCTCGAAGCCGAATTCGGGATGCGAGTGCAAGTGGCGCCGCCACGCGGTCATCTCGGATTGCAGGGCGTCGAGATCGGGCTTGGGCATCGGTGCGGCCTCGTTGCGCGGGTTGCAAAGCAATAGGGCAGATGCGCCGAAAGAAGCGCTGCAAACCGGTCTGTCGGATGCACATTTGTTGCGTATGGCGATGGGCAGGCAAGCGTGCAGGCGCGTTCGTCACGGCCCGGCGGGAGTGCTAGGAACGTCGCAGGATTCGAGTCAGCCGATGCAGGAGGATGGAATGGCAGTGGACAAGGTCGCCCTGGTCACCGCGGGTGGGAGCGGCATGGGCGCTGCGGCGGCGAAGCGCCTCGCGCAGGACGGCTTCGCCGTCGGCATTCTCTCCTCCTCGGGCAAGGGCGAGGCGCTGGCCGCAGAGCTCGGCGGCATCGGCGTCACCGGCTCGAACCAGTCGAACGATGACCTGAAGCGGCTCGTCGATCTCGCCATGGAGCGCTGGGGCCGCATCGACGTGCTCGTCAACAGCGCCGGTCACGGGCCGCGCGCCGCGATTCTCGACATCACCGACGAGGATTGGCATCGCGGCATGGATACCTACCTGCTCAACGCCATCCGCCCGACGCGGTTGGTGACGCCGATCATGCAGAAGCAGAAGGCGGGCGCGATCATCAACATCTCGACCGCCTGGGCCTTCGAGCCGAGCGCGATGTTCCCGACCTCTGCGGTGTTCCGGGCGGGGCTCGCCTCCTTCACCAAGATTTTCGCCGACACCTATGCGGCCGACAATATCCGCATGAACAACGTGCTGCCGGGCTGGATCGACAGTTTGCCGGCCACCGAGGAGCGGCGGCAGGGCGTGCCGATGCAGCGCTACGGCACCAGCGACGAGATCGCCGGCACGATCGCCTTCCTCGCCTCGAAGGACGCGGCCTATATCACCGGCCAGAACCTGCGCGTCGACGGCGGCATCACCCGCTCGATCTGACGCTGGTCCGAGCGCCGCTCAGGCGCCCGGCTTTCCGGCTTCGGCCATCGCCGCTTGATGAAGCTTCGGCTTGCGGATCAGCGGGAGGCCGATCGCGACGATCGCCAGCAGCCAGAGCACGATGCTCGTCGGCGTCGAGAACAGGATCTCGTAGCCGCCATCCGACAGGGACAGCGCCCGGCGGAAATTGTCCTCCAGCAGCCGGGCGAGCACGAAGGCCAGCATCAGCGGAATCAGCGGAATGCCAACCTTGCGCAGGATATAGGCGAGGACGCCGATCCCGGTGGTGATCAGCAGTTCGAAGGCCGAGTTCGAGACGGCGTAGACCCCGGCATAGGACAGAGCGAGGATGCCGGGATAGAGGATCCAGGCCGGCACCAGCAGCAGCCGCGCGAACAGTCCGACCAGCGGCAGGTTCAAAACCAGCAGCATCAGATTGCCGATATACATCGAGGCGATCAGACCCCAGGCGACCTCCGGCCGCTGCGTGAACAGCAGCGGGCCGGGCGTGATCGAGTACATCATGAAGGCGCCGAGCATCACGGCGGTGGTGCCGGAGCCGGGAATGCCGAGCGCCAGCATCGGCACCATCGAGCCGGTCTGCGCCGCGTTGTCGGCGGTTTCCGGCGCGGCGAGGCCGCGCATGTCGCCCTTGCCGAAGGTGCCCTTGTCCGAGATGCGCTTCTCCGCGGTATAGGCCATGGCCGAGGCGACGGAGGCGCCGGTGCCCGGCAGCACGCCGAGGAAGAAGCCGAGCCCGGTCGCGCGCAGCATCGCGGGGATGCAGTAGACGATTTCCCGGAAGGTCAGGCGCGCGCCGTTGCCGGTGCGGGAGACCACGCCGCTGATCATGCCTTCCGCCAGGAAGAGGATCTCGGCGACGGCGAAGAGGCCGATCGTCAGGCTGGTGAAGTCGATGCCGCCCAGGAGTTCCAGCGAGCCGAAGGTGAAGCGCTCGACGCCGGTGCCGCCATCGATGCCGACCATGGCGAGCAGGAGCCCGAGCGCGACCGCGATCCAGGTCTTCACCGCCTTGCCCTCGCTCATCGTGCCGAGCAGCGCGAAGGACAGCACCATCAGCGCGACATAGTCGGCCGGGCCGAAGGAGAGCGCGAGCCGCGTCAGCGGCACGGCGAGGAAGGTCATCAGAATGACGGCGCTGGTTCCGCCGACGAAGCTGCCGATGCCGCTGATGGCGAGTGCCGCCGCGCCGCGCCCGGATTTGGCCAGCGGATAGCCATCGAGCGTCGTCATCACCAGCCCGGGATCCCCGGGGATATTGAGCAGGATCGAGGAGATGCGGCCGCCATAGCCGCTACCGTAATAGAGCCCGGCGAGCAGGATCAGTGCCGTCTCCGGCGGCAGCTTCAGCGCGAAGCAAAGCGGCAGCAGCAGCGCCACCGCATTGATCGGCCCGATGCCGGGCAGCGCGCCGATCGCGGTGCCGAGCGCCACGCCGGCAAAGGCGACAGTGAGATTGAGCGGGGTGAGCGCGACCTGGAAGCCGGTGAGGAGGGCGGCGAATGCGTCCATCTCAGATCCCCAGCGGTCCGCGCGGCAACGGCAGGTCGAGCATCTTGTCAAGCAGCACGAAGAACACGACCGCGGTGGCGACGGCCGATACGGCGGCCGGCAATGGCCGCGCATGGAAGGCCAGTGCGGCCACGAAGCAGAGCAGGGCCGTGGCCGCGATGAAGCCGATCGGCAGCAGGAGTAGCGGGTAGATCAGGCTGGCCACGAGCACGGCAAGCGCGCGCGGCCATGTCCCGAACTCCATCGTCACTGGTCCTGGGCGCAACATCAGGATGAACCCGCCCAGGATCAGCACGCCGCCGATGATCGTCGGGAACACGCGTGGCCCCACCGGATCGGCCGCGAACGGCACATGCAGGGTCTGCGCGTGCCAGATCGCGCCCGCGCCGATGAGCGCGCAGATCAACCCGACCAGGCGATCGATCATGATCTCCTCCCGTTCCGCTGCCTTGTCGAAGGGCTTTTGGCCTTACTTGGCGAGGCCGACCTCGGCGGCCAGCGCCCGGAAATCGGCGGTTCGCTTCTTGGCGAAGGCGTCGAACTCCGCGCCGACCATGCTGAATTCGAACAGGCCCTGCTCGCCGCGCGCCTTTTGCCAGCGCGGATCGGCGTTGAGCTTGGTCAGCACGCCCGTCCAGTAGGTATAGGACGCTTCGGGCGCCTTCGGCGGGGCGTAGAAGCCGCGCACGATCGGCCACTGCACGTCATAGCCCTGTTCCTTGGCCGTCGGCACCTGCGCGAAGGCGCCGGGCAGGCGCTTGTCCGAGAAGGTCGCGAGCAGGCGGATTTCGCCGGCCTCCAACTGGCCGCGCACCTCGGAGGCATCGCCGGGGAAGAGGTCGATATGGCCGCCGATCAGGGCGCCGATCGCCTCGCCGCCGCCTTCATAGGCGAGATAGCGCATCTTGCGCGGATCGACGCCGGCCGCCTTCAGGACGAGCGCCGGCTTCATCCAGTCCTGGCTGCCGACGGTGCCGCCGGCGCCGACCTTGACCGAGGTCGGGTCCTTCTTCAGGGCCTCGACGACCTCGGCGAGGGTCTTGAAGCGGCTGTCCTTGCGCACGGCGAGCACCCCGTAATCGGCGCCGATCGCGCCGAGCCAGCGCACGTCGGATTCGCTGAAGCGGCCGAACTTGCCCTGGGCGAGATTGACCCAGGAGCCGGTCGAGACCGCGACGATGACATTGGCGTCGGCGGCGCGCTGCGCCTGGATGTTGTTATAGGCGATGGCGCCGATGCCGCCCGGCATGTTGGTGGTGCGGATTGACGGGCCGACCAGTCCCGTCTCGTTCAGCATGCGGCTGGTCAGCCGGCAGGTCAGGTCGAAGCCGCCGCCGGGGGCGGCAGGTGCGATGCATTCCGGGTTCTGCGGCTGGAAGTCCTGTGCGTGGACGGTTGCCGAGAGCAGCAGCGCACAGCAGGTGGCGATCGTTGTCCTCATGGCGTTCCTCCGAAAGTCCTGTTGCTCCCACCTGTCGGTGGCGGGGGGGCGTCGCAGTCCGGGCTCATGACTGGCCCGGTTCGATTGTCGACAATTTTTAGATTAGCGAGCCAGAGGTGCTTGTCAAACGGGCGTGTCAATGTAATTTGTGTCGACAATAAATGCTGGCCAGGCTGAAAAGGCGAGCGATCGATGCGAGGAACGGCCCAAAATGGCGACATTCAACAACAATGAGCGTCCGGCTCCGGACGGTGTTCTCGTCGATATCGCCGACTACGTGCTGAACTATCGCGTCGAGAGCAGCCTCGCCTACGAGACCGCCCGCAACTGCCTGATCGACACGATGGGCTGCGGCATGGAGGCGCTGGAATACCCCGCCTGCACCAAGCTGCTCGGCCCCGTCGTCCCCGGCACGACCGTGCCGAACGGCGCCCGCGTGCCGGGCACGCCCTATCAGCTCGACCCGATCCAGGCCGCCTTCAATTTCGGCACGATGATCCGCTGGCTCGACTTCAACGATTGCTGGCTCGCCGCCGAATGGGGCCATCCGTCCGACAATCTCGGCGGCATCCTCGCGGTCGCCGACTGGCTGTCGCGCACCGCGGTCGCCGCCGGAAAGTCGCCATTGACGATGCGCGACGTCCTGACCGCGATGATCAAGGCGCACGAGATCCAGGGCTGCCTCGCGCTGGAGAACGCCTTCAACAAGGTCGGCATCGACCATGTCATCCTGGTCAAGGTCGCCTCGACCGCGGTCGTCGCCGGCATGCTCGGGCTCGACCGCGACGAGATCGTCAATGCGCTCTCGCTCGCCTTCGTCGACGGGCAGGCGCTGCGCACCTATCGCCACGCTCCCAATGCCGGCTCGCGGAAGAGCTGGGCGGCGGGTGATGCCACCAGCCGTGCCGTCCGGCTCGCGCTGATCGCCCGCACCGGCGAGATGGGCTATCCCACGGCGCTGTCAGCCAAGACCTGGGGCTTCTACGACGCCTCGTTCCGCGGCCAGAGCTTCAAGTTCCAGCGCCCCTACGGCTCCTATGTGATGGAGCACGTGCTGTTCAAGATTTCCTATCCGGCCGAGTTCCACTCGCAGACCGCGGTCGAGGCTGCGATGACCCTGCACGATCAGCTCAAGGCGATGGGCCGCAGCAGCGACGACATCGCTTCGATCAAAATCCGTACGCACGAGGCCTGCATCCGCATCATCGACAAGCGCGGACCGCTGCATAATCCGGCCGATCGCGACCATACGATCCAGTACATGGTCGCCGTGCCCTTCATCTTCGGCCGTCTCACCGCCGCCGATTACGAGGACGATGTCGCCGCCGATCCGCGCATCGATGCGCTGCGCGACAAGATCGAATGCGTCGAGGACCCGGCCTTCACCCGCGACTACCACGACCCCGAGAAGCGCTCGATCGCCAATGGCATGACGGTGACCCTGAAGGACGGCACAGTGCTGCCCGAGCTCGTGGTCGAATACCCGATCGGCCACAAGCGCCGCCGCGCCGACGGCATTCCGCTACTCGAAGCCAAGTTCCGCACCAACCTCGCCCGCCGCTTCGTCGAGAAGCGCCAGCGCGAGATTCTCGACGTTTCGCTCGATCAGGCGAAGCTCGAGGCGATGTCCGTCAACGACTACGTCGATCTCTACTGCAACTGAGTGCCCATGCCCTATCTCGTCGCCTCAGATCTTCCGTCAGAGCCGGCCGGCCAGCGCTTCCGCGCGCTGGTCGAGCGCGGCGGCATAGCCCAGCTTCCCGGTGCCCATAACGGCATGGCCGCGATTCAGGCCAGGATGGCCGGCTTCGAGGGCTTGTATCTGTCGGGCGCGGCGATGACGGCCTCGATGGGCATCCCCGATCTCGGCATGATCACCGTCGACGAGGTCGCCTTCTTCATCCGCCAGATCGCGCGGGCCTGCGGCCTGCCGCTCCTGGTCGATGGCGATACCGGCTATGGCGAGGCGCTTAACGTCATGCACATGGTGCGCGTCTTCGAGGAGGCCGGGGCCGGCGCCGTCCATATCGAGGACCAGCTCCTGCCGAAGAAATGCGGCCATCTCAACGACAAGAAGCTGGCCGACGCCCATGACATGGCCGCCAAGGTCGCCGCTGCCGCGAAGGCTCGCCGGCACCTCTACGTCATCGCCCGCACCGATGCCGCCGCAAGCGAGGGCATCGACGGCGCCGTCGCCCGCGCCAAGCTCTATTTGGAAGCCGGTGCCGACGCGATCTTCCCGGAGGCGCTGACCACGGCCGAGATGTTCCGCGAGTTTGCCCGCCGCATGCCCGGCGTGCCGCTGCTCGCCAACATGACCGAGTTCGGCCGCACGCCCTTCTTCACCGCCTCCGAGTTCGAGGCGATGGGCTATCGCATGGTGATCTGGCCGGTCTCGTCGCTCCGCGTCGCCAACAAGGCGCAGGAGAAGCTCTACGCCGCGCTTGCCCGCGACGGCGGCACGCATGCCATGGTCGACCAGATGCAGACGCGGGTCGAGCTCTACAAGACGATCGGGCTCGCCGATTACGAGGCGCTCGACGCCTCGATCGTCGCGACCATCGCGCCGGAAGGCATGCCCCAGCGCGAGCGCAGTGCATGAGGACAGCGGGGCGCCGGAACGACCTGGCGCCCGACCCGCGGATGATGCGGCAAGAAACGACCAGCTCGAAAAGGGCGGCGTAACGACAACGGGAGGAGATGAAAGATGCTGAAGCGTTTGACGATGGCCGGCGTCCTGGCCCTGGGGCTCGGCACCGGTGCGGCCTTGGCGGAGCCTGCCAAGGTGATGATCCCCGCCAATCCCGGCGGCGGCTGGGATGGGGCGGGTCGCCATACCATGGCGGCCTTCGCCCAGTCCAAGGTCTTCACGGACGGCGCGTCCTTCACCAACAAGGGCGGTGCCGCCGGCACGATCGGCCTCGCCGAATTCGTCCGCACCGCCAAGGGCGATGACAACGCCCTGCTGGTCACCGGCGTCATCATGGTCGGCGGCGTCATCACCAACCAGACGCCGGTCTCGCTCAAGGACACGACGCCGCTGCTGCGTCTGACCAACGAGTACAACGCCATCGCGGTACCCGCGAACTCACCGATCAAGACGCCCGCGGACTTCATCGCGGCGCTCAAGGCCGATCCCGGCGCGCTCTCCGTCGGCGGCGGCTCGGCCGGCGGTGCCGACCATGTCATGCTGGCGCTGCTCGCCAAGCATGCCGGCGCGCCTGTCGGCAAGATCAACTTCGTCGCCTTCTCCGGCGGCGAGATCCTCGCTGCGCTCGGCGGTGGCAAGATCAAGGCGGCGATCTCCGGCGCCTCGGAATTCCGTGCCTTCGCCGAATCCGGCCGCATCCGCATCATCGCGACCTCCGGCCCGACGCGGGTCGACGGGCTCAATGCCCCGACGCTGAAGGAAGCCGGCATCCCGGTCGAGGTCGGCAACTGGCGCGGCTTCGTCGGCGCGCCCGGCATGAGCGACGCCGCCAAGAAGACCTGGCTCGACCGCTTCGCCAAGCTCCACGCCACCAAGGAGTGGAAGGAGACGCTGAAGACGCAAGGGTGGGAGGACGCCTATCTGCCGGGCGACGCCTTCAACGCCTTCCTCAAGAGCGAGGAGACCAACTGGACGAGCGCGCTCAAGGAAGTCGGCATCCTGAAATAGCCTCCGTCGAAGCCGGGCGGCGCGCCTGAGCGCACCGCCCGCCATCCATCGCGAAGGGCGGCAAGGCAGATGTCATCGATGAAGAACGGTTCGGCTGCTGCGGGTGGACGGCCCTGGTGGCTCGGGCTCGCGATCCTGGTCATGGGGGCGCTCTGGCTCAACGGCGCACGCAGCATCGCCTCCACCACCAACTATGTCGGCGTCGGGCCGGCGGCGATGGTGCTCGCCGTCGGGCTCGGGCTCGTCCTGCTCGGCTTCCTGCTGATCCTTCAGGCGCTGAAGGGGCAGCTCGCACCCGCCGGTGATGACGAGGAGGAGGCGCCGTTCTCGCGCGCCGCCTTCCTGATGGCGCTGGCCGGTGTCGGCGTGCCCTTGCTGACGATCCGCTGGCTCGGCTTTCCGTTCAGCGCGATGCTGGCCTTCACGCTGGTGACCCATGCCTTCGGCTCGCGCCGTACCCTGCTCGATCTCGGCATCGGCGCGCTGATCGCCAGCCTCGCCTGGCTCGGCTTCTCCCGCCTCGGCATCAGCCTTGGCCCCTTCTTCCCGCTGCTGGGCTAAGCCATGGACATCCTGAACCAGTTGCTCGGCGGGTTCGCGGTTGCCTTGCAGCCGATGAACCTGTTCTGGGCCTTCATCGGCTGTGGCCTCGGCACGGCGGTCGGCGTCCTGCCCGGCATCGGCCCGGCCCTGACCATCGCCCTGCTCCTGCCGGTGACCGCACAGGTCAATCCGGCCTCGGCCTTCATCATGTTCGCCGGTATCCTCTACGGTGCGCTCTATGGCGGCTCGACCACCTCGATCCTGTTGAACACGCCGGGCGAGAGCGGCTCGGTGATGACGGCGCTCGAAGGCAACCGCATGGCCCGCCGCGGCCGCGGCGCCGCGGCACTTGCGACGGCTGCCGTCGGCTCCTTCGTTGCCGGCACCATCGGCACGCTGGCGTTGACCTTCCTCGCGCCCGCCATCGCCGAGCTCGCCTTCGTCTTCGGCCCGGAGGACTATTTCGCGCTGATGATGCTCTCCTTCACCGCGGTCGCCGTGGTGATGGGGCGCTCGATGGTGCGCGGCTTCGCCGCTCTGTTCTTCGGGCTGGCGCTCGGCACGATCGGCATCGATACCCAGACCGGCCAGACCCGCATGGTCTTCGGCACGCTCGAACTGCTCGACGGCATCTCGTTCACGGTCGTGCTGGTCTCGCTCTTCGCGATCGGCGAGACGCTCTATGTCGCAAGCCGGCACAGCGCGGCTCCGGCCGCCGTCAATCCGCTCTCCGGTGGAAGCTGGATGACGAAACAGGATTGGAAGCGCTCCTGGAAGCCCTGGCTGCGCGGCAGCGTCATCGGCTTCCCGATCGGGGCGCTGCCGGCCGGCGGAACGGAAATCCCGACCTTCCTCTCCTATGCGCTGGAGCGCCGCCTGACCAAGCATCCGGAGGAGTTCGGGCAGGGCGCGATCGAGGGCGTCGCCGGCCCCGAGGCGGCCAACAACGCGGCCGCCGCCGGCATCCTCGTGCCGTTGCTGACGCTCGGCCTGCCATCGACCGCGACGGCCGCCGTCCTGCTCGCCGCCTTCCAGAATTACGGGCTCCAGCCCGGCCCGCTGCTCTTCGCGACCAATCCCGATCTGCTCTGGGGCCTGATCGCCTCGCTCTATATCGGCAACGTCATCCTGCTGATCCTCAACCTGCCGCTGGTCGGCATCTGGGTCCGACTGCTGCTGATCCCGCGCCACTACATCTATGGCGGCATCGTCGTCTTCGCGATGGTCGGCGTCTGGGGGCTCTCGACCTCCTGGATGGACCTCGCCCTGATGTGCGGCCTCGGCCTCGTTGGCTATGTCGCGCGCGTCCATGATTTCCCGATCGCGCCGGCCCTGATCGGGCTGATCCTCGGCCCGCAAGCGGAAATCCAGCTCCGGCGCGCGCTCGCCGTCAGCCAGGGCGACTGGAGCGTGCTGGTCGGCACGCCGATCGCGGCGACGCTGCTCGGGATCGCGGCATTGGTCCTGATCGTACCGCCGCTGCTCGCCCATCGCCGCCGCCGCGCCGAGGCGGAAGGGCAGTCGGTCGCTGCTACCGGCTGAACCGGATCAGCGCTTCCCACCGTTCCGGCGCTTGCCCGGCTTGGCGCTTTCGCTCACGGCTAGCGCCGCCTGAAGCGCCATGCGGGCGGCGCGGATATGGCGGCGCATCAGGATCTCCGCGAGTTCTCCGTCGCGATGGCTGATCGCCTCGGTGATCCGCATATGCTCGCCCCAGGCCTCGCGGCCGCGCCCGGGAACGGTCGAATGCAGGCGCCGGCACAGGCGCAGGCGCGGGTAGAACTGCTCGCAGAGCAATTCGGCCAGAATCGGATTGCCGCTGCCCTTGGCGATCCGGCGGTGGAAATCGGCCTCGGGCTCGTCCTGGAGATAGGCGCCCATCGGGTTGCGCTCGATCTCGCCACGATGGCCCCGGACCAGTGCATCGAGCGCCGCGATCTCGGCCTCGCTCATGCTCTCGGCGGCGAGACGGGCAGCCATGCCCTCGGTCGCCTCGCGCACGTCGAGCAGGGCGAGGAACTCGGCCGCGCTCGGCTCGGCGACGCGCGCGCCCTGATTGGCGACATAGGTGACGAGCCCGCGCTCCTGCAGGCGCCGGATCGCCTCGCGAACCGGCGCGCGGCTGACGCCGAAGCGGCGCGCGATCGCCGGCTCGCTCAGCTTGGCGCCGGGCGCGATCTCCCCGGAGACGATGGCCGAGGAGAGGTCGTCGTAGAGTTTGACGGTAACGCCCACGCTCGCGGGGGGCAAAGTCTCGGCCAGCATCGAGCGGGTGCCTATCTGCTTCTGTTGCTGCGAGTATAGCGCAGTCGCCACGATTGCCGAGCCTGTTCATGGCTTCGATTTCGGTGCGGCAGCTGTTTGACGTCGCCACTTTTTCGCCCTACTCGTCGATCCGACGGTTCCCTCACGGGATCAAAAGGGAACGCGGTGCGGGTGGCCAACCACCCCATGCCGTGGCTGCCCCCGCAACTGTAAGCGGCGAGCCTTTCGCCATACGCCACTGGGGCCTCGGACCTGGGAAGGCGGTGAAGGGCAGCGACCCGCGAGCCAGGAGACCTGCCGTCAGCCGTGGTCACACGCGGACACGTTCGGCCGGGGTGCGCCGATCGCTGATTCGACCGTTCGCCGTCTTTCGTACGGCTGATGGGAGATCGCGTTCGCGGTGACGTGCCACTGACGTCAACGCCCGAGGTCTCCATCGTGAACGTCTTCCTCCCGGCCGCCGGACGCGGCCGCTTGCTGCTCTCCTCCTGCCTCGCGATCGCCGGCGCAACCGCTCCGGCCTTCGCCCAACCGGCTCCCGCGACGATCGCGCTCGACGAGATCGTCGTCAGCGCCACGGGAACGCCGACCCCCGCCCGCGAGATTGCGAGCTCGGTCACCGTCATCACCGCCCGGGATATCGAACAGCAGCAGCGCCGGACGTTGCCACAGGCGCTCGCCGCCGTGCCCGGCCTCAACATCGTGCAGACCGGCGGGCCGGGCGGCCTGACCTCGGTCTTCATGCGCGGCACCAATTCCAACCACGTCAAGGTGCTGATCGACGGCATCGAGGCCAACGATCCCTCGGCACCGAACCGCTCCTTCGATTTCGGCTCAATGCTGATCGAGGATATCGAGCGCATCGAGGTGCTGCGCGGCCCGCAGAGCGGCCTCTACGGCGCCAACGCGCTGGGCGGCGTCATTTCGGTGACCACGAAGCGCGGCGAGGGGCCGCCGAAGATGACCGCGCGCGTCGAAGGCGGATCGCACGGCACGTTCAACCAGTCCCTCGGCTTCAGCGGCGGCGACGATCGCTTCAACTACGCCTTCAACGCCGCGCATTTCCGCGCCGACGGGACCGAGGTGACGCCGCCGAACCTCGTGCCGCCCGGCCGCCGGATCAACCCGAACATCTTCGATAATTACAGCTATTCCGGCCGCCTCGGCTTCGCGCTCACCGACACGCTGACGCTGAACTGGGTCGGCCGCTACCAAGACGGCCAGCTGCGCAATACCGGCGACACCGGCTTCCCGAGCAAGCCCTCGCCCTATCGCTCCCAGCAGAACTATGCGCAGGCCTTCACCCGCGGCGAAGTGGTCTGGGACCCGCTCAGTGGGCGCTTCGTCAACACCTTCGGCGTCTCCTACTCGCGGCAGGACAGGGGAACGCGGACGGCTTCCGCGACGACCGGCCTGCTCGGCCTGCCCAATCAGAGCCTTGGCGAGCGCACCAAGCTCGACTGGCGCGGCAATCTCGAGATCACCAAGGGCCACAACCTGATCACGGGCCTGCAATATGAGCGCGAGCGGCTGGATACGGCGAGCCTGATCGCCTCGAACGGCAACAAGGCGGCCTATCTCGAATACCAGGGCAATATCGAGGATCGCTATTTCATGGCGGCCAACATCCGCCACGACCATGACGACAGCTATGGCGGGCACACGACCTACCGCATCACGCCGGCCGTCCTCATCCCAGGTACGGAGACCAAGCTGAAGGCGAGCTACGGCACCGGCTTCAAGGCGCCGACGCTAAGCGAGCTCTTCATCGACTATCGTCCCGGCTACAATTTCTTCGGCAACCCGAACCTGAAGCCGGAGGAAAGCCGAGGCTGGGATGTCGGCTTCGAGCAGCCGCTCTTCGACAAGCGCCTGCAACTCGGCGCGACCTGGTTCCAGAACGATATCGAGAACCTGATCGTCACCAACACCAGGCGCGATTCCTACGCCAATATCGGCAAGGCGAAGACGAAGGGCGTCGAGGCCTTCGCCACGCTGGAAATCTCGCCGCAGTTCCGCATCCGCGCCGACTACACCTTCACCCTCGCCAAGGACGAGATCGCGCGGCAGGAACTGCTGCGCCGGCCGCGCCACAAGGCGAGCGCGACCGCGACCTGGACGCCGACGAACAAGCTCAGCCTCTCGGCGACGCTGATCCATATCGGCTCCTGGGTCGACGGCAATCGCGACTTCTCGGTGCCCCGCATGCGGGCGAAGGGTGCGACGCTGGTCAACCTCGCCGCCGAGTACAATGCGACCGACAAGGTGACGGTGTTCGGGCGGGTCGATAACCTCTTCGACAAGCGCTGGGAGAATCCGGTCGGCTTCCTCGTGCCGGGCCTCGGTGTCTTCGGCGGTATCAAGGTGGCCATCGACGGATGAACCTGCCCCTCGTCCTGCGCCGTCTGCGCGGCGCCTGCCTCCTATCCATCGCGCTTGCGGGCGCGATGGCATCGGTCTCGCTTGCTGCGGACCGGCCGGCGCGCATCGTCTCGCTCAACATGTGCACGGACGAACTCGTCCTGCGCCTGGCCGATCCCGCACGCATCGCTTCGGTGACGTGGCTGTCGCAGGACCCGCGCAACGCCAACATGGCCGAGGCCGCGCGCCGGGTCCCCGCCAATCACGGCCTTGCCGAGGAGGTGCTGGGCTTCAAGCCCGATCTCGTCGTCGCCGGTGCCTATACGACGCGCGCCACCGTTTCCCTGCTCGGGCGCGTCGGCGTTACGGTCAGGGAGTTCGGCGTTCCCCGCAATCTCGCGGAGATGAAGGCGCAGATCACGGAGATGGCCGACCTGCTCGGCGAGCCCACGCGCGGACAGGCCTTGCTTGAGGAGGTCGAGCAGCGCCTGCAGGCTCTGGCCGCCCGCCGCGTCGAGCGGCCGTTGCGGGCGGTCGTGCTCCGTCCCAGCGGCTTCACGGTTGGCCGGGGTTCGCTCGTCGACGAGATTCTGACACGCGCCGGCCTCGTCAACATCGCGGCCGAGCTCGGCGTCGAGAGCTATGGCCAGATCGCGCTCGAAACCGTGGCGCTCGGCCGCGCCGAGGTGCTGATCCTGAACGAGACGCCGGACGGCCCGCCGTCCCTGGCTCATGAGATCCTGCACCATCCCGTCATCGACCGGCTCGGCGCCCGGCTGAAGCGTGTCGCGCTGCCGTCGCGGCTCTGGACCTGCGCCGGCCCGAGCGTGCTCGACGCGATCGAAATGCTGGTGCGTGCCGTGGAGGAGAAGTCATGAGGTCGGAGGCTTCACGCGGCGTCAGGCCGGCGGTGCTGTTGAGCCTGCTCGCTCTCGCCACCTTGGCCGCGACCGTGATGTCCATGGCCGTCGGCTACGCGCCCCTGGCGCTCGGCCAGGCGGTGACGGACCTCCTCGCAGGGGAGAAAAGCCTGCCGGCGCTGGTGCTCTACGAACTGCGCCTGCCGCGCGCCCTGCTCGGCGCCCTCGTCGGCTTCAGCCTTGGCATGGCCGGCGCGGCGATGCAGGGGTTGTTGCGCAATCCACTCGCCGAGCCCGGCGTGATCGGCATTTCCAGCGCCGCGGCCTTCGGCGCCGTCCTCGCCTTCTATAGCGGGCTCTCTGCCAGCCTTGCCCTTGCCCTGCCGCTCGGCGGTATCGCCGGCGCGCTGCTGGCGACCGTGATCCTCTTCGTCCTGCTCGGCCGCGGCGCGAGCACGACCACGCTGATCCTTGCGGGCGTGGCGCTGAACAGCTTTGCCGGAGCTGCGACCGCGCTCGCGCTCAATCTCGCGCCCAATCCCTATGCGGCGCTGGAGATCGTCTTCTGGTTGATGGGCTCGCTGGCGGATCGGAGCATGAACCATGTCGCGCTCGCCTTGCCCCTGATGCTGCTCGGCTGGGTCCTGCTCGCCTCGGCGGCGCCGGCGCTCGATGCGCTCAGCCTCGGCGAGGACACGGCCGCGAGCCTCGGTTTCGACCTCGCCTGGCTACGGGCGCGGTTGGTCGGCGGCGCGGCGCTGGCCGTCGGCAGCGCGGTCGCCGTCACCGGCGCGATCGGCTTCGTCGGTCTGGTCGTGCCGCATCTGCTGCGCCCACTGGTCGGTCATCGGCCGGGCCGGTTGCTGATCGCCTCCGGCTTCGGCGGCGCCATTCTCGTCCTTGCGGCCGATATCGGCGTGCGGCTCATGCCCGTCAGGCCGGAACTCAAGCTCGGCGTGGTCACCGCGCTGATCGGCGCGCCCTTCCTCTTCGCGCTGGTGCAGCGCCTGCGCCGGGAGGCCATGTGATGGCAATCACGGCGTCCGGCCTCACGGTTTCGCTCGGCGGCAGGCCGATCCTGCAAGGGGTCGATGCGCAGGTCCGGCCTGGCGAGGTTCTCGGCCTGATCGGCCCCAACGGCGCCGGCAAGACGACCTTGCTGCGCGTGCTGGCGGCGCTGCTCGCGACTGACCGTGGCGGCGTCGATTACGACGACTCTACGGCACGGGAGCTCGGTCGAGCCACGCTCGCGCGCCGCGTCGCCTTTCTCGCTCAGGGCGGCGAGGCGCCGGCGGCGCTCTCCGTCGAGGCGCTGGTCGGGCTCGGTCGCTTGCCGCATCGCCGCCCCTTCGCCGAGGCCGGCGAAGCTGACCGCCAGGCGGTCGCACGGGCGCTGGCGCTTTGCGACGTCGCCGACTTCGCCGGCCGCGCGGTCGGCACGCTCTCGGGCGGCGAGCGCCGTCGCGTCCTGCTGGCGCGGGCATTGGCGGTGGAGGCGCCCTATCTCCTGGCGGATGAGCCGCTGGCCGGCCTCGACCCTCAGCACCAGCTCGACAGCTTGCAACTGCTGCGCCGGATCAGCCGCGACGGCACCGGGGTCGTCGTCGTGCTGCACGACCTGACGCTCGCCGCCCGCTTCTGCGACCGGCTCCTGCTGCTCGATCGCGGCCGGCGGGTTGCCGACGGGCCTGCCGCGGATGTCCTTGACGACGTCAGGCTCGCGCAGGTCTTCGGTGTCCACGCCCTGCGCGGCTCCCATGCCGGCGAACCCTTCCTCCTGCCCTGGCGCAGGCTCGACAATGAAGATGCGCCCTGAGCGGCGCCGATATCGACAGGGCTCGAAACAGGCGCTACCTCGTCTAGACGGCTAACGGGGGTGGATCGGGGAATGCGTGAGGCAGGGGCAAGTCTAGCTGGCGCGCTCATTCTCTTCTTCGCCCGCTTCATCACGGCCGTCCGTGGCCGCTGGGCCGGCATCGAGCCCACGGACGAGCAGCGCATCTACTTCGCCAACCATGCCAGCCATGGCGATTTCGTCCTGATCTGGACCGTGCTGCCGCGGCGCCTGCGCTTCATGACCCGTCCCGTCGCGGGGAGCGATTACTGGCTGAAAGGCGCCTTGCGCCGCTTCATCGGCCGCGACGTCTTCAATGCCGTCCTGATCGACCGCGATCGCGAGAGCCGCACCAGTGATCCAATCGTGCAGATGACCGAGGCGCTCGATGCCGGCTCATCGCTGATCGTCTTCCCGGAAGGCACGCGCAACACCACGGAGGCGCGCCTGCTGCCGTTCAAGAGCGGCCTGTTCCATCTGGCGCAGGCGCGGCCGAACGTGGCGCTGGTGCCGGCCTGGATCGACAATCTCAACCGCGTCATGCCGAAGGGCGAGTTCGTGCCGATCCCGCTGATCTGCACCGTGACCTTCGGCGCGCCGCTTCGCCTCGATGAGGGCGAGGCCAAGCCCGATTTCCTGGCGCGGGCCGAAGCCGCGCTGCTCGCCCTGTCCCCGAAGGCGAACGCGTCATGACGATGCCGCATCCCGATCTGGTCGCCGTGCTCGCCGGCATTCTCGGCGTCCTCATCCTCGCCTCCACCATCGGCTTCGTGCTGCAGCGCAAGCTCTCGCCAGACGGTTCCAATGCCGTGGTCGAGAATCTCAACGACCGCATCCGGGCCTGGTGGGTCATGGTCGTGCTGATGGGGCTCGCGCTCATCGGCGGCAAGACCGGTGTGACCCTGCTCTTCGGCTTCTGTTCCTTCGCGGCGCTGCGCGAGTTCATCACGCTGACCGATACGCGCCGCGCCGATCACTGGGCGCTGGCTACGGCTTTCTTCGTCGTGCTGCCGGTGCAGTACTACCTGATCTGGATCGAGTGGTACGGGCTCTACTCGATCTTCATTCCCGTCTACGCCTTCCTGTTGATGCCGATCATCGCCGCGGCGCGCGGCGACACCGATCATTTCCTGATCCGCATCGCCGAGGTGCAGTGGGCGCTGATGATCTGCGTCTTCGCCACCTCGCATGTGCCGGCGCTGCTCAGCCTCGATATCGCCGGCTACGAGGGCCGCAATGTCCTGCTGATCGCCTTCCTCGTCATCGTCGTGCAGATCAGCGACGTCCTGCAATATGTCTGGGGCAAGCTTCTCGGCCGCACCAAGATCGCGCCGAAGCTCTCGCCCTCGAAGACGGTCGAAGGCTTCGTCGGCGGTGCGCTCAGCGCCACCGCCGTCGGCGCCGGCCTGTCCTGGATGACGCCGTTCACGCCGCTTCAGGCGGCTTTCCTTGCGCTGGTCATCGTCCTCATGGGTTTCTTCGGCGGGCTGGTTATGTCGGCGATCAAGCGCGATCGCGGCGTCAAGGACTGGGGCCACCTGATCGCCGGCCATGGCGGCTTCATCGACCGGCTCGACTCCGTCGTCTTCTCCGCCCCGATCTTCTTCCATCTCGTCCGCTACGGCTGGTCGGCCGTATGATTGCGCGCCTGATGCGGAGCGGCATCGTCCATGTCGGCTTCGCCTTCCTGGCGATGGGCAGCTGGGCAGCCTTCGCCAACCGCGCCCATCCGATGCCGGCGCCGCTTTACGCTGGCCTGCTACAGGGCGCGATCTCGGCCACGATCACGCTGGTCCTGCAACGTGCGATCGAGTTTCTCGCCGACCGCTTTTCTGGCCTTGCCGCCTTGCTGGCGCCACCGGTGATCGCCGGCCTCGTCTCCGCGAGCCTGCTGACGATCCTCCATACGATCGGCGGCACGCCCGAGATACTGAAGACCATCGCCGTGCCGCTCACCGTCGCGACGAGCTATGCCGCGCTCTACAATTATTCGCTCTGGCGCATCCGGAAGGCCTGAATCATGGCGCAGGACGAGAACCGCCGCCCGCTCGCCAGCCGCGATTCCGGCTGGGCCCGCACGATCGCCCGCAAGCTGAGCACGGCCTCGGTGACGCCGAACCAGATTTCGATGGCGAGCATGGCGATGGCGGCCGTTGCCGGCATCGCCTTCTGGCAAGCGGGGGCGGCCACCGGTGGCTCCCGCGTTGCTTTGCTGCTCGTCGCAGCCCTGTTCTGCCAGTTCCGATTGCTCTGCAACCTGTTCGACGGGATGGTCGCGATCGAGGGCGGCAAGCAGGAGCCTGACGGGCCGTTCTGGAACGAATTCCCGGACCGCGTCGCCGATATCCTGATCCTCGTCGGCGTCGGCTATGGCGCGGGTGTGCCGACGCTGGGCTGGGCGGCGGCGGCCTTTGCGGTGCTCACCGCCTATACCCGCGAGCTCGGTCGCAATTGCGGCTTGCCCGCCGATTTCTCCGGGCCGATGGCCAAGCAGCATCGCATGGCCACGATCACGGCGGCGGCCATGCTGTCGCTGGCGGAGCCGCTTTGGAGCGGCCACAATCAGGTGCTTGTCGTGGCGCTCTGGCTCATCGCTGTTGGTGCTGCGATCACCGCGATCCGGCGCGCCGCGAACATCGTCCGCCAATTGCGCGTCGGTCGATAGTCTCCGTCGATCTCAGATCGACTCGATAAGCAGCTTGCGCGCCGCATCGACGGTGAGCTCCACCGGATTGCCGCCGGTCGAGGGGTCGGCCACGGCGGCCTCGGCCAGTTCGTCGATCCGGTCGGTGCCGACGCCGAGCGCGGCGAGTTTGTCGGGGATGCCGAGATCGGCCCGCAGCTTCAGCACGAAATCATAGAAGCCGTCGAAGCCCCCGGCGATGCCGAGATAGGCGGCGGCCGCCGCAATCTTCTCCTCGATCGCCGGGCGGTTGAAGCGCAGTACGGGCGGCATCACCACGGCATTCGTGGTGCCGTGATGGGTGTGGTAGACCGCGCCGACCGGGTGGGAGAGCGAGTGGATCGCGCCGAGCCCCTTCTGGAAGGCGACGGCGCCCATCGCGGCGGCAGCCATCATCTGGGTCCGCGCCTCGATATCCCCGCCGTCCGCATAGGCGCGCGGCAGATAGGTCTTCACCAGCCGCATGCCTTCGAGCGCGATGCCCTGGCTCATCGGATGGAAGAACGGCGAGGAATAGGCCTCAAGGCAATGCGCGAAGGCATCCATGCCCGTGCCGGCGGTGATCGCCTTGGGCATGCCGACCGTGAGCTCAGGGTCGCAGATCGTCACGCCCGGCAGGAATTTCGGGTGGAAGATGATCTTCTTGGTATGGGTCTGCGAATTGGTGATGACCGAGGCGCGGCCGACCTCGGAGCCGGTGCCAGCCGTGGTCGGCACGGCGACGATCGGCGCGATGCCCTCGACAGAGGCGCGCGTCCACCAGTCGCCGACATCCTCGAAATCCCAGACGGGTCTGGTCTGGCCGGCCATGAAGGCCACGCATTTGCCGAGATCGAGGCCGGAACCGCCGCCGAAGGCGACGACGCCGTCATGCCCGCCCGCCTTGAAGGCGCGCACGCCGTCGTCGAGATTGCGGTCGTTCGGGTTGGGATCGACATCGGCGAAGATCGCCCGGCCGAGCCCGCCGGCCTCGAGGATGTCGAGCGCGCGGCCCGTGATCGCCATGCTCGCCAGTCCGCGATCGGTGACCAGCAGCGGCCGCTTCATGCCGAGCGCCTTGCAGTGATCGGCCAGTTCCCTGATCCGCCCGGCGCCCAGCTTGACGGCAGTCGGATAGCTCCAGTTCGCGGTGATCGGCATCAGCCAGCTCTCTTCAGATGGTAGGATTTCGGACGGGTGAGGTTGTGGAAGCCGATGACCGAGAGCGAGCCGCCCCGCCCGGTCTCCTTGACGCCGGTCCAGCACAGCGCCGGGTCGAGATAATCGGCGCGATTCATGAAGACGGTGCCGGTTTCGAGGCTCTCACCCAAACGGGCGGCACGCTCTGCATCGCCGGTCCAGAGTGAGACGGTGAGGCCGTATTTCGAGTCGTTCATCAGCGCGAGGGCTTCCGCATCGTCGCGCACCTTCATGATGCCGACAGCCGGGCCGAAGGTCTCCTCGCGCATGATCGTCATGGAATGGTCGACATCGACCAGCACCTGCGGCGCGAGATAGGCGCCGCCATCGTCCTGCGGGAAGAGCTTGGGATCGACCAGAGCGCGTGCGCCCTTCGCTGTCGCTTCCGCGATCTGCTCGCGCACCACCTGGGCGAAGCGCTTGTGCGCCATCGGGCCGAGCGAGGTCTCGGGATTGAGCGGGTTGCCGAGCCGGTAGTTCGAGACCCAGGCGACCGATTTCTCGACGAAGGCGTCGTAGAGGCTCTCATGCACATAGATGCGCTCGATGCCGCAGCAGCACTGCCCGGAATTGAAGGTCGCGCCGTCCATCAGCGTGTCCACCGCCTTGTCGAGATCGGCGTCATCCATGACATAGCCGGGGTCCTTGCCGCCGAGCTCCAGCCCGATCCCGGTGAAGGTGCCGGCGGCGGCGCGTTCGATCGCCTGCCCGCCCGCGACCGAGCCGGTGAAGTTGATGAAGTCGAACTGCTTCTCGGCGATCAGCCGAGAGGACGTCTCATGGTCGAGGAAGACATTGGCAAAGACCTCTTCCGGCACGCCCACCTCATGGAAGGCCCGCGCCAATCGCTCGCCGGTGAGCAAAGTCTGGCTGGCATGCTTGAGGACGACCGCATTGCCAGCGATCAGCGCCGGCGCGACCGAGTTGATCGCGGTCATATAGGGGTAGTTCCACGGCGCGATCACGAAGACGACGCCATGCGGCTCGCGCGCGATGAAGCGCTTGAAAGCGGCGCTGTCCTCGATGACGAGCGGCGCCAGCGCCTCCTGCGCGATCGAGGCCATGTAGTTCGAGCGCTCGTTGAAACCCTTGAACTCGCCGCCGTACTTGATCGGCCGGCCCATCTGCCAGGCGAGTTCGGTCACGACCTCCTGGCCCATCTCGTTGAGCCGCGCGACACCCTTGAGCACCAGCGCGATGCGCTCGTCCAGCGGGCGCCTGGCCCAGGCCTTCTGCGCCTTGCGGGCGCGCGCGACCACAGCCTTGGCCTCGTCGAGGCTCAGGGCCAGCCGCTCGGCATAGACCGAGCCGTCCACCGGCGACACGCATCGGATCATCGTCATCGTCACTATCCGTCTGGCTGAAGGCTTTTGCTGCGGGAGGAGGGGGGCGGTCAGGCGCGTTCGAAACCGCGCTTCACTTCCCAATCGGTGATCCGGCGGTCGTACTCCTCCTGCTCCCATTCGGCGGCGCGGACATAATGGTCGATCACGTCGTCGCCGAAGGCCTTGCGCAGCATCGCCGAGCCCTTCAGCGCCACGGTCGCATCACGCAGGGTCTTCGGGATTTCGCGGACGTTCCGGTCGCCATAGGCATCGCCGACGAAAGCCTCCTCCAGCTCCATCTTCTTCTCGATGCCGTCGATCCCGGCGGCGAGCAGCGCCGCCATCGCGAGATAGGGATTGAGGTCCGAGCCGCCGACCCGGCATTCGATGCGGATGCCCTTGGTTCCGGCGCCGCAGAGCCGGTAGCCGGCGGTGCGGTTGTCGGCGCTCCAGATCGCCTTGGTTGGCGCGAAGGTGCCGGCGACGAAGCGCTTGTAGGAGTTGATATAAGGCGCGAGGAAGCCGGTGATGTCGGAGGCATGCGCCAGCAGGCCGGCCACATAGTTCCGCATCAGCGGCGACATGCCGTGTTTCGCCTGCGCATCGAGGAAATGCGGGGTCTTGCCGTCGGCGCTCCAGAGCGACTGGTGGATATGCGAGGAGGAGCCGGCATGCGCGTTGCTCCACTTGGCGAGGAAGGTGATCGACTTGCCCTGCGCCCAGGCGATCTCCTTGCAGGCGTTCTTGATGATCGCGTGCCGGTCCGCCATCGTCAGCGCGTCGGCATAGCGGACATTGATCTCTTCCTGCCCGGCCGAGGCCTCGCCCTTGGAGTTCTCCACGGGGATGCCGGCGCCCTGCAGACCGTTGCGGATCGCCCGCATCACCGCCTCTTCCTTGGTCGTCTGGAAGATGTGGTAGTCCTCGTTGTAGCTGCTCGCGGTCTTGAGGTCGCGGTAGCCGCTGGCGCAGGCGTTCTCGTAGCTCTGGTCGAACAGGAAGAATTCGAGCTCGGTCGCCATATAGGCCTTGAGCCCCATCGCCTCGAGCCGCCTGACCTGCTTCTTCAGCACGGCGCGCGGCGAATGCGGGATGTCGTGGCCGTGATGGTCCTGCACGTCGCAGAGCACGAGTGCCGTCCCTTCGAGCCAGGGCACGCGGCACAAGGTCGAGAGGTCAGGCTTCATGGTGTAGTCGCCATAGCCGGCGGCCCAGCTCGTCGCCGCGTAGCCGGCTACGGTTTCCATCTCCATATCGGTGGCGAGCAGGTAGTTGCAGCTATGCGTTTCGTGATGCCCGCTTTCGAGGAAGAAGGCGGCATGGAAGCGCTTGCCCATCAGGCGCCCCTGCATGTCGACGAGACAGGCGAGCACGGTATCGATGCGGCCGGCGGCGACATCCTGCTTCAGAGCGTCGAACGTGTAGGCTTGCGTCATGCCGGTCATCCATCTCCGATGCGCGATCTTCACACGGGAATGCGTCCGGCGGAATAGCCGGCTTGCATGTCTTTGCGCGGTTTATGCAGGGTTCAGACCAGCGCCTGGACCTGGATCTCGACCAGGATGTTCTCGGCCGCCAATCGCGACTCGACGGTGGCGCGGGCCGGCGGCTGCGCGGGATCGACCCAGGTCTCCCAGGCGGCGTTCATCTCGCTGAAATTCGCGATGTCCTTCAGCCAGATATTGGCGATGACGATGCGGGTCTTGTCGGTGCCGGCCATCGCCAGATAGCCGTCGATCTGCTTGAGGATATCGGCCGTCTGCTCGCGCACGCCACCGCTGCGATCGGCTGCAGTGAGGCCTGAGAGGAAGGCGAAGCCGTTGGCGACGAGCACCTTGCTCAATCGTCCGGTCACTTCATGGCGTGTGATCATGGTCTGTCCTCCGGGGAAAGATGCCGGCGACGGCCGGCGGGGCAGGGGAATTCGCTCTCAGCCTTCCGCCATCAGGGCGGCGGCGCGCTCTCCGACCATCATGGCCGGCGCGTTGATGTTGCCCGATGGGATAGTGGGGAAGATCGAGGCGTCGACGACGCGCAGGCCTTCGACGCCATGCACCCGCAATCTGGCGTCGACCACGGCGTCGCTCACGTCGGGGCCCATCCGGCAGGTCCCACAGGGGTGGAACACCGAATAGGCGTTCGCGCGGATCGCGGCGACATGCGCCTCCTCGTCGGCGGCTTCCGGCCCCGGCCGGATCGCGGTGTCGATCACGGCGGAGAGCGTCGGTGTCGCGGCGAGCCGGTGCAGGAAGCGCGCGCCGTCCAGCAGGATGCACAGGTCCTCGGGATCGGAGAGATAGTTCGGCGCGATCTCCGGCGCGACCTGCGGATCGGGCGAGCGGATCGCGACATGGCCGCGGCTGAGCGGGCGACAGGGCGAGACGCTGAGGCTGAAACCGGGGAACGGGTCGGGCTTCATCAGGGCGCGCACGCCCGGCACGGCGCGCTCATAGCTCAGCGGCGAGAAATAGAGCTGCATGTCGGGCCGCGTCAGCTCCGGCCGGGTGCGATAGAATCCACCGCCCTGGTTGACGCTGAGCGAGAGCGGCCCGCGCCGCCGCAACAGATAGTTCACGGCCATGCCGATGCGGGCAGGCCAGGACAGCAGCGCCTCGTTCAGGCTCGGCCGCTTCGAGCGGTAGACATGGTCGTAGCAGAGATGGTCCTGCAGGTTGCGGCCGACCGCCGGCTGGTCGAGCAGCGGCGTGATGCCGTGCTGCTTCAACAGTTCCGCCGGACCGATGCCGGAAAGCTGCAGCAATTGCGGCGAATTGAACGCGCCGCCGGAGAGGACGACCTCCCTGCGGGCGCCGAAGCGCAAGGTCTCGCCACCGCGCCTGGCCTCGACGCCGATGGCGCGCCGCCCTTCGAACAGGATACGCGTCACCTGCAAATCGGTTTCGAGCTTCACGCGCCCGCGCCGCCTTGCCGGATGCAGGAAGGCGCGTGCCGCCGATTCGCGCCGGCCGCCGCGCGTGGTGATCTGGTAGAAGCCAGCGCCCTCGCTGGTCGCGCCGTTCAGGTCCGGATTGAAGCACAGGCCCGCTTCGCCGGCCGCCTTGACGAAGAGCGGCGTGAGCGGATGAACCTCCTTGGCGACGTTCTCGACATGGAGCGGGCCGCCTGCACCATGCCAGATCGAAGCGCCCAGCGCGTGGTCCTCCATGCGCCTATAGGCGGCGAGCACCTCGGCCCAGCCCCAGCCGGGATTGCCGAGCCGCTGCCATTCGTCGAAATCCTCGGCCTGGCCGCGGGCATAGACCACCGCATTGATCGCGCTCGATCCGCCGACCACCTTGCCGCGCGGCTGGTAGATTTCCCGCCCATCCAGCCCGGCTTGCGGCGTGGTCCGGTACATCCAGTTCATGCGGCGATGGTAGAAGGTCTTGCCGTAGCCGATCGGCAGATGGACCCAGGGGCTGAGATCGCGCGGCCCGGCCTCGATCACCAGGATCGAGCCATGGCCGGCTTCGGCGAGCCGCCCGGCCAGCACGCAGCCGGCCGAACCCGCGCCGACGATGATCACGTCCCATTCGCTCAAGATGCTCTCACCCGCTGTGCCTGCCGGAATTGCTAGGGAGAATTGGGCTTCCCGCTAAGGGCCATTCCCGCCGAAGCGTCAGTCCACTCGCCGGCCGCCATGAGGTCGTCGATGGCGCGTCGCAGGTCGAGCACACCGGTCTTGATCTCAGCCGGCGTGAAGCCGCTGAAGCCGAGCACGAGACCGTCTTGCGCGACGGGTTCGAGGCAGAAGCGGCTGATCGGCGCGACCGTGACGCCGCGCCGGGCGGCGGCCTGCGTCAGCGCGACGGCATCGAGCCCGTCGCGGAGATAGGCGATGGTATGCATGCCGGTCTGGGTCGGCACGACTTCCAGATCGGGCGCCAGATACTCCCGCGCAGCGTCCTCCAGTGCCTGGTAGCGTTCCTGGTAGAGCTTGCGCATGCGGCGGACATGCGTCGCGAAATGCCCTTCAACGATGAAATCGGCGACGATGCCCTGCAGCGCCGTCGGAACGCCCGGCGAAAAGGCTTCGAGACAGATGCCCATCTGCTCGACGAGATGCGGCGGCGTGACGAGGAAGCCGAGCCGCAATGACGGGAACAGCGTCTTCGAGAAGGTCCCGACATAGATGACGCGGCCGCTGCGATCGATGCTGGTCAGCGTCGCCATCGGCGCGCCCTGGAAGCAGAACTCGCCGTCCCAGTCGTCCTCAATGATCCAGGCGCCGCTGGCCTCGGCCGCCTCCAGCAGGGCGAGCCGCCGCTCCAGGCTCATCTTGGCGCCGAGCGGCTGCTGATGTGCCGGCGTCACGAAGGCGAGCCGGAATTCCGGCGCGCGGCGTAGCCCCTCGTCGACGACGAGCCCGGCCTCGTCGACCGGGACGGGCACGATCTCGACACCGGACTGGATCATGCTGTTGCGGGCGCCGATCGCGCCGGGGTCCTCGAACCAGACCTTGTCGCCGGGGTCGAGCAGCGTCGCGGCGATCAGTTGGAAGGCCTGCTGCGCGCCGGCCACCACGAAGACCTGCTGCCATTCGCAGGCGATGCCGCGATTGAGCCTGAGATGCGCGGCGATGGCCTGGCGCAGGGCCCGCTCGCCATGCGGATCGGGATAGCCGAGCACCTGATGGCGCGGCTTGCGCCAGTGCTTGCCTGAGAGCCTCGCCCATTGCGCCATGGGGAAGGCGTCGAAGGCCGGCATCGCCGTGGTGAAGGCACGGGGCTGGTGCGGCAGGCGCGTGCCGAACAGTTTTGACGCCGTGTTCATGGCCTGCGCCAGCTTGACCCGCGCCGTCGGCGCGGCGGTGGCCGCGGCGGCCGGGGCGGGGCGCTCGTTTGCCAGCGCCTGGCTGACATAGGTTCCGGAGCCGACGCGGGTCTCGATCAGCCCTTCCGCCGCAAGCCGCTCGAAGCTTTCGACGATGGTGGTGCGGGCGACCCTGAATTCCTGCGCCAGCGTCCGCGTCGCCGGCAGGCGCTCGCCGACCTTGAGCGTGCCGCCGAGGATCAGTTCGCGCAGGCCGGCGCAGATCTGGACGCTGAGCCCATGCTCGCCCTCTCGGTCCAGCACGATCGACTGGAGCAGGGCGCCTTCCTCGCGTTTGACCATGATGCCTTGAGTGGGAGTGGACTGTCGATTTGGCGAGAATGGACCTTGGGATCAGGCCAATTCAAGCCCCTTCTTGCGCCGAAGCTGCTCGCGGTCCCGCCGGGCGGCGCTCCCGGAACGGATAGCGGCAGCGATGAAGATCACCCGGCTCGAAAGCTTCTCGACGCAGGACGTCGGCTTCGTCCGCGCCACATGCGAGGATGGCAGCCAGGGCTGGGGCCAGTTCTCGCCTTATAATGCCGACATCACCGCGACGGTCTTCCACCGGCAGGTCGCGCGCTGGGCGGTTTGCGCGGATGGCTTCGACATCGACGAATTGATCGCGACGATCGGCGAGCGCGAGCACAAGTTCCCCGGCTCCTATCTCTGCCGCGCCATGACCGGGCTCGATACGGCCCTGTGGGACCTGCGCGGCCGGATCGAGCGGAAAAGCGTCTGCGAACTGCTCGGCGGCACGCCGCGTCCCTTCCCGGTCTACGCCTCCAGCATGAAGCGCGGCGAGATCACGCCTGAAGCAGAGGCCGAGCGCTTCCTGCGCCTGCGCGATGCCCATGGCTACCGCGCGTTCAAGTTCCGGGTCGGGCGTGAATGCGGCCGCGACATCGACGAGTGGCCGGGCCGGACGGAGGCGATCGTGCCGCAGATCAGGCGCGCGCTCGGCGCTGATGCGACGCTGCTCGTCGACGGCAACAGCGCCTATTCGCCGGCCAAGGCCATCGCAGTCGGCAAGATGTTGCAGGACCACGGCATCGTCCATTTCGAGGAGCCCTGTCCCTATTGGGAGCATGCCTGGACGCGTGAGGTCCGTGACGCCCTCGATCTCGACGTCACCGGTGGCGAGCAGGACTGCGACCTCGCCGTCTGGCGGGCCATGATCGACGGCCGCGTGGTCGACGTCGTTCAGCCGGACGTCTGCTATATCGGCGGCGTCGGGCGCATGCTGACAGTCGCCCGCTGGGCGCAAGAGGCTGGCCTGCCGGTGACGCCGCATTCGGCGAACCAGTCGCTGGTGACCGTGTTCACGCTGCACATCATGGGCGCGCTCGCCAATGCCGGCCCCTATGTCGAGTTCTCGATCGAGGGGCCGGATTACTACCCCTGGGAGCAGGGCCTGCTGCGCAACCCGCCGCAGGCGCGCGACGGGATGGTCGCGATCCCCGACGGCCCGGGCTGGGGCGTCGAGATCGAGCCGTCCTGGCTCGAAAAAGCGGCCTATCAGGTCACGGAGATCGGCGCGTGACCGCGGACCGCGCCGATCTCGTCGCCGAAGCCATCAGGACAGGAACGCTCGCCGGCCTGCCGGGCGGGCATTTCATCGACGGGCGCTTCGTCGAGTCCGCCTCCGGGCGGCGGATGGAGAGCTTCGACCCCGGCCGGGGCAAGGCTTTCGCAACGGTCGCAGCCGGTGATGGCCAAGACATCGATCGCGCGGTCGCAGCCGCCCGCGCTGCGCTCTCCGGCCCATGGTCGCGCCTGAGCCCGGCCGCGCGCGGCGACATCCTGATGCGGGCGAGCCGCCTGATCGCCGAGCGCGCGGCCCGTTTCGCCGTGGTCGAGACCCTCGATTCCGGCAAGCGTCTCGCCGAAGCCGAGGGCGATGTCGGCGGCGTCGTGAAGGCCTTCGCCTATTATGCCGGCGCGGCCGACAAGCTGCAGGGCGACAGCATGCCTGTTGGCCCCGACCATATCGGGTTGACGATCGAGGAGCCGGTCGGGGTCGCCGCCCAGATCGTGCCCTGGAACTATCCGCTCTCGACGGCGGCGCGCGGCATCGCGCCCGCGCTCGCGGCCGGTTGCACGCTCGTGGTCAAGCCGGCCGAGCAGACGCCCTTCACGACGCTGATGCTGGCTGAATTGCTGCATGAGGCCGGCTTGCCCGCAGGCGTGCTCAACGTGGTGGCCGGCACTGGTGCCGAGGCCGGTGCGGCGCTCGTCGCCCATCCCGGCATCGACCACATCACCTTCACCGGCTCGGTCGCGACCGGGCAGCGCGTGATGCGGGCCGCGGCCGAGCATGTCACCCGCCTTGTGCTCGAACTCGGCGGCAAGTCTCCCCTCGTCGTGCTCGCCGATTGCGATTTCGATGCGGCCATCGCCGGGATCATGGAGGCGATCTTCGAGAATGCCGGACAGATCTGCTCGGCCGGCTCGCGCCTGATCGTCGAGGAGGCGATTGCCGAACCCTTGCTCGAACGTCTTGTCGCCAGCGCGAAAGCCTTGCGGCCGGGCCATGGCCTGAGCGATGCGGGTATCGGGCCGATCAATTCGGCGGCACAGCTCGCTCGCGTCGCCGGCCATGTCGATCGCGCCCGCGCCGCCGGCAATCGCATCCTCGCGGGTGGTGCCGTCGTGCCGCCTGAGGATTGCGGCGGCGGCTGGTTCTATCGGCCGACCATCGTGCTGGCACATGGACCGGACGATCCGCTGGTTCAGGAGGAGATCTTCGGGCCGGTGCTGACGGTGCAGGTCGTCCCCGATTTCGACGAGGCCATCGTCGCGGCGAACGCGACGTCCTATGCGCTGGTCGCGGGCATCTACACCCGCGATCACGCCAAGGCCTGGCGCTATGCGCGGGCTGTCGATGCGGGCCAGGTCTATATCAACGAGTTCTTCGCCGGCGGCATCGCGATGCCTTTCGGCGGCAACCGCAAATCCGGCTTCGGCCGCGCCAAGGGCATGGCGGGCTTGCGCTCCTACTGCAAGCTCAAGAGTGTGGTGGCGCGAATCTGATCCGGGGGGATGACGCGATAATGTCGAGCGATCTGTTCGCCAGTGATTTCAAGGCTGCGCCCTATTGGTGGGACGAGGTGCCACGGCCCGACCTGCCGCGTAGCGAGCCGCCGCAGCAGGCCGAGGTCGTCATCGTCGGCTCCGGCTATACGGGCTTGCAGGCCGCGCTCCAGACAGCGCGCGGCGGGCGCCATACGGTCGTCCTCGATGCCGAGGCGGCGGGCTTCGGTTGCAGCACCCGCAATGGTGGCCAGATTTCGACCAGCGTGAAGCCGGGCTTCGACGAACTCGCCCGCCGCCATGGCCGTGAACGCGCCTTCGCGATCATGCAGGAGGGCCGGAATTCCCTTCGCTATATCGGCGATTTCGTCCGGGACGAGGGGATCGATTGCGATTTCGGCGTCGTCGGTCGCTTCCATGCGGCGCATGCGCCGGGCCGATACGAGGAGCTGGCCCGCAGCGTCGGCACGCAGCCGAAGGGGCTGGAAGTCGCCTGCCATGTCGTGCCGCGCGCTGAGCAGCGCAGCGAGATCGGCTCCGATCTCTACCATGGCGGCGTCGTCTACGAGAGCCATGCCTCGATCAACCCGGCCCGCTACCATCAGGGCCTGTTGCAGCGCGTCGTCGCGGCCGGCGCCGAGCTTGTCCCGTATTGCCCGGCGACGGGCATCGAGCGCATCGGGCAGGATTTCCTCGTCCAGACCCCGCGCGGCACGATCCGCACCCGCGATATCGTCATCGCCACCAACGGCTATACCGGCCCGCTGACGGCTTGGCTGCGCCGCCGTGTCATCCCGATCGGCAGCTATGTCATCGCAACCGAGGCGCTGGAGCCGGAACTGGTCGACAGGCTAATCCCGAAGAACCGCATCGTCAGCGACACCCGCAAGGTGGTCTATTACTACCGCGCCTCGCCCGACCGGCGGCGCATCCTGTTCGGCGGCCGCGTCTCGCTGAGCGAGACCGATCCGCGCCGCAGCGGGCCGCTGCTCCATGCCGCGATGAGCCGGATTTTCCCGGAACTAGCAGGCCGCAAGATCAGCCATTCCTGGTGCGGCCTCGTCGCCTATAGCTTCGACGAGCTGATGCATATCGGCCGGCACGAGGGCATGCATTACGCCATGGGCTATTGCGGTTCCGGCGTCGGCATGGCGAGCTATCTCGGCATGCGGCTCGGCCAGCAGGTGCTCGGCCTCGCCGAGGGCAAGACGGCCTTCGACGGCCTGCCCTTCCAGACGCGACCCTTCTACAGCGGCAATCCCTGGTTCCTCGCGCCGTCCGTCCTCTACTACAGCTGGCGCGATCGTTTGGCCCGCTGACGCGATAAAGTGGTCGCCCCGAATTCTCAGAGTGGACCTTATGGCCAGACCAATTTCGCCGGACCCTGCATGAGGCGAGACGTGCGGACGCCGTTGATCGGCCAACCGCGCGCTCATCTTTGGGGAACGCATCGTTCAAACGGGAGAACAGACACATGCCGCGCCAGCCGATCACGCCGACGAAAACGGCCCTTGCCCTCGTCATGGGCCTGGGCCTGTTGAGCGCTGCGCCCGCCTGGGCGCAGGAACTGACCGTCGTCTCCTTCGGCGGCTCCTATCAGGAGGGCCAGAGCAAGGCGCTCTTCCAGCCCGCCGCGAAGGCCTTGGGCATCAAGGTCAAGGAGGAGACCTATACCAGCATCGCGGACCTGCGCCTCAAGGTGAAGGCCGGCGCCGTGACCTGGGACGTGGTCGCCAGCGGCTCCGGCAGCGCTGCCCGCGCCGGTGCCGAGGGCATCCTCGAGAAGCTCGACTACAAGGTCATCGACACCTCGAACTTCCTGCCCGGCACGGCGCAGGATTATTGCGTCGGTGGCGACGTGTTCTCGACCGTGCTCGCCTGGAACACCAAGACCTACGGCCAGAACGGCCCTCAGAGCTGGGCCGATTTCTGGGACGTCAAGAAATTCCCGGGCAAGCGCTCCTATCGCAAGGGCGTGGCCGGCGCGCTGGAGCCGGCGCTGATGGCCGACGGCGTTCCCGCCAACAAGGTCTATGAGGTTCTCTCGCAGCCCGGCGGCATTGAGCGCGCAATCAAGAAGATCCGCGAATTGAAGCCGCATATCGCGGTCTGGTGGAGCTCGGGCGCGCAGCATGCCCAGCTCATGAAGGACGGCGAGGTCGACATGATCACCGGCTGGAACGGCCGCTTCGACGTCGCCGCCAAGGACGGCGCCAAGGTCGCCTATACCTTCAACCAGGGCCTGCTCGACTATGATTGCTTCGCGATCGCCAAGGGCGCGCCGAACAAGGATCTGGCGATGAAGTTCCTCGCCGAGATCAGCAAGCCGCAATACCAGGCCGAGTTCACGAAATACATCACCTACGGCCCGACCAACAAGAAAGCCTATGAGGGCGGCGCGATCGACGCGGCCTTCGCCAAGACGCTGCCGTCCCATCCGGACAATGCCGGCAAGCAGCTGCCGGTGGACCTCGACTGGTACATCAAGTTCGAGGCGCAGGCCTCCTCCGCCTACCAGAACATGCTGACCGAATGAGACTGGCCGGCGACCACGAGCGGCCGCGCGATGCGGCCGCCTCGGACCCGGGTTCCGCGACGGCCCTGCCCATCGCGGTCCGGCGGCTGAGCAAGGCCTACGGCGCGGTGCCCGTGCTGGACGAGATCGATCTCGATGTCCGGCCGGGCGAGTTCCTGACCCTGCTCGGCCCTTCCGGCTCGGGCAAGACGACGCTCTTGATGGCGATCGCCGGCTTCCTGCGGCCCGACAAGGGCTCGATCCGCTTCGGCGAGCGCGAGGTCGTGCGCCTCGCGCCGCACAAGCGCGAGATCGGCATGGTCTTCCAGAACTACGCGCTGTTCCCGCATATGGACGTCGCTCGCAATGTCGGCTTTCCGCTGCGGCTGCGGCGGGTGCCGGCGGCCGAGGCCGCCCGGCGCGTCGAGGCGGCCCTGGAGATGTTCCAGCTCGGCGGCTTCGGCGGGCGCCGCATCGACCAGCTCTCCGGCGGCCAGCGCCAGCGCGTCGCGCTCGCCCGCGCCATCGTCTTCGAGCCGCGCATCATCCTGATGGACGAGCCGCTCTCGGCGCTCGACAAGCAGCTGCGCGAACGCATGCAGATCGAGTTGCGCCAGCTCCATGAGCGGCTGGGCACCACGACCGTTTATGTCACGCATGACCAGCGCGAGGCGCTGACCATGTCGGACCGCGTCGCCATCCTCGATCGCGGCCGGATCGCCCGTATCGATACGCCGCGCGCGATCTATGACGATCCCCGCAGCCGCTTCGTCGCCGAATTCATCGGCGAATCCTCCTTCCTCGACGTCGCGGTGACCGATGGCGTCGCTCGTGCTGCCGGCGCGACCATCCGCGCCGACAACCTGCCGACCCGGCAGGGGCGCTGCACGATGGTGCTGCGGCCGGAGCGCCTGCATCTGCTCGGACCGGGCGAAGGTGAGGGGATGAACTGCTTCGAGGGCCGCGTCACCGGCGCGGTCTACCAAGGCGACACGCTGCTGCTGCAGACGGTCCTGAACGGCGGCAGCCCGGTCGCGCTGCGCCTGACCACACGCGGCGGCGAAGGCCCACCGCCTGCGCCCGGAACGCCCGTCCGCATCGGCATCGCGGTCTCCGATACCGTGCTGCTG